>DATELB010000032.1:0-3823 GCA_035277085.1 Nitrospira sp. | reverse complement strand
CCAGTCTCAAACGCTCCTGCGCCAGTTGGCGTCAGAATTGACGATCGCGGAACAGCGGGAGCGGCGGCGCATTGCGACCGATCTGCACGACTATCTCGCCCAGCTGCTGGTGTGCGCTCGTCTAAAAGTATCCCAGTCCCGCTCCCGCATGGAGGATGCCGAAGTCGAAAGCTGGCTTGGCGAGTCCGACGATATTCTCCAACAGGCGCTGACGTACACCCGATCTCTCGTCGCCCAGTTGACGCCGATGGCGCTGCATGAATTCGGGCTCACTGCGGCGCTCAAGTGGTTGGCCGACCAGATGCGCCAGCAGTATCAACTCTCGGTGCAGGTGGAGGTCCAACCCGGCACCACGGTGACGTTGCCGGAAGACCAGTCCGTGCTGATTTTTCAATCCATCAGAGAGTTGCTGATCAATGTGGCTAAGCATGCGCGCGTCGATCAGGCGGCGGTCAGGATGGAGCAGCGCGAGGGACGGCTTGTGATTTCCGTCATGGATGAAGGTCTTGGATCGGATCAAGCGTCCGCGCCGGCGCAAAGCCTGTCTTCGAAATTCGGATTGTTCAGCATCGGCGAACGCATGCGCGCGTTAGGGGGAACGTTTGAATTCAAGTCCACTCCCGGCAAGGGCACGAGCGCTACGCTCAGCCTGCCGCTTCCGGCAGCTGCGCCGAGAAGCGCCTCGGTCCAGCGGGTGCAGCAGGCGCCGGCTGAACCTGACTACGCCGGCCTTCGTGCGGAAAAATCGGCGTTCGGAAGCGGGCAGCGGCTCAAACAGAAGGGGGCGGTTGAGGAGCAGCCACGGATTCGCGTTTTGCTCGTGGACGATCATGCGCTGGTCAGAAACGGCCTTTCCAGCGTCCTGCGCTATCATACGGAACTGCAAGTCGTCGGCGAAGCGGCCGATGGCCACGAGGCGGTTTCGCTGGCTGCCGCCTTGAAGCCCGACGTCGTGGTGATGGACGTCAACATGCCGCGGATGGACGGCGTGGAAGCGTCCAAGCGGATCAAGCGGGAGTTCCCCTCTATGGTCGTCATCGGCCTATCCATGCATGACGGGGGTGAGCACGAGAGCGCAATGCGGGAATCAGGCGCCGCCGCCTATTTGACCAAGGACTCCGCAGCCGACCGGTTGATCGAAACCATTCTGCGCTGCCGGGCTGCAAGCCTGACAGGCACCAGCGCCTCGCTGTCCTCCCCATCACTGTCGGAGTGAGCGTGAGCGACGAGTAATTCCCGTGAAACAACTTCGCCGTATCCGTGAACTGACTGAGTTGACGATTCTTGCCACTGACGGCGAAATCGGCAGCGTCCAGGAAGTCTATTTCGATGACCGGAACTGGGCCGTCCGCTATCTGGTGGTCAAGGCGGGTGGATGGCTGTTAAGCCGTGAAGTGCTGTTGGCCCCCGCCGCGGTTGCCGAGATCAACGACGCCCATCGCACCATGAAGGTGTCGCTCACCAAAGAGCAGATCCGGAAGGCTCCGCCGATCGAGGCGGCCAAGCCCCTGTCGCGCGATTACGAAGAAGCCTACTTCCGTCACTTCCAATGGGCGCCTTATTGGGAGCCGGGGCCGACCGGATGGGGGAGCGGGGTGCCGTACCCTGAGACGCCGCCTTTGCCGATCGACACGACGCTTCCTGCCGACGCGCCGAAGAATCCCCATTTACGCAGCAGCACAGAAGTGACCGGTTATGACATTCACGCCACGAACGGCGCCGTAGGGCATGTCGAGGACCTCGTCGTCGACGACGACACCTGGACCGTTCGCTACATCGAAGTCGATACCAGAAACTGGCTGCCGGGAAAAAAAGTGCTGCTGCAGGCCATGCGCGTCGACCACATTAGCTGGGCCGAGCGGTCCGTGGCGGTTCTCCTTGCTCAATCGGCGATTGAATCCGCGCCGGCCTATGATCCCTCGAAGCTGATCACTCCCGCCTACGAAGTGCAGTTGTTCAAGCACTACGGAACCCAAGCCGCATAGCTTTCTCAGCGGATTTCACACATCTCAGATTTGAAGCCTCCATTTCTTGCTCCGATCAGGCGGTTCCTTTATGGGCTCGATCTTCGACGGCGGTTCCTTCTGGGGAGGAGGGTCAGGACGGCGAGGCTCCTTCACTGGATCTTTGATTCGCTTCATCACGGCTCGCTGTACTTCAAATCTGAAACTGCCCGTTCATCGTGAACACAGGTCAGATTTTTCTTGCCGCTCGATAACCCTGGGTCTTGTATCGATTGCCCCTAGTTTCTACCTGTGCCGTCCCTCCCGAACCTCCAGTTGGCCGCTGTTTATCATTCCCAGTGGACTGAATGAGCGTGCCACGGACAACTTGTCCGGCACCTGTATGAGGAAGGCACTATCCGTACCCCCAGAAGATTCTCAGAGGCGCTCTTTATTGAAGATCGCAGAGTACGGCGCTGGTGATGCCCTTCGGAATTGTTCTTGCAGACCTTTCATTAATGACAAGAGCGACCGCGCAGTTGGTTGTCGGTCGCTACGCATTGGGCCTGTTGCAGGAGTCCATCATGAATGCCATTGCCCTGTTTTTGATGCTCGTGTTGAACGGCAACATGACGTGTGGAGCCCAACCGCCGGACCAGGCCATGCTTGGCGATCAAGCGGTGCAGGTGCAGGTTTACGACTGTTACTGGAGCGAACGGACGAGCGCGTCACATCAGTTCGTCGTCATATCCCCGGTGTGTCCGAAGTATATTGCCCAGCCGATTCTGCTCAAGGAAGTTCACGCCAACAAAGGGTGGGTGATGAACCGTTTCGGGGAATTCTATCCGGCGACCCTCAACATCGAAATGATGGAGATCTACCGGCCTCCGTGCTGAAAGGCAGAACGACCGTGAGTGGCTCCTTCTGCTGACCTCACCTCGGTATTTTCCTCATTTGTTGAGGGAATCCAGCCAAAACTAGGGATCTCCCTAGGGGTTTGCGCGAAGAAAAACCCACTATACTTCTTTCGCTCCGACAACAACTTACATCGTCTGACGGGCATAAAAGAATCACCCGGCAGCTGACCGCGTGTGGGGCGTGGCGCGTTCTCCAGCGCAGTAGAAAAAATGACCCGCGACGACTCCATCACACGTTCCATGATCGCAGGGCAGGTGGCTGCGTTGGTTGCCAGCACCATTGCACTGGCCTGCCGTCTTGCCGTCGACCCCTTCCTTGGGGATCAACTTCCTTACGTGACCTTTTTCGCGGCAATTGCGTTTGCGACGTGGTATGGAGGCTTGGCCGCCGGATTGACGGCGACCGTGCTGGGAGGGCTCGCAGCGGTTTGGTTTTTCATTCCACCGCGCTTTTCATTCCACGTCAGTGATGTCTCCCAACAAGTCGGGATATTCATTTATGCCGCAGCCGGCCTGACATTCCTGGCGTTTGGTCATGCCATGCAGAGGGCACGGCAACGCGCCGAGGAGCTTGCAAAGGGTCTGTGTGTGACCGAAGAGCGGCTGGCGTTGGCACAGCAGTCGTCGAACATCGGCTCGTTCGACTGGAATCTGGAAACAGGGGTCAATTCATGGAGCCCCGAGCTGTATGCCATGTATGGGCTCACGCCGGCGGACTTCGGCAACACCCAGGCGGCATGGGAGCGCTATCTCCATCCGGACGATCGAAACATGATGGTTCAAGCCGTCGACCAGTCGCGAACGAGCGGCGATGCGGAGGACCGGGAGTTCCGCATCGTCAGACCGAATGGCGAAATCCGGTGGCTGGTCGGCCGTTGGCTGTGGATCCGGGATTCGTCAGGGCGACCGGTGCGTCTTACCGGAGTGAATTTCGATATCACCGAGCAGAAACGGACTCAGGAG
>DATELB010000031.1:0-2963 GCA_035277085.1 Nitrospira sp. | reverse complement strand
CTGGAAGCGGATGGAGAACTGTGGGACGAGTCATCCAGCGCGCTGCTGCGCGAGGTGTGGCGCGACTATAGCCGCGCAAAAAAACTTCCTTCCGAATTTGTCACGCGCCTGAGCCGCGAATGTTCCCTCGCGCAACAGGTCTGGGCGGAAGCCAAGACGCAAAACGATTTCAAGGCCTTCCTTCCCAACCTGCGCACGGTCTTGTCGCTCAAACGCGAGGAAGCGCAGTATCTCGGGTTTGCCGAGACGCCCTACAACGCCCTGCTCGATGTGTACGAGCCGGGTTCGACTGTTGCCGGCTTGCGGCCGTTGTTTGCGCAGCTCAAGACGCGTCTCGTGCCGTTACTCAAGCGCATTCAACAGAGTCCAATCCAAATCGACGACACATTTCTCTACCATGCCTATGACCAGGCGCGGCAGATGGAATTCGGCCGCCTTGTCTTGATTGCGATGGGCTATGACTTCGAAAAGGGCCGGTTGGATCTCTCTGCGCATCCCTTCACCACTTCGTTTCATCCGACGGACGTCAGGGTCACCACCCGGGTGTATGAACACGATCTGCCTTCGTGCCTGTTCAGCTGCATCCATGAAGGCGGCCACGGATTGTACGATCAGGGGCTCGAGCCCGGACACTACGGCACGCCACTGGGTGAATCCGTGTCGCTGGGGATCCACGAAAGCCAATCGCGGTTATGGGAGAACTGCGTCGGTCGTTCCCGCGCGTTTTGGCGCTTCTTCTATCCGATCCTGCAGGCGACGTTCCACCATCAACTGCGCGCGGTCGACGCGGAGCAATTTTATGCCGTCATCAACCGGGTCAAGCCGTCGCTGATCCGCGTCGAGGCCGATGAGTTGACGTACAATCTTCACATCATGCTGCGGTTCGAGATCGAACAGGATCTCATCGAAGCCAAAACGAACCCGGAAGACCTACCTGAGATTTGGAACCAGAAGATGAAAGAGTATCTCGGAATCACGCCGTCGCAGGACGGCGAAGGCGTCTTACAGGACGTGCACTGGTCGATGGGGGGCTTCGGATATTTCCCGACCTACACGCTGGGGAACCTGTATGCCGTCCAGTTTTATGAGCAGGCGAAAGTCGAGATCCCCCACCTCGAAGATGAAATCGCGGCCGGACAGCTCATGGTCCTTCGCCGGTGGCTGGGGCAGAAAATCCACCGCTGGGGCCGCATGTTCACTCCGGATCGCCTCGCACAACGGGTGACGGGAGTCAGTCTCAACCCAGAGCCCTTCCTGCGTTATGTGGAACGAAAGTACGGAGAGCTCTACGGGCTGGACAAAGGCTGAGCGTTCAACACCTTTAATAGCCCATCGCCTGATTGAGCTTGGCCAGCAACGCTGGCGGAAAACCGAACTCCGCCTGCACGTCGATGCGATGAGGCACGAGCAGGGTCGTGTGAAAGACGATGTCGCGGATGGGAATTTTGAATTCGGGGTCCTGCGGCGTGCTCAACTCCACCGCCTCGACGGACGACGTGATGGCTCCGCTGTCATGAGGTCCGTAGGTGGCGATGACCGCCCTGAGAATCTCGATCACCTTTTCATTGGTCTCCACGCCGGCCACTCCTTGTTCGATCAGGGGCAGCACTTCCTCCTGCGCCTGGTCGGAGAGCGAAAAATTTTCCACGCGCTCCTTCCGTCGAAGAGACGTCAGATCGTTGTCCAAATCCTTGCTGAACGCCCCATAGGCGAACCGGAAGAATTCGAAATGGAAGCCCTTGAAGCCCTTTCCAAACATCTGCAATTCACAGAGAAAACAGAGCTGCTGCAGCTTGACGTCGGTCAACAGCCCATGAGGCTCAGCCAGATGCAAGGCATAGAGCAGCAGCGCGCGATCGACGGCAATCTGTTGTGGCTGGCGCATTCTGACAACCTAGTTTCCACCGCCCTGGCGGGCGCAGCACTATAGACAGGCGGTGGGACTCCGTCAATCGCCCCTTGACCGCACCAAGACTTTTCGTTTTTAATGGCCACCGGTTGGAGACGTCCTGTATGGCGGCCGGTAAGTTCGCAAAAGAGATGAACGTCCTGAAGGAGCACCTGGGCAAGCATCAGTTAAAATTTACCCGGCAACGCGAGCTCATCCTGACGGCGTTTCTCCGCCAGGAGCACATCACCGCCGAGGCCATGTACCATCAGCTCGCCAAGACGGACCCGCACCTCGGATTGGCGACGATCTACCGCACCTTGAATCTGTTTTGCGATGCGGGGATTGCACAGGCGAGGCACTTCGGCTCGCAAACACAGTACGACAACGTCGCCCACAAGGGTCACCACGATCATCTCATCTGCACCGGCTGCGGCAAGATCGTCGAATTCGAAAATTGCGAGATCGAGAAGCTGCAGGAGGAAGTCGCCGCTCGCAACGGCTTTACCATCCACACACACCGGCTCGAGCTTTACGGTCTCTGCTCCCGCTGTCGTCATTGACGATGGCCCCACGCATCTGATATCTGTTTGAGATGGCTTATCAATTTCAATTCCTTCCGTCGGCAGGGAAGTGGCTGGCGACGCTTGCCTGCCTCCTGGTCCTCTCTGCCCATACCCAGTCGCTGCCCGCCGCCGAGAAACTCACCGTCTACTCCGGACGCGCCGAACGTTTGATCAAGCCTGTGTTGGACGAATTCACCGCAAAGACGGGCGTGCAGGTGGATCTTCTTTCGTCCGGAACGACGGAACTCGTCAATCGCCTCAAGGCGGAAGGGGACAGGACCCCGGCCGATCTCTTTCTGACCAACGATGCCGGCAGCCTCGAGCAGGCGCGAGTGGCCGGAATCCTTCGGCCGTTGAACATGCGCGAAGTGGACCGTTCGATTCCACCGCAATTCCGCGCACCGGACAACGCCTGGATCGGCCTTTCCGGCAGATTTTGGATCATCGTGTACAATAAGACGCTCGTAAAACCGGAGGATCTCAAGTCGCTGCTGGATCTCGGCGATCCG
>DATELB010000030.1:0-10310 GCA_035277085.1 Nitrospira sp. | reverse complement strand
AAAGTCCGGTGTACGTGAAAGACCAGATGGGGACAGTTCGATTCAGGTCACCGTAGATCTCTATGGGCATCTCATTCCGGGTGGCAATCAGAAGGCCATCGATCGTCTTCGATAGCATTGCCGAAGACAGCATCATCGGATCAAAAAATCTGCAACCTCCCTGCGCCTAGCGTCCAGGTTGCGGGGACGAGTGTCGTCGGACCGGTTGCCATCTCCGATACTTACGAGAAAGGGGCATGGGGTGGATGACGGGTTTCGAACCCGCGACCTCCGGATCCACAATCCGGCGCTCTAACCAGCTGAGCTACACCCACCATGAAGACGGGAAACAGAATGACGATCTTAACAAAGTGAAAAGAAGGGCCGCAACTTGTCTCTCCTCATGTTCTGCAGTCGAAGGCGGCTTGCATTTCGGCGAGAACGGCCGCCGCGGCCGCGGCGGGATCAGCTGCGGCATGGATGGGACGGCCGATGACGAGGTAGTCGGCGCCGGCGGCAATCGTCTGGGTCGGCGTGGTGGATCGCGCATGATCATCCACGTCCTTACCCGCTGGCCGCACCCCCGGCGTGACGATCAAAAAGCGCGGCCCGACCTTGGGCCGCAGCACCCCGGGTTCCTCGCCGGACGCCACGACGCCGTCACAACCTACTTCTGCGGCGAGAAGGGCGCGCGCCGTCACCAACTCTTGAACCGTGTGCTGAATGCCCATCTCGCGCAAGTCATGACTGTCGAAATTCGTTAACACGGTCACGGCGAGCAACTTCAACGCGGAATCCCCCCGCCCCTTCACTGCCGCGGCCAGTGCTTTGCGATTGGCATGAACGGTCAGAAATTCGACACCCATCGACGCCACCCGTTCCGTGGCGCGACGGACCGTTTCTTCAATATCGAGGAATTTGAGGTCGAGAAATACGCGCTTCCCGCGTTTCAGGAGCCGCTGCACCATCTCGGGGCCGGCCGCCGTAAACAGTTCCAACCCTACCTTGACGAAGGTGATCTGATCCTGCACCTGATCCATCAACCGCTCGGCTTCCACCGCCGAAGGGAGATCAAGGGCAAGAATCAACCGGTCCCGTGCAATAATCTTCACCGCCCGGCCCTCCTGCACTGTGCTGCGGGTTCGCCTTGACGATCCGCAGAGCCCTGTGTTAAAAATGCGCTCCTTTTGTACAGGAGTTTCCTATGCCAGTCATCCATAAGTCTACGATCCGTCGCGCTCGCCAGGCCGAAAAGCGTCAGACCCGCAATCGCGCTGCGCTCAGCGCCGTGAAGAGCCTGGTGAAAAAAGTTCAAACCGCCGTGGCCGACAAGAAGGTCGACGAAGCCAAAACCTCTTTGCTGCTGGCGACATCGGCCCTGAGCAAGGCCGTGTCCAAGGGCGTGCTGAAATCCAACACGGCGTCCCGCCGCATTTCCAGACTCACCCGGCACGTGAATTCTTTGGCGGCTTCCCGCTGATCGTCCGGACGTTCGACAACGTTTTTGTCCGCGAGAGCCCCGCACCGGACGGCTCCGGCGGTTTGCGTTCACGATCCTGAGGCCGATCGCAGAGTTCGAGGATCAAGCGATCGAGCACTAACTCCGGTCTTCCTCCGCTTCCGCCTTTCAGCCGGCTATCGGTCACGAGGCAGCGCCCCAAGGCGTCTCGCAAATGAGATTCTGCGAACTGTCCCAGGAAGGGGCGTACCTGCGAAGCGTCCATGCGCAGCTGCCTCGCCGCCTCGCCATCCCGTCCTGCCTGTCGCAATAGGTCTTTCACCTTCCACAGCCGTCGATACTGCCACGCCAGAGATCCGAGTATTCGCAACGGCGCCTCCCCCGCTTCAAGATTGCGGGCAAGGATGGCCAGCGCCGTGCCCGATCGGCGCGCACCAATGGCTGCGGCCAAATCGAACACGGATGCGCCCGGCTGAGTGCCCCGCAGGGCGGCAACATCGTCGCCCGACACGGGACGGCCCGCCGGAACATAGGACGCTAACTTCTCCAGTTCATGTCTGACGGCATACAACGACCCGCCGCATGCCTCCCTGAGCAGATGCAGTGCTTCCTCAGTCAGCCGGATACCGACACGATCGGCCTCCTGTTTGAGCCACGGCGCGAGTTGGCCATCCTTCAGAGGTGAACAATCCACGACAACGGATGCCTGGGTCAGCGTCTGTGTAAATTTCAGACGTCCGTCGAGCTTCGCGGCGGCGAAGACCAGCGTCGTGGACTCGTTGGGAGCCTTTAGGTAGGGAAGGAAAACTTCGGCCTGTTTGGCTGGAAGCTTATCCGCCGCCTTCACAATAATCAGCCTGCGGGGCGCAAACACGGCGACCTCGGACGCACAGGCAACAACATCCGCGCCGTCCGCCTCGTCACCGTAGAAGAGATCGCTGTTGAAGTCGCCGCCGTCCTGACCGAGCACCGCCTGCTTGATGTTCGCAAGCGCGGCATCCCTCAGCAGGTCTTCCTCGCCGATCACCGCATACAGCGGAGCCGCCGAGTCTTTTTTTAACTGCAGGGCGAGTTGCGCGACGGTAATCGTGTGCGGCATGAACGAGTCCGTTAAGGCTTCGGCGCGGAGTCCGGCGCCGGATTCGCGACGGGCTTCGACAGGCGGCCGGATTCGAGTTGCATAAGAAAACGCGACGCAAGGTCCTCGGCGATGTATCGTCCTGCCTGTTCAAGCGCCCGATTCTGGAGCACTCGATTGAACTGCAGATCTTGCGTCACATAAAACTCCGCCTGCCCCTTGGCCAAGTGGGACCAGACAAGCCGTTTCGTTCTGGATTCTTCGACTCGAATGGCGACGACCACTTCCGCGCGGCTTTCCAACGTTTGCTGCTGCGTAAAGCTGAGCGTCGGTATGACGACCGAGAGAATGTCGCCTGATACCACCAGATCCGCAGCTTCGCCGTCGGGCACCACGTTCGCACCGCTGCCCGAGGCAAATTCATGCCGCAGGTAGTTGGTGAACCGCGTCTCCAGATTAGGCTCGAAGGTGGCGTTTCGCAGCGTGCGGATCGTGACACGAGGCGGCGGGGCAGACGAGGGTTCCGCAGCTTCAGCGCCGGCTCCTCCAATTGTAGGCCCCGCGCCTTCAACTCGGAACTGATACCCGCACCCGGCGACAAGCATAGAAAAGGCCGCTGGCACCAGTACGCAATAGGATATGTGCCGGCAATGCATTGAGACCGCTCTGTCCTTCATCGCCTTATTCGAGTCGTTCGACATTTGCGTCTGCTCGTCGCCGCTCGGGATCATACGACGAAATTGATGAGCTTCTTCTCGACATAGATGATTTTCTTCAGTTCCTTCCCTTGGAGCCACTCCAACGCTTCCTGACGTGCGAGCGCTTCGACTTCCTGCCGCCCGGCGTCGGCGCCGACTTCGATTTTTCCGCGCAGCTTTCCGTTGATTTGGATCGGGATCGTCAAGCGATCGCTGACGGTCAGCGCCGGATCGAACGCCGGCCAGGGCTGCTGAGAAACACTCGGCTGGTGACCAAGCAACGCCCACAGCTCCTCCGCGAGATGCGGCGCGAACGGCGAAAGCACCAGCACAAACGGCTCGATCAAGCTGCGGGGCCGTTGTTCCAGTTTCGTCATTTCGTTGGTGAACACCATCATCTGTGAAATCGCCGTGTTGAACCGGAGGTGCTCGATATCATCGGTGACTTTCTTGATCGTCTGATGGAGAATGCGCTGGTGCTCGAGCGCCGCGGCCGACGAGACGACGGCAGCCGACAGCCGGCCTTCCTCGTTGACGATCATGCGCCACACACGCTCGAGAAACCGGGTGACGCCCTCCACACCCCGTGTGCTCCATGGTTTCACGGCTTCGAGCGGCCCCATGAACATTTCGTACAGTCGGACCGCGTCTGCGCCGAATCGATCGATCATCTCATCGGGATTGACGACGTTCCCGCGCGATTTCGACATCTTCTGATTGTCTTCTCCGAGCACGATGCCCTGATGCACGAGCTTCTTGAACGGTTCGGGAGTGGTTACCACGCCGATGTCGTAGAGCACCTTATGCCAAAACCGGGAGTACAAGAGGTGAAGCACGGCATGCTCGCTGCCGCCGATGTACAGATCCACCGGCATCCAGTACTGCTCCTTCGAAGGCTCAATCAGCTGCCGCGCGTTTTTCGGGTCGATGAAACGGAGGTAGTACCAGCAAGAACCGGCCCATTGCGGCATGGTGTTCGTCTCACGCCGCGCCGGCTTGCCGCTGTCGGGGTCGGTTGTCGTCAGCCAGTCTGCGAGGTTGGCCAAGGGGCTCTCGCCGTTTCCTGACGGTGCAAAATTGGTCGTTTCGGGCAATGTGAGCGGCAGCTGCTCCTCGGGCAGCGCCTTCGGCGTCCCGTCGAGCCAAATGATCGGGAAGGGCTCGCCCCAATACCGCTGGCGGGCGAAGAGCCAGTCGCGCAGTTTGTAGTTGACCGATTTGCGGCCCTTGCCGACCGATTCGAGCCATGACGTGATCTTTGGAATCGCATCCACCGGCGCGAGTCCGTCGATGGAGAAACGTCCGTCCGGCGTGGTGGAGTTGATGACCTTCCCCTGTCCGGTTTCGACGAATGCTTCCTTTTCGACGTTGCCGCCTGCGATGACCTCTCGAATCGGCAACGAATAGGTTTTCGCGAACGCCCAGTCGCGCGCATCGTGCGCCGGTACGGCCATGATGGCGCCCGTGCCGTAGCCCATCAAGACATAATCGGCAATCCAGATCGGCAGCCGCTCATCATTGACGGGATTGACCGCATAGCCTCCGGTGAAGACGCCGGTTTTGTCCTTCTCCAACTCCTGCCGCTGCAGATCGCTTTTCCTGGCGGCGGCTTGACGATACGTCTCCACGGCCTGCCGCCGCTCCGTTGCCGTCACCACGTCCACGAGCGGATGCTCGGGCGCCAGCACCATATAGGTGGCGCCGAACAGCGTATCGGGTCTCGTGGTGAAGATTCGGATCGACCCATGGACGTCGGCAAGGGTGAATTCGACCTCTGCGCCGATCGACCGTCCGATCCAGTTCTTTTGCATCTCCAGCGTGCTGGGGGGCCACTGAACCAACGAAAGGTCGTCCAGCAGCCGGTCGGCATAGGCGGTGATCTTGAGCACCCACTGGCGCATGGGTTTGCGGACGACGTCGAATCCGCCGACTTCGCTCTTGCCGTCGATGATTTCTTCGTTGGCCAGCACCGTGCCAAGCGCCGGGCACCAGTTCACCGGAACTTCCGCCACATAGGCCAGTCCCCGCTTAAAAAGCTGCAGGAAAATCCATTGGGTCCAGCGGTAATAATCGGGGTCTGTCGTGCTGAGCTCACGGTCCCAGTCATACGAGAGGCCGACGCGTTTCATCTGCCGCTTAAACGTCGCAATGTTTTGCGACGTGGTGATCGCAGGATGGATGCCGGTCTTGACCGCATACTGTTCCGCCGGCAAGCCAAACGCATCCCATCCCATGGGATGCAGGACGTTAAAGCCCTTCATCCGTTTGTAGCGGGACACGATGTCCGTCGCCGTGTAGCCTTCGAGATGCCCGACGTGCAGTCCAGAACCGGAGGGATAGGGGAACATGTCGAGGCAATAAAACTTGGGCTTGGTCGGATCTTCGACGGCCCGGAACGGGCGATGTTCGTCCCAATAGGCCTGCCACTTCGCTTCAATGGCGTGATGATCGTAGGTCTTGCTCATGGTTGATTTGCAGGGGCGTCGGTAAACAGCGAATTTAACACAGCGGGGAAGGCCCAACAAGGATGGGAACCGGCGGGAAACCGATGTGGCCAAGCGCATCAAACGAAGGCTTGGCCGCTCAACGAGTCACAATAATGCCAGGCCGCAGAGTTCCCGGTTAGAAATGATAGCCAAGACCGAACACAAAAATGTGCGCGCTGTAGTCACCTTTGAGGCCTCCTGTAGCGGCCCTGGGAGTGGAATCCGAGAAATTAAAGCTCGCGCGGTTCAATTTGAATTCACCGAACATTGACAGGTGCTGAGTCAACAGAAATCACAGCCCCCAGTTGCCGTCCCCTTATTCTTAAAGGCACGAGCGCTCCTGGTCGCCAGTGTCAGATTGGTGATGACGCTATTGGGCGCCTGAGGTCATGTTCGTGAGCTCCAGTTCAGCCATCGTGGTATAGGGGTATCCGTTGACCTCGCTCAGGGCCCGTAATCGCACGTACTGGCCCGTCGTCGAGGTAAATGGGACTTGCTTATCTGTTGCGTCATTAGCAAAAGTACCGGCGGCAACCGGGCTTCCCCAATTCACCCCATCCGTGCTGACATAAAACTCGTATTGCCCGATCCAACCATTTGAGAAACCATCCTTGCGAGGGACATACACGAAGCCATTGAGGTTCGCGGAACTGCCCAGATCAATCTGGATCTCATGCGGCGGCGGAGGCAAGCCATTGATGAATTGTGTATGCCAGATCGTCTCCCTATTTCCATCGAAGCCGTTTACGGCACGCCCACCTGGAGCGAGAAGTTCTTCGCTATCCACAAACTTCAGCTTCCAATTGGTCTTTGGTATCGTGAAGGTCGCGGTGACCGTCTGATTGGCAACGATGACGACAGTACACGTAGGAACGGCACCATTGCATGCACCACTCCAGCCAACAAACACAGAACCCGGTGCGCTAGCCGCGTTGAAGGACACCATCGTTCCTTGTTCGAAGTCATCCGAACAGCTTGTTCCGCAGTCGACGCCAAGAGGTGTGGAGGTTATGCGGCCGCTGCCTATACCTTGCTTCTGCACGGTAGCGGTGAACACCGGAACCAGCCTGACCTCTAAATCGACTGGTGGACCTGGAGTCAGGGTGAGGCCAGAGAGCGTTCCGCGAAAGATTCTCCGTGGAGGGGTTTCCGCATTGAACGCGGACGCGACGATGGTACGATTGGGGCCGGTCGGCGCTTGGATGCTGACAGGAATTACCCCGGCGCTGGTTGGATTCGAGACCGAAACCGTTGTGCTTGCAGGAACCGATATACCTGGTCCTGAGATTTGGACTTGGATGCTTGATATTTCCGTGACAGACTGTGCCGACGCCAGACTGGTGCTCGGTAACCATCTGTGGATCCACGCAACAATGGGGGATGGGATAGAGGAGTTCTGTGCCTGTCGTGCATCGGTGACCAATGACAAGTTAACGGCCACTGTTGCCGCGACTGGGCCATCGTCGCCGCATGCCCCGAGCGATGCCATGAGCAACAGACCGAGCGGTAACTGAAGCCAATTCACAGACTTCCGACGCATGCCACGCTCACTCTCGCACCTGCCGTACGACGGCATATCCGTTCCGCGATGCATCCCTATACTACAAGCATTGCGTTTCGGGCGCTATCATGTAATCTGTGTCGTCTATACTTCCGTCCTCTTTTATCTGACAAATGGCAGGCATTAATGGAGGGCTGCGATTGAAGGGACAGCTGCTTCTTGTACTGACGGAGGGCGTTCAGCGCTTGCCGTTCAACAGCACGGACAGGCGTTCGACCGAGGGGAAGTTGGACGACCGTTCCGGCGGTAACTGGGAGCTGGACTTGGCGCTGTGGACAATCGCGGCGATCCCGTACTGGCTGGCGGCATCAAGACAGCTTTCGTCGTCATCGACGTACAGGGAGCGGCTCGGGTCAAACCCCACGAGCCGTCGGCAGGCGGGCCAGTATTCCGGCCGCATCTTCAGATAACCCACTTCGAAAGCATCGACAATCCGATCCACATAGCGGTCAAGGCCGGTCTTGGCGGATTTCACGGCGACACCCGTGTGATGGGCGTTGGTCAGGACCACGATGCGCTTTCCCTTGGCTCGCACGGCTTGGAGAAACTGTTGGGCGCCCGGCAAGAACCCGATCATGTGCTGCAATTCGCGGTGCATCCCGACGACATCGATGCCGACGCGGCCGGTCCAATATTCGAGATCGGTCCAGGCCAATTCACCTTCGACGGACCGGTACATGGCCATCAAACGGTCGCGTGAGACGTCGAACTGCAGGCCTTCCTTGGCCGCATACCGCCTCGGCAGCTCCTCCTCGAAGAAGAAATTGTCGAAGTGGCGGTCGAGCAGGGTGCCGTCCATATCGAGCAGGACATCATGGACTCGGTCCCAATCCACGAGGTATGGAGCGCGTGATGGCAGGTGGTCGGTCATACCGCAGAGTATATCGGAGCGACGGACCCGAACACGAGGCGGTTGTCTTTGAGAAAATCCCTGTGCTACGGTCGCCAACGAGCCTTCGATCGAAATCGTATGTCCTCAGCTTCGACAGTCCCGACATTGTTTTCAGCGCCAATCCCCACCGTCGCCATCATCGGCCGGCCGAACGTCGGCAAATCGACGTTGTTCAACCGCATTCTCGGAAAGAAGACGGCCATCGTCGACGACGTCCCCGGCGTCACACGAGACCGCAACTACGCCGAGGCCAATTACCGCAACCGACCGTTCCGGCTCGTCGATACCGGAGGACTCGAACCCTCCGCGTCGGAAGGCATGCTGGCTTTGATCAAACACCAGTCGGAAATTGCCATTGCCGAGGCCGATATTCTGGTGCTGCTGATGGACGGCCGCACCGGCGTGATGCCGCAAGATCAGGAGGTCATCCGCCTGTTGAGGGGAGCGACGAAACCGCTGTTCATCGCGGTCAATAAAATCGACACTCCGAAAATCGAAGCGCTGGTCGCCGATTTTTATCAACTCGGTATTGAACATCTGTATCCGATCTCGGCCGAACACGGCCTTGGTGTGGCCGAACTGCTCGATGCCATCTCCGAGCATTTACCCCCAGTTGAGGACCCCTCCGCAACGGACGCCATGCCCAGGGTCGCGATCGTGGGTCGGCCGAACGTCGGCAAATCCACGCTCCTCAACGCGGTGCTGGGCGAAGAGCGGGCGGTCGTCAGCGACGTGCCCGGCACTACGAGGGATGCAATCGATTCGCTCGTCGTCAAGGACGACCGACGCTATCTCTTGACCGATACGGCCGGCATCAGGCGCAGGGGGAAAATCGACCGCGGGATCGAAGGCTACAGCGTTGCGCGTTCGCTCCGGGCCATCGGTCGATCGGATGTCGCCGTGCTGCTGCTCGACGCACAGGAAGGGATCACCGAGCAGGACACGAAAATCGCCGGCATCGTCATTCGCCAGGGGCGGTCATGCCTTCTCATGGTGAACAAATGGGATCTCCGCCAAGGCGACGCCCAAGCCCGTGAGAAGTTCGAAAAGGACCTCAAGCGGCGATTCCCGTTCCTGGGCTGGGCGCCGGTCCTCTTCGGCGCCGCGGTGAAGCCGGATTCCCTACGCCGGCTGTTTCCCTCGATTGACGAGGTGTATGGGTCGTTCTCGAGGCGCATACCGACCGGGCAGCTCAATCAGTTCCTGCAGAACCTTCTCGAAGTGCATCCATTGCCGGCGCGAAAGGGAAAGCCGGAGCAAATCACGAAGTCCGCGTTTATGACCCAGGTTGCGGTGCAGCCTCCAGTCTTTGCGTTGTTTGTCGGCCATCCTGAAAACATGACGAAGCCCTATCTCCGTTTTGTGGAGAATCAAATCCGCGAGACGTACGGCTTCTCAGGGACGCCGATCCGGCTCCTCGTCAGGAAGAAATAGCCGGGCCCCTGCAAGGGGCCTTTTGGCTTGACTCCTCACCACCATCATGGTTAATTCCGAAGGACTGTCTGCCGGTTGCCTGCCGGCCACCCTGATCAAAGGCTCGTTCCGCGCACACTGACACCGTTAATACACCCATTAGATGAACGGTCTTCCGAAGAACATTTACCGCCTTCCCGGCCTGCGGGCCGCGTTGTTTGCGAGTCTTCTCGCGGTTCAGGGGCTTGACGGCCAGCTTATAAACGCCCAGTCGACTCCAGCCGGTGAACAGGAGCCGCCGGCGGAAGCGCCGTCACAGGAAGTTCAGCCGCCCCCAACTGCTCCGCTCGAAACGGACCCGTCGATCACGCTGAAAGGCGCCGTTTGGCGCACGAAAGCCGGTATCGTCTTTCTCAAGACGCCGGTTGGGCTTCTGACGCTGAGCTCGAAGAGCGCTCTCAAAGATCTCAAGGCCTCGCATGAGGTATCGTTCTGGGTGCATCAACGTCAGCTCGTAGTGGAGATTCGCCGACGCAGCGACGGGTCACTCGTTCACCGCTATCTAGGGGGTCCAATGACACCCGGTCCTGATTCCTCCAAAACGCTGCGCTATTGGACCCCCGACGGCGAACAGTCGGTGCACTACGGGACGCAGGAAGCAAAGCTTTCGTCATATCATGAAGGCGACCAGGTCACGGTCGAAGTCGATGAGTCTCAGACGATTGTCGGCGTTCACGACCTGCA
>DATELB010000029.1:0-5254 GCA_035277085.1 Nitrospira sp. | reverse complement strand
ATGGACTATAAGTCGACGCTGAATCTGCCGAAAACCGATTTCCCGATGAAGGCCAATTTGCCGCAGCGGGAGCCGGAACTCCTTGAGTGGTGGGACCAGGTGGAACTCTATGCGCGCATTCAAGAGGCCGGGAAAGGCCGGCCGCGCTATCTGCTGCACGACGGCCCCCCCTACGCCAACGGCCGCATTCATATCGGTCATGCCCTCAACAAGGTGCTGAAGGACATCATCGTCAAGTCCAAGACCATGGCGGGATTTCACGCGCCCTATGTCCCTGGATGGGACTGCCATGGACTGCCGATTGAGCATCAGGTCCTCAAAGATTTGGGCGACAAGAAGCATCAACTCGACGCCATGGCCATCCGGACGCTCTGCCGTCAGTACGCCGAGAAGTTTCACCAGATACAGCGGGAAGAGTTTCAGCGGTTGGGTGTGCTCGGCGACTGGCAGAACCCGTACTTGACGATGATTCCCGCGTATGAAGCGACGATCGTCCGCGAATTCGGAAAATTCGTCGAAGGCGGCGGCGTCTACAAAGGTCTGAAACCGGTCCTGTGGTGCACCCACGATCAAACGGCGTTGGCCGAGGCTGAGGTGGAGTATGAGGACCACGTCTCGCCCTCCATCTATGTGAAATTCCCAGTAGCCGGGGGTTCGGCCGCTGTCGCGGCAAAGCTGCAGGGGGTGAAGCTTCCCGCCGATATCGCGGCTGTCTCGGTCGTCATCTGGACGACGACGCCCTGGACGCTGCCCGCCAACCAGGCGGTCTGCCTGCATCCCGACATCGAGTACGCTTTCGTGCGCGTGGGGTCGGAGGTATTGATCATTGCGGAGAAGTTGCTGGATGCAGTGGCCAAGGCCTGTAAGCTCGAAACGTACCAGGTGATCGCGGTCAAGAAAGGCGGAGATGGGTTCGAAGGCTTGGAGACACAACGGCCGCTCACGACCGGCCTGTCACCGGTGCTCCTTGGTGATTTCGTGACGTTGGAGCAGGGAACCGGATGTGTGCATATCGCGCCGGGACACGGCATGGAAGACTACCTTCTCGTGTTGGAACACAATGCGAAAGCTTCGGCGGGGGAACGGCTGGAAATCCTGGCGCCCGTGGACGATGGCGGGCGCTTTACCGAAGCCGTGCCTGAATTTGCCGGGCAACAGGTCTTCAAAGCGAATCCGGCGATTGTGGACCGGCTCCGGACAAATGGCCGGCTATTGGGGCATGGTTCTCTCGCCCACTCGTATCCCCACTGCTGGCGCTGTAAGAACCCCGTGATCTTCCGTGCGACTGAGCAGTGGTTCGTCTCGATGGACATCAACGACCTGCGGCACCAGGCCTTGGCCGAGATCGATCGTGTCAGATGGATTCCGCCCTGGGGCAAGGACCGCATCAACGGAATGATCGCGAACCGTCCGGACTGGTGTCTTTCGCGTCAGCGCGTATGGGGTGTCCCGATCCCGGCCTTTGTCTGCACGGCGTGTCGCCGCGTCCTGGCTGCCCCGGTAGTCATCGAACATGTGGCGTCAATCATGGATCAACAAGGCGCCGACGTGTGGTTCAAGCAGCCGGCATCCGCGCTGGTGCCTGCCGGAACATCCTGCGCCAACTGCGGCGGGACCGAGTTCGAGAAAGAGCGGGATATTCTGGACGTCTGGTTCGAATCAGGCGTGAGTTATGCGGCGGTACTCAAGCCCTGTCGATGGTGGCCTGCGGACCTTTACCTCGAAGGGTCCGACCAGCACCGTGGATGGTTCCACAGCGCCTTACTGGCGGGCGTGGTGACGGACCGCCGGGCCCCCTATGAGGCGGTGCTGACGCACGGATTCGTGTTGGACGGGCAGGGGAAAAAAATGTCCAAATCCGCGGGCAACGTCGTGGCGCCGCAAGACGTCATCAGGCAGTCCGGCGCCGAAATTCTCCGTCTCTGGGTGTCTGCGCAGGATTATCGCGACGATGTGCGCATTTCCCCCGAGATTCTCAATCATCTGATCGAGGCGTACAGGAAGATTCGCAACACGTGCCGGTTCTTGCTGAGTAATCTGTACGATTTCGATCCGGCGCGGCACCGCGTTCCCTTTGCGCAGCTGCCGGAACTCGACCGCTGGGCGCTCACGCGGTTGGAGGAGCTCAAAACGAAAGTCCGGCGCGCGTATGAGGAATTTGAGTTTCACGCGATTTATCATGCACTGAACAACTTCTGTTCCGTCGATATGAGCGCGGTGTATCTCGACATCCTCAAGGACCGCCTCTATACGTTTCGTGCCGATTCGCCGGAGCGGCGGAGTTCACAGACCGCCCTTTTTGAGATCACGCTCGCGATGACCAAGCTCATGGCTCCGATCCTGAGTTTTACCGCCGAGGAAATCTGGCGATCGTTGTCAGGCCAGTTCCGCGATGTTCTCGAGGCAGAGAGCGTGCATCTGTCCGCGTTTCCCGACCCCGAGCCTGGCTGGCAGGATGCGGCTTTGGCCAAACGATGGGATCGCCTGCTGGAGGTCCGCACCACGGTGCAAGCCGCTCTGGAAGAGCAGCGCCGCAATAAGGTGATCGGGTCTTCGCTGGAAGCCGCTGTGGACATCCAGGCGAATCCCGACACGTACGCGTTTCTCAGAGCCTACGAACGGGAATTGTCCAGTCTCTTCATCGTGTCGGCGACGAAACTGAATGAGGTTCATCATCTGCCCGAGAAGCTCGATCTGCATGTGACCGTCTCAAAGGCGACGGCGAAGAAATGCGAGCGCTGCTGGAATTATCGGGAAGCGGTTGGAACCAATGCGGCTCACCCCACGCTCTGCGACCGTTGTGTGGAGGCCGTACAGTGACCAGAGGCTCGCGGTATCTCTTGCTGGCAGCGATCGCCGTCAGCGTGATCGTGCTGGACCAAGCCACGAAATACTGGATCACCCAGTCAATGCGGCTGCATGAGTCGATACCCGTCGTTCCCAATCTTTTCAGTTTTACCTACATCCGCAACCCCGGGGCGGCGTTCGGGCTATTGGCGGGCAGCAGCAATGCCTTTCGGACGGTGTTTTTCGGAGTGACGTCGTTCTTCGCGCTGGCGCTCCTGGGCACGATCCTCGTGCGTTTACCTCCCAAAGATTGGATCGGACAGGTCAGCATCGCCGGAATCCTAGGGGGAGCGATCGGCAACCTCATCGACCGATTGCGGTTCGGCGAGGTCATCGATTTTCTGGACGTCTACCTGGAGTCGTACCACTGGCCGGCCTTCAATGTCGCTGACTCCGCGATCAGCGTCGGCGTCGTCTGCCTCATCATTCACTTCGCGTTCGAACGAAAAGAGGCGCCGCTCCCGGCCCCGGAAGCCCCTCCCGGCACGCGCTGTTGAGACCGCGCCATCTGCTGTTGCAGGCCGGCGGGGAACCTGTGGCCGCGCTTTCCCCAGCGCCTTACAAGCCGAACAGGTACAGCACGAGCAGCCCCATGGCGATCCGATAATAGGCGAAGGGGCGCAAGGTGTGACGCTTCACGAACGTCAGGAAGGCGGCGATGACGACCCAGGCCACGAGAAAGGACACGAGGAGGCCGATACCCAGCGCGACATAGTCTTCCGAGCGAAAGAGGGCCCGCGATTTCCACATTTGGTAGCAGGTCGCGATGATGAGCGTCGGGAGGGCCAGGAAAAACGAATACTCCGTTGCGACCTTCCGGTTGAGGCCGACGAGCAGGCCGCCGATAATTGTCGAGCCCGAGCGCGACATCCCCGGGATGAGTGATGCGCATTGGGCCAATCCGATAAGGATGGCGTCACGAACGCCTACCTGCTCGAGCTGCTGAACGGTCCCGGCCGTGCGGCGCGCCTCGACGAGCAGGATGATAATGCCGCCGATCACGGAAGTAATGGCGACCGTCTGCGGACTGAACAAGTGGGCCTTGATCCATCCATGCGTCGCGAAGCCGATGAGGCCGGCGGGCAGGAATGCCAGCCCGAGTCCGATCAGAAACCATAGGTTCGGATGGAGCGCCATCGAGCGGCGAATCAGCATGCGTCGCGACGTTCCGGCCAGCCCCTTCAATGACTTCCTTAAATCGGCCTGCTCGCCGAGTGCGCGCGAGACCAGCGTTTTCAGCTTGTCCCGTTCGTACACCACGACGGCGAGGATGGCGCCCAGTTGGATCGAGATTTCGGCGTTGGCGGCGATCTCTCCGGTGAATCCGAACGCATGGCCGGCCAAAATCAAATGGCCGGTGGACGAGACCGGCAGAAACTCCGTCAGCCCTTCGACGATGCCGAGAATCACCGCAAGGGCGGGGCCCCATTCGTTCATGCGGCGTCCGTGATGAGTGGAAGGAGGCGGTACATGGAGGTTCCGCATAATCACAAAGTGCCGCGGTCCCGTCAAGGGAGCGACCGCGGTGTTGACAAAGCCTCGGGCTTGGCATACACAGAAGGCGATACTCGGGCATCCGCCGGGCGGTATCTGCGCGCCCCGTGCCGGGGCCTGCACTGCATTCAACCCATGCCCGGCGTGATGAGGGAGGGGGAGGTTCGCATGAATCGTGTGTGGATGGCGGCGATCGTGGTTGCAGGGACCATTGCCGTGACGGGGTGCGTCTCTGACCGCAAGTACCAGGAGTCTTTGGCCGAGACGGAGGCCGCCAAGACGGAATTGGCCACCACGCGGGCGCAAAAGAGCGCACTCGAGCAGCAGGTCAAGACCCTTAAAGACTTGAACGTCAAATTCGGCAATGAGGCCCAGGCGGCCCGCGATGAACTAGATCGGATCCAATACGGTCGCGACAAGGAGCGGGGAAGCGCCGAGGGACGAACGAAGGAGCTTGAAGAGCGGGTCAAGCAGCTGGCGGCCCAGAACCGGTCTCTGCGGCAGGAGTACGAAGACACGAAGCGTCACAATGAAACGTTGAAATCACTCGTGGCCCGCTATCAAAAGGAACTCAAGGATCAATCACGTGCCGGCGGAGGCGCGCTCGCGCCCACGATGCCGCCCGCCACACCGCCGGGCGCCGTGGTGCCGCCGCCATCGGCCCTCAAGCCGCCAGACGGCATGGGCGCGTCGGGAGGCGTGACGAATGTCAACCGGGCGTCATCCAGCGAAATGGTGCTGCTGCTGGGATTGTCGAAGGACGTTGCCGACCGCATCATCAGCAATCGTCCCTACAAGGTGAAGGGCGAACTCGTGGCTAAGAACGTCGTACCGAAGGAAACCTTCGACATGATCAAGGACCGTATCAGTGTGAGTCCTTAGGCAGGATGCCCTCCAGCGAACGGAATGGACA
>DATELB010000028.1:0-2654 GCA_035277085.1 Nitrospira sp. | reverse complement strand
CGATCATCAGGTAGACATACGCAGGTCCGCTTCCGCTCAATCCGGTCACGGCATCGAGCCAGCGCTCTTCAACCCTAACCACGTGTCCGATCGACTCAAACAAGGTCCGGCAGGCGGCTGCGTCCTCTTCGGACAACTGCTGCTCGTAGGCCACGGCAGTGATACCCTGCCTGACACGCGACGGCGTGTTCGGCATCGAACGGACGATTCTCTCGGCCCCGGGCAACCCCAGGGCGATCCGCGCAATCGAGTAGCCGGCCGCGACTGAGACAATCAGGGAGTCCGGCCGCCGCCGCGCGGCAATCTCCGTCAGCACGCCGTCAAGAATCTGCGGCTCTACGGCCAGGACGAGAATGTCCGCTTCTTGCGCCACTTCGGGGTTGCTTCGAGTCGTCCGGATGGCATGACTCCGGCAAAGCGCAGCGAGCCGGGAGCCGTCGATATCCGATGCCAGAAGGCGACGGGGGGAAAGGAGGCCGGCATGCAGGAGACCGGCGATCAGCGCCTCCGACATATTGCCGGCCCCGATGAATCCTACGGTTCGGTCGGACAGCATGGCGGCGATTATACTGTCGGCGTTCGAGGGCCTTCAATGCGGAACTTGCCGACCTCGTCGGCTGTTCGGTAGAGTGATAACCATTGTTTTCAGTATTTCTCATTATCTACTCGTCCTATGCATCATCGCCCGATGATGGGAGGCACTCATGAAGCAGCTGGCGCTTTATACTCTCGCGCTTTTCCTTCTGTTCGCTTCTCCCGCTGTCGCCCGCCAGGAATCGCTCACAGCGGAGGAAAAACAGAAGCTTGAAAAGATCGACCGGGTGCTGATCGAAGTCATCGCCCTGTCCGACAAAGGGTCCACGGATGCGACCCCCTTTCGGGAAGTGATCACGAAACGAATGCAAGAATTCGGCTACACGATCGTGACCGACCCGGCTCAACCCCATGACGTGGTGTTCAACGTCAAGTGCGAACAGCACAAAATCTGGGAAGGCACGACCAAAATGGGTAGCGACGCAGACCTCCCCGACTCTCCTTCCCGGCTTTGGAAAGGCCCCGCCTGTCAGCTCTCGTACATCCTTGACGCCAAGAAAATGCCTTGGCGAAAAGAAGTACGGACTGATTTTGCGGACGCAGCGCCAGCGGCCCAAGCCGCGAAGGCCGGCGACCCGGCTGACTATGCCATGATTAAGCTGAAGGAACGGCTGGAGGAGTATGACTTTCCCGCCCTGATTACGACCGAGTGGGGCCAGGAAGAACGGCTGTTTAGAGTGTACGATGATGCGGCCACGCCCTCGGCGAGAAAAGTTCAGCTCATCGGACTCTTCGGTTTTCTGTTTGAGACCAAGGCCGTCCCCCGCCTGGTCACCGCCCTCAAAGGCGACGATATGGAGATGGCCAAGGCCGCTGCGCTCGCGCTCGGAAACATCGGGCAGAAAGATAGCGTGCCCGTCTTGATCGAGACGATGAAAAACGGAAAGCCGGAGCTGCGGCCGTCGGCCGCCAAAGCGCTCGGCGTGTTGGGCGCCCTCCACGGTGACTTTACGATCGTTGATCCTCTGCTGGAAACGTTGAAGACGGACGACATTGCCTTGAAAACCGAGGTGGCCTGGGCATTGGGAAAATTGCCCGACCGCAAGGCCTACGAACCCCTGTATGCATTGCAAAAATCGCTGCAGAACGTTCGTGGCGACGACGCCGACCCCAAGGTGCTCAAATTGAAGGAAGCCGTCAACTGGAGCATCAAGCAGATCGACACGTGGGAATACTTGCAGTAGGACAATTTGTGAGCACAATCGTTCGCCGGGGACTGACGCCGAAGCCGACCGTGTATTTCGTCGTCTGCACGATCGCAGCGATTACATTGGCCGCCGGAACCGGATGGGCCCAAACCATCGGCGATGAAGCGGAGTTGGAGCGGTTACGTGTCAAGGCGGAAGAGGCCATCTCGAGTGATGATCCGGAAGGCGCCGCCATGGCGATGGGACGAGCGGCGCTGATGGCCAAACGGTTGGCGTTGTTGAATAAAGAGGACGGGGTTTCTGTTCGCCTCTATCAGGGAGCGGAGTCGCTCTTTCGCTCGCAAGAGCACGGGTACCGCGCCATGGCCCTGTTCCGTCGGGCAGGCGGCCAACTTCCGGCATCCTCAGGCGTTTGCGGCAGTCTGGCGTTGGCACAAGGCAGCGTGCAGCGTGCGCTCTCCGATCTGTCCGGCGGAGACGCTCCACAGGGAGCACTGAACGAACGGGCCAAGCGCTGGCGCGACACCGCCGACGACTGGGTCACGGTCGTAGCCGCAATGATCACCGAATACCAGTGCCCGTAAGGGACTAGCACCGTCGTCGGTTCACGACGGCGCCCGTCCAGTCTCTGGTTTAATCCTCTTCCGGATTGATGATGTGAAGCCCGGCTGTCTTGCTGGCGGTCAACAATTGAGTGTCCGCGCTCACCACGGTCAAGCGGAGCGGCTTGAGTTCCAACGCCAGCGCCAAGTGCAAGACTTGTTGCGTCCGCAGGGCGGGATACTCCATGACCAGCTCTTTCGTTGAGAGATACGTCTGCATCGTCGGCACAATGAACTGAAACAGTCCTTCCGCCGATTCCCGCTCGAACTTGTGAATGACCGAGTAGCAATCGTCTCTCGTCAGCTCTCC
>DATELB010000027.1:0-5516 GCA_035277085.1 Nitrospira sp. | reverse complement strand
TAGATCTTGGCGAGGAGCAATCCTCCGGTCACGGGTGTATCCGAGGCCGGCTTGATCACGACCCCGTTTCCCAGCGCCAGCGCCGGAGCGATCGAGCGGCTACACAGATGCAGCGGGAAATTCCATGGACTGATCATGCCGACCACGCCGACCGGTTGCCGGTAGACGCGGCTCTCCTTTCCGGCAATGTCGGTGGGTACGATGGGTCCCTCCACTCGGGACGGGAAGGTGGAGGCTTCCAGCGTCACGGCGTGGGCAAACGTCCACTCGATGTTCGCCTTAATACGGGTGCTGCCGGATTCATGAATCAGCCAATCGACGATTTCTTCGCGTCGCTCCTCCATAATGGCCGCCGCGCGCCGCAGAATAGCGGATCGTTCCGCGGGCAACATCTCGTGCCACTCGGGCTGCGCAGACGCCGCGGCGCGGAACGCCTCATCCAGGTCTTGTTCATTGGCCAAGGGGATGCGAACCAGGATTTCATTGGTATAGGGGTCACGGTCCTCCATGACCTGCCCCTCGCTTCCGTGACGCCACGCGCCGTTCACCAGCACGCGATCGAATCCGTCATAGCGAGCCGGTGCTCTATGGGGAGCCGTTGCCAGCGCTGCCTGTGCCATCGCGTCCTCCTTCCTTCACATTCTGTTCAGGACTCAGGAACCAACTGAACCTGCGCAATCGCCCAGGCGTCGGGCGAACTCCTCCGAGAGCGCGTGACGTTTCCCTGGCCGTTACCCACCTCCGGAATCGGGGCGGGATTGAGTGCGTCAGTCATGGGCGACGACCGTGAATGCACACCAGGAGGACCACATGCACATCACCGTTCCCTTAAATACTGGTGCACGAATTGAACGGCCATTGCTCCTTCGCCAACCGCCGAGGCGACGCGCTTGACTGACCCGGACCGCACGTCTCCGGCAGCGAACACGCCGGGACGGCTTGTCTCCAAGAGAAACGGCTGGCGCATGGCGGTCCAGTGGGGCGACTGCGAAAGGGCCGGCCCGGTCCGGATGAAATTCTTCGTGTCTTTCTCGATTTCCGGCGGAAGCCAGTCCGTCCGCGGCATCGCGCCGATGAAGCTGAACAACGCCTGGACTTCCAGCGTCTTCACCTCCCCGGTTTTGGTATTGACGAGCTCGACTGACCTCAGGTAGAGGTCGCCGGACATCCGCCGGACCTCCGTGTTGCGGAGCACCTCAATATTGGGCGTTTCCTCAATCCTCTGGACAAGATAGCTGGACATATCCTTACCCAGGTCGTTGCCGCGGATCACGAGATACACCCTTCGGCTTTGCGCCGACAGAAAGACGGCGGCTTGGCCGGCGGAGTTGCCGCCACCCACCACCACGACGTCCGAACCCTTGCACATCTGCGCCTCGTTGAAGGTCGCGGCGTAATACACCCCGCATCCCTCGAACTGCTCGCAGCCTTCGGCCGTCATGCGCCGGTAGTCCGCCCCGGTCGCAATCAGCAGGCACTTCGTCATGACCGTCTCGCCGCCGTCGAGATGGAGCCGAAGATACGTCTGGTCGAATGTCAGACTCGTGACGAGCGTGGCCGCGGGCAGGCGGGCCCCGAACTTGCTCGCCTGCACGACGGCGCGTTCCGCCAGTTCCAGGCCGGTGATGCCGGTGGGAAAACCCAGATAATTCTCGATACGCATGCTCCGGCCGGCTTGGCCTCCGGGACCGGTGCGTTCCAGCACCACCGTGTTCAGTCCCTCCGAACCACCATAGACCGCCGCAGCCAGTCCCGCCGGTCCGGCCCCCACCACCACCAGGTCATACACGGTCTGCTCCAGCGGTTGGCGGATTCCGAGCGCTTGTGCCAGTTCGGGGTTGGAAGGGTTGCGCAAGAGCAGCTTGCGCCCCCAGGCCACCACCGGCGTGTCCGTTGCCGCGAGCCCGAACTGCCTGAGGAGTTTCTCCGCCTGGGGATCCACCTCAAGGTCCAACCAGGTGAAGGGCATCCGGTTCTTCGCGAGAAAATCCCGAATCCGGAAGGTATCCCGCGAGTAACGGGACCCGATGACGCGCAGGCCCGTGTACGTCCCGGGCTGCGTCACGAGTTGCCGCCTGGCTAAGAAAGCCTGAAGAATCACATCCCCTAGGTCCGGATGGTTGTTCAGGATTTGCCGCAGGGCATCGGGCGATATCTCGTAGGCTTCACACTCGCCACGGGCCACTCCGCTGAACAGCGAGGGGCTTCCCGTCAGTTGATAGGCGTCTCCGGTGAACTCCCCCGGCCCATGGACCGCGATGGTCTTCGGCGTCTCCCCCGATTCATCCACAATGTCGACCGTCCCGGACTTGACGATGAAGAATTTGAAGTCGCGTGCACCAGCCTCGAATAGCTTGTCGCCATCACGATACTTCTTGAGCACCGTCAGGGGGCACCGTCCCACTGCGGCCATGTGGGACTCGTCGAGTCGAGGAAAGGCGGCGGCGTGCAAGTCATGCTCGGCCATGGTGCATCACCTCCGGACGACGCGACACGTTCTTCTTACGCCGTATCACCGTAAGTACGGTTCCGCCTGCTTGGGCGTATCCAGCATGGCTTGTTCGACATAACACCACGCCCACCGCTCGCCGGGTTCGAAAGACGCCACCACCGGGTGCTCCGTCACGTGAAAGTGTTTTGAGGCGTGGCGGTTGGGCGAACTGTCACAACACCCCACATGACCACAGCTCAGGCACAGGCGTAAATGCACCCATGGCGATCCGATCTGTAGACACTCTTCACAGCCCTCAGCGCGAGGTGGAACCGGCTTCAGCGCAGTCACATGTCGACATGTCATCACGGACCTCCCAGATGAGACTACCCATCGTCGCGAAACCCATCGCTCTCTCCGGTTTCGCTTCCAGGCGAACGAACAAGGCGACGTTCACCACATCGTCATTCCTTTCCTTCGTGGCATCGCGCTTCAACCGAGCGGCCGGGCGCGGCGGCTCGCCTACAGCGTGGGAAGCTCGCGCGGACGCGGACCGAGCGGGAAGGCCGCGTCGATCCGCGCAAGCTCGGCTTCAGTCAGGCGAAGGTCGCCGGCCCCCGCATTTTCCTCAGCATGTTCGGGACTGGACGCCTTTGGGATGGTGAAGGTCAATGGACGCCGGATGAGAAAGCGCAGAGCGACCTGACGAGGGGTCGCGTCGTGTGCCGCTGCGATGTCCTGCAGCACACGGCCGCCCTTCGTGCGAGGGCCGGGGAATTTCCCATGTCCAAACGGCGCATAGGCGACGACGGCGGCGCCATGCTGTTCGCACCAGGGCATCACGGCATGCTCAATGGCGCGTTCTTGCAGATGGTAGAGCACCTGATTGCACACGAGAGGGCCATCGCCGACGATCTTCCTGGCCTCTTCGAGGTCAGGCGCATCGAAGTTGCTGACGCCCCACGAGAGAATCTTCCCGTCGCGCTGAAGCTGCTGGAACGCCTCGAATGTTTCCTCCAGCGGATAGTCCCCGCGCCAATGCAAGAGATAGCAGTCCAGCCGATCGGTATTCAGGCGTGAGAGGGATCCATCGCACGCCACAATCGTCCCATGCCGGGACGCATGGTGAGGGAGGACTTTGGAGACGAGAAAGACCTCGTCGCGTCGCCCGGCAATCGCCTCGGCGACCACTTGCTCTGCGGCGCCGTACATCTCGGCCGTGTCAATATGGGTCATGCCAAGATCGAGGCCGCGGCGCAGCGCGGCGACCGCCGATCGGCGGCCGCCGCTGTCGATGTACCAGGTCCCTTGACCGATGACCGGAACTTCACGCTTCGTAGAACCAAACTGACGGCATTCCATGGCGTCTCCTCGTTCCTCCGACAGTTTTCCTAATTCATCACTGCAACGCCCCGCACCATGCTCTGCTCGCCGGCATCGCCTCCGGATGGCAAGGTCTCACGCAATCACTTGTTGCAGCCGTCGTGCAATATCCGATTTGGACTGCACGCCCACGATACGGTCGACCTCGAGACCTTTTTTGAGAGCCAACAGCGTCGGAATACTACGGACATTGAACCGCCCCGCCGTGACCGGATTTTCGTCGACATTGAGTTTCGCCACCCGTACACGCCCCCCCATCTCCGCCGCCAACTCGTCGAGCATCGGCGCCATCATCCGGCACGGCCCGCACCATGGGGCCCACAGGTCGAGCAGCACCGGCACCGGTGATCGCTCCACTTCAGCTGCGAACGTAGCATCCGTGACCGTCACGGGCTTGCTCTGAACCGGCAATGGCGTCCGGCACTGGGCGCACACAGGTCGCAGCCCCTGTTGAATCTTGTCCACCGGCACCCGATTGGTCATGCCGCACTTAGGGCACCGGATCAATCGGGTCTCAGGCATAGTGGCACTCCGACGGCTATCCGCAGAATGAGAAGGCGATCCCTAGCGAACCACCAACAGGGACACGTGACTTCGCTCAACCAACCGTGTGGCCACGCGAGCAGAAATGCCGCCACGTTACCCCTCCCTTTGGCTCCGCCAACGACGAGTTGCACCTATTGCCTCTTCGCCATCGCGGTGAGCGGCGTCTGGTCATTATTCTTTCGCGAACAACACCTCGGGAGCTGATGCGGAAAGCGACAACGCTATCCGAGCGACGACGCGCGCGCGAAGGCGCTTCGGCAGCCACCGGTTCCACATCGAGGTCGGCCGGGCGGCTTTCTACCGCGCTCAAGGCACACTCAATGACGGTGTCGACGACATCCTCGACCTTGATTTCTGCCGGCCTCAGGTCGCTGGTGTCATTGGATGGTTTGCGGCAGCGGTCCGGTTGGCAGCATCCAACAAGCCTATGCACTCCATATAGGTATTGGCAAAAGCCGTTCCGCTCTGTGTTCCAAAAAAGGTAGGAGAAGTCACCGCAATCGTAGGGTTCCGACCTCATAGCTGTAGGAACGCGAGGGGAGTGCCGTGGGATCCTGACGGAGCGCCGTCAGCGGTGCCGGAAGACCGGCACCAGGAATGTTCCGAGGACTGCATTCTGCAGGCAGGCGCGATAGGGTTCCCCCAGGAATCTCCCGAGCAGGACGCTCAGCTCATTCACGCCCTAGTCCGTCTTATGCCTAACTCATGCCTAACCACTTCCATCTCGCCGTGCAACCAGCGACCGACGCAGCCCTCAGTACATTCATGCAGTGATGGATGACGAGCCATGTCCGGCGTTACCATCGGCATGACAAAAGTCACAGGCATGTCTGGCAAGGGCGGTTCACAAGTGTTCCGATTCAACAAGCCGGCCATCTCTTGAACACGGGCTCGAATCGATATTGCGTAAGCGGAGAGGGCATCAAAGACTTTGGAAAAGTAGCCTGTCCCCTTTATAGGCTCCATTTATCGAGCTCGGTTCAGAAGGAAAGAAAAGGGTGTGGCTTAGGAGCCGTGGCAAGCCCGTTCCTTGGGCGCTGAGGTGCAAAAGTGGTCCATGACCTTGGAGACATCGATGCGTTTGGTTTCGCCGCCCGCAGTGGCGGTGATCGCAAGCGTATCGACCCGGCGAGGTGTCGGGAGCGAGGCATAGACG
>DATELB010000026.1:0-5595 GCA_035277085.1 Nitrospira sp. | reverse complement strand
CAGCGGATCCAAGCTTTTACGAGGCGCCAGGGCAGGAGCAGAAGGAAGCCTGGGGCGAGTGGAAGAACGGATCGATGGCGATTCGGAGCACCGTCGGACAACGGACTCGTCCGGACGCCGATGCCACCGGAAATCGGGTCGAACAAGGTTATAACCGCATCGATCTGTCATGGAATCGGCCCGCATGGCCGCATCTTGGCCTCAGCTACCTTCATAACGCCGCCAGCAAGACCATGGACGCCATGAGCCTTTTCCCGCAACGCGCCAACCGTGACCGGCTCGAGGCGGCCGTCGGGTATCGCGGCGTGATGTGGGACGCCACGCTGGCCTCCGGCTACGGGACGGAAACCGATCTGATGCAGCATGCGGCAGACAGCCGTGTACAGACGGAATCTTTGACGGCGTCCTTCCGTCCGGGCAACGTTCTGAGCATCACTCCCACCGTCGGCTACCGCATCGAACAGCAGCCATGGTCGGGGGCGCGGATTAACTCTCCGTCCGCATCCCTTGCCTTGAAGTACATGCAGAGCCAACGGCTGAGCATGACCGCGATGGGAAACTACTTCAGTATGCGATCGAGCGATAGACTCGTCGATTTTGACATGATCGGAGGCAAGGGTGTGGTGACGTGGGAGTTTGAACCGGTGCGAGAATGGAAACCGCAGCTTACTGTGGAAGGCGGCTACAATCTACAGGTCAACCGACTGATGCCCTCTAGCCAAACCGAAAACCTCTCCGGTCTTCTTCGCTTCGTGCTGGCGACAATGTAGCAGCGTTGCAAACCGCCAAGCACGGACAAGGTAACCCCACAAGAAACAAAGGAGAATGCCGCCATGAGCAGCGAGAGTTGAATCCCGTCGAGGCAAGTACTATCATTTACCCGCTCTTGCCTTCACTGATGAAGATTGCTCCATTGGACGGGTAATGCCTCGACTTCAGACCATAGCGCAGCGCCATCTCATCGATGTCGTGATGCTCGCGTGGTTAATTACCTGGATCACCGCTGTTCCTCTGTTCCACGTCCATCTTCCTGACACGACTGATCGTTGGTCATCTCTCCAGAGCGGTGGCCCGCACACGGTGTTTACGCCGGCTCTGCCGGGTGAGTTTTCTCATCCGTTTCAGGACCGTTTTGGTCACCTCTCCAAGCGGACGGTCAATTCTCCTGAGTTGTCCTTCACTCTCTTGAGCGATACAGACGACGATCAAAAGGTGAAGCAGTTTGTTTTCCTGAGTGCCTATGGTCATGCTCTTCATTCGCGAGTATTCAGTTGGCCGTTCGAATCCACCGGCACGTACCGCGGTCCCCCTGCATCCCATGCGTTTCCTGCCTTCCGTGCACCGCCTCTCATCATTTGCGTCTAAATATTTCTAGACAACGCTGAATCATCACTTTCGGTTTCAACAGGCCTTTGCATGGCCTTGATGCCGTTCTTCTTCCGTGCGTCAGTGAAGAAGGCGTGAAATCACGCGTGAGCTGGATCTGGCTGCGGCGAAAGAATCCATGATGGCCATCTAAAAGGTGCTTTATCGATCCGTCGGTATCAATCGGCGGAGCGAGACCCTCGAACATGTAGTTCGACGTGTGAGGAAAAAGGGAGATCGGTAATGTCAAATACGCCAGCGATACTCCTCATTGATGACAATCAAGAGGAGCGTGAGTTTTACACGCAACGTCTCGTAATCTCCTGTCCGGATTTCAACATCGTTCATGCGGCCACTGGCCGACAGGGTCTCTCATATTGTGAACGGCAGCTCGTTGATTGCGTCGTACTCGAAATCGCTCTTCCTGACATATCGGGGTTGGAGGTGTTGGTGAAGTTGGTGCCTCGCACATGGCGCCGTGATCTTCCGGTGATCGTACTCACGCGAGTTGCGAATCGATTCTTATGGGAATCCTCAGTCAAGAACGGCGCGCAGGCGGCCTTCTACAAGCCGATGACTTCCGGAGACATGCTCGGGAAGGCCATCCTCAAAGCCATGGCCACAATACCCAGAGAACGCAAGCGCCCGATGCGGTCCGGACGAGCATCCAATAACAATGATCCGATGCATTGTAGGCGGTGCGATGGTTTGCTCTCGTCCGAGACGATGGTGAACAGGCAGACAGTGGTCTTCGAATTGGTGTGTCACAACTGTGGTAGCCGCCCGCGCATAGACGGCTGACCGCTCGTTAGCGGTTGAAATGGTGGATCAAAGACCAACAAAGAACGTTTCCGCCGCTGTGGGGTCATTCATGACGGCACAGTCGTGTCTTGCCACCTTGGCAGCCATGCTCATTCCATTGTCGATCATGGCCGCGACGTCCATCGCGGCAGGGCCCGCCTCTAAAACCGTTCTGCAACAGCGACTCCAAGTTCTTCTTGCCGAAAGGGACTTACATGCTACTGATGCAGCATTTTTCGTTCAGATCGCCGATCTGTATCTGGATGTCGGTGATGAGCTGTATCCCGATGTTGATCAACGCCGGTCGGCCTATGAGGGGGGCGTGAGCGCTGCGCAGAAAGCCTTGGACCTAGAAGAGCATAATGCGGAGGCCCATTATCTGTACGCTGCCAACCTCGGAAGCGCCGCCCAACTAAAAGGCATTATGGCCTCAGCCTGGACGGTGAACCAAGTGACGACACATACGAGGCGAGCACTTGAATTGAATCCGGACCACGCCGGTGCACTTCACATGATGGGCATGCTCCTGCATGAATTGCCATGGATAGTGGGTGGCGATAAAGCAAAGGCGCTCAACTATCTCAAACAAGCAGTGATCGCCGACCCCGGTTATGTGCACGCACGCCTCGATCTCGCGAAGGCGTACATCAAGCGGAATGACGCGGACGGCGCGCGTCGAGAGTTGAATGCAATCGTGAACCAACCGGAGGCGGCCGATGAATCCGAGAGTCGCCGTCGATACCGTCTCGAAGCGTTCAAACTACTCGGGTCGCTGCGGTAGGGGTGTGAGGTGTGAGGGTGCTGACTTTTTTGAACGGACATAATCTATGAGTTCATCGCATTTCAATCCGTACGAAATCCTGAAGGCCGCCACGCTGATCCTGCTTGCCGTGCTGCTGTTCTCGTTAGGTAGTGCGACCCGCGCGACGTCAATAGGAGCCTATCTTTCCTTCTCGGCCATCATGGTGCTTCAAGGATTGGAAATCTTTGCGCCGGCGTTTTCCGATCGAACGAATCACATATTCAGGCGCACGCTGTTTTTGAGAATCAGCATCGTGCTTCAACTGCTGTTAGCTTCAATGCTGGTTGCAGTGACCGATGGGAGCGGTAGCGTTTACGAACTCGTCTATTTGTTGCCGATTATCTCTGCGGCGACGAAGTTGCCTGGGGTCGATGTTATTGTCGCCGTGGCGGCCGCGGCGATCGCAATGGTCGGATTTATCGTGACGGGAGGACCGCTCACGCCTTCAATTACGCACGTGAAAGAATTTCAAGATGCAGTGGCTGCCATTGTGTATTTCACGATGGCCGGCTTGCTCATTTATTTCTTCTCCAAAGGGGAGCGCGAACAGCGTGAGCAGTACCAAGCGCTTGCCGGCATGTTGTCCGACAAGAATCACGAGCTGCGGGGTGCGCAGGACCAACTGACTGAACGGCTCACCCAAGTGACGAAGATGGAGGAGCAGCTTCAGCAGATCAGCCGGATGGCAATATTGGGCGAAATGGCAGGCCAGATCGCTCATGAAATCCGGAATCCTCTTGGCATCATCACCGGTTCGGTTGACATCTTGGCGAGGCGGACATCCGATCCAGGCATTCGAAATCATATTAGCGTGTTACGACAAGAGACTGCCCGCTTAAACAAAGCCGTTGAAGGTGTTCTCCGCCTTGGAAGGCCGCTGCAGCTTCGGCGGGAAGCGGTCGACCTCTCTCATGTACTCGTCAGTGTCGTGCAACTGGCTGCGGCATGGTCGCTTCCTCAGGTGAAGATTCGCTTGCAGCCATCCCTCTCTATTCTCGTGGTCAACGGTGATCACGACCTTCTCCACCAGGCATTCGGGAATCTCATCAAAAATGCGGGCCAGGCAATGCCGGCGGGGGGCGTCGTCACCATCAGTCAATCGTCCAAGGATGGTGGCCAGACGGCCGAAGTCGTAATCAGCGATCGCGGCGTCGGTATTGCAGGCGAGGACCTCAAGCGTTTAGGGGATCCATTCTTCAGTGAGCGCCAAGGAGGCATTGGTCTAGGTTTTTCTCTCGCCAGACGCGTCGTCTTAGAACACGGAGGCGCATTGAAAGTCACCAGCAAGGTAGGACAAGGAACGATCGTCACAGTCACGCTGCCGTTGTTCAAACACAGTGGCGAGCCGGAATATGCAATACATGTGAAGAGTGAGAGTGCAGAATGAGCACCATCCTTGTCGTAGACGATGAACGCAATTACCGCTGGATGTTGCAGGAACTGCTTCGCGAAGAAGGGTTCGAGGTCGTGACCTGCGAGAAAGGCATCGATGCGTTGGCGTGCCTCAGAGACGCCACGATCGATGTGCTGCTGACCGATCTGCGTATGGCCGAAATGGATGGGCTGGTATTGCTCGAAAAGGCTCGAGAGGTATCCCCTGCCACGTCGGCGCTTCTCATGACGGCGTATGGCACTATCGAACGGGCCGTCGAAGCCATGAGACGAGGTGCATACGACTTCATCGTGAAGCCATTCGAAAATGCCGACCTCATTCGGTCGATTCGGCGCGCGATCGATCGGACTGCGCTCATACGTGAAAATGTCCGTCTCGCAGAATCGCTGGCTCATGAAAACCACTCTGCTCAATTGATCGGGCGCAGCGCCGCAATCAAGGCCACGAAAGACAAAATTCTCCGGGTGAAGGAAGCAAAAAGCGCTGTCTTGATATCAGGAGAGAGCGGAACGGGAAAAGAATTGGTGGCCCGCACCATCCATTTCACCGGAGTTCGACGAGGGCGACCGTTTATCGCCATCAATTGCAGTGCGTTGACCGATACGCTCGCGGAATCTGAACTCTTCGGCCATGAGAAAGGAGCGTTTACTGGAGCGAATGCCCGTCATCTCGGATTATTCGAACAGGCGGACGGCGGAACGCTGTTCCTCGATGAAATCGGTGAGCTCGCCCCGAGTCTGCAGTCGAAGCTGTTGCGAGCGCTGGATACCAACGAGATCAGACGGGTAGGCGCGGAGAAATCCGTGCCGATCGACGTGCGAGTCCTTTCGGCGACCAATCGCGACCTGCAGTCGGAAATCAGAAGAGGGACATTCCGCCAGGACCTCTTTTTCCGGTTGAGCGTCGTCAGAATCGACGTGCCGGCGCTACGCGAGCGACACGAAGATATTCCGCTGCTGGCTGAAGCCTGTTTGAAGAAGTTAACGATAGAGCATCAGGGGGAAAAACGTCTCGCGCCTGCCGCAATCGAAGCTCTCGTGCGGTACCGTTGGCCCGGGAACGTGCGCGAGCTGCACAATGTCATCACGCACGCGTTCCTGATGGCTGAAGGAGATGAGATCGCTCTGGAGGATTTCCCAATGGAATTGGCGACGACTGGACAATGGGAGGCGGCATTCGGTCGACTGTTGCCCGAAAATGCCTCGCTGAATGACACGCTCAAGGCGGTAGAACA
>DATELB010000025.1:0-23768 GCA_035277085.1 Nitrospira sp. | reverse complement strand
CTGGATGCGCAAGAAAGTGGATCAGTGGGCGAAGACGGCGGGAGAAGAGGAAAAACACCGCATGGAGGATTCGTTCATCGTCAGCTCGCGCTACGAGTGGATGTTCTGGGAGATGGCGTGGAACGAGGAAAAGTGGCCGGTGTGAATTTAGGCGCGGCACGGCTGGCAACTCTCCTCGCTTACGAGACCACCGTTGACCGCTCTAAGCTTCGCCTGCGCTTGGCGTCGAAAACTCACCAAGCCAGTTGCTACGCAAGGCGTGGCTCAAACATTTCGTCGCGACTGCCTGAGGGCAGCCGCCATAGCTCAGCGAGAGCGGTGCCCAACGGCGCTCTCAAGTCGCTCAGCGACTCGCCAGCCGTGGCCTTGATGCAATTACACTGCGAGAGAGGAAAGGAAAGCGAAGGCGGGTAAGAAAGTCTCGCCCATCGACTGCTGGACAGACATCTAAGTCAACGTATATATATGCTCACTTTTCCGCACAGCGGGCAATGCCCATCTCCATGACCACAACGCTCAAGCAGGTGCTGACCATTGCCGGTTCGGATTCCGGCGGAGGCGCCGGCATTCAAGCCGACATCAAAGCGATGTCCGCCAATGGCGTGTTTGCGATGTCGGTCATCACCGCGATCACGGCCCAAAACACGGAAGAGGTCACTGAAGTATTTGAGCTACCGCCTTCGGTGATCGCCGCCCAAATCGATGCCGTCTTCGACGACTTCGAGGTCTCGGCGGTCAAAACCGGCATGTTGTCGTCGACCGCCGTCGTCGAGACCGTCGCCAAAATGCTGAAGCCACAGGAAGTGGTCAACCTGGTCGTGGATCCGGTCATGATCTCGAAGAGCGGCCATTCCCTCCTGCAACCGGATGCCATCGAAGCGGTGAAGAAGCAGTTGTTTCCGCTCGCCCTCGTGGTCACGCCCAACGTCCATGAGGCGCAGCAGCTCTCCGGCATCAAGATCTCGTCCGTTGCAGACGCCCGTCGGGCCGCGAAAGTGATCCATGGCTTCGGCTGCAAGCATGTGCTGATTAAGGGGGGGCACCTGATCGCCGAGCGCGCCACCGACCTGCTCTATGACGGCAGATTCTTCAACGTGTTCAAAGGCGAGTTCATCGAGACGCCGCACACGCATGGCACCGGTTGCACCTACGCGTCGGCCATCGCCGCTCACCTTGCACGCGGCAGCTCGGTCGTCGACGCGGTCCAGTCGGCCAAGACCTACGTGACCGAGGCGATCCGCTACAGCCTGGCGATCGGTCACGGTTCCGGACCGACCAACCATTTTTATTTCCTTGGCAGCCGATGAGGCGCTCGCTCGTCTCTTCATCTCAGTCCCGGCGTCAACCAAAGCCCGCTGGGCGCACGTGGGCCTCGCTGGGTACACCGCTGAACTTCATTGTTACCGGCTTTACCTGGCTGATCGCGTCCCTCCTGCCGGGCATGGCCCTCATTCTCGGCTTGATCTATGGCACCCCTTTGCCCCGCTGGCTGAGACCCCTGCATGTGCACGGGGCGCTGGTCGGCGGCATGCTGCAGCTGGCCATCGGCGGTCTGTTGGTGTTTATGACCTATTCTTCGAACCGTAAGGACGCGTCTGCGCAGACCCGCAGGGCGCTGTTTCTCACGTGGAACGCTGGAACCGCTGTGCTTCTGCTTGGCTTCTGGCTGGAGAACATGCCGATCGTGGGATTCGCCGGACTGCTGCTGTCGGTCGCCGTACTGTCGTTCTCCAAAACAGCCTGGGTCTACTTCGGTCATGCGGCCGGCGTTGGCTGGATCTATCGCATGGCCCTCGCCGCGTTGCTGGTCGGACTTGCCGCGGGTATGGCGATGGCATTCCGCCTGACCAATGGGTACTACGCCCATGCACGCCTTGCGCACATTCATCTCATTGTGCTGGGGTGCTTGACGCTGAGCTTCATCGTGATGTGTTACCAGTTCTTGCCGCTGCTGTTGCGAACACCGCCGGCTGGGATGGCTACGGCCAGATTCGCCCTCTGGGTGCTCCCAGCCGGCTTCGCGGTCTTGCTTGCAGGTTTTCTCACGTCGGCCGTATGGCTCCAACTCGCTGTCGGTTGGCTGCTGCTGTCCTCCATCGCCTTGGTCTTTTTTCATCTTGTCAGATCGTGGCTCACAGCCGGCTCACCGGGAACGGCCGCAACCGACCATCTGTTGATCGGAGCCTTTTTCCTGCTCGTGGCCACTGCCACCGGCCTGGCGATGGGCACAAATTATCTCAGCACTCCGCCGTTCCTTCCGATCGGGTCTTTGCATATGGTCGCCTACACGCACCTGGCCTTCATCGGCTTCCTCACACAAATGGTCTGTGGAGGCCTGTCGTACGTGATACCCGATCTTTTGGCGACCACGCGTGTGCATAACCATTCGAAGCAAGAGACATATCGCATGCAGCTCGACGGCATCATGAACCGATGGCGGACCGTACAGCTGGCCGGTCTGAGTCTGGGCACAATCGCGCTACCGGTATTGGCCGCCCTCACGTGGATCGTGCCGCTCGGTTCGGCGTACGTGCAGAGCGCTGCCTGGTTGGCGACAGGATTGCTGTTCGCCAGCTTGACCCTCTTTGCCGTCAAACTGGCCAGGGCGGTGGCCTTACAGCCGTCGTAATTCGATCCGCTCCGTACCTCCCGGCCTGCACCTCCTGGACAATTCTGGCCACGCGCGTTGCCCCTAACTGCGCGTTTTTCCGTTAAACGGCGCCTTCTGATTCAAGCCTGGTTTTTGCTCATTGAAACGCAGCGGAGGAGCGCGTTCGCAGGCGAACAGTCGTTGAATGAGGAGCGACATGAACGACGAACTGACTCAAATCATCCCTGATCCATGGAAGAGTCTTGTCCATTTCCTCACGGTTCCAGTGTCATGGATTCCGGAAATGCAGCGCACCGTGATGGACTTTGTCCTGGCCTCCGCCACGGGATGGCTGGCTGGAATTTATTATCTCTTGCTATTGTTTCCCGTTCTCCTCTGGATCGGCGCAGTCTGGTGTACGCATCTCACGCTCTACACGCTGCCGTTCCGGTCGGGGCGCATCGAGCTCTTGCGCATGCTGCTGTTGGCCTGGTGGGACACCGCTTTTGCCATCTGGATGTATTGGGTCGGGGTCGGGCGATTCGTCATGGTCGTCTTCGGGTGGCTGTTCACCTTGGGCAGACTGGCGCTGAAATTGGCCGCCGAAGCCATGAAGCAGCTGGTGGTCCTCCCGTTCAAGATGACCGGACAGATGACGCAAAGCTACTTTCAGCCCGGTGTCCCCTGGATTGCCTTTCTCCTGTTGATCTTTTGGTGTGTTCTCGAAGCGACGATCTTTACCTATACGCTCATGCCAACCGTCACCGAGGTATTGGCCGGCATTACCGGAACCGACGCCTCCGTCATGACCGGCTCGATTCTGTACGTGTTTCTTTTGCTGCTGATCATGGGAAGTTTCGCCTGCATCCAGGTGCTGGCCGACTCCGTCAAGCAGCGAGAGTACAAGTTTCTCGTCCAGATGCTGCTCGTTGAAGTGTTCGTGATGACCTTCGAAGTCATGTTTCTCTATCGCGAGCTCGTTGATGCGCTCTCCCCGTGGATCGCCCAACAGACGGGCGAGCAGTTCCGCCCAGGCATCGGCTTCACGCTCTCACTGGCGACGTTCGGATGGATGGGTGTTCGCGGCATGACCTGGTTCCTCTTCGGCCAATACGGGACGCCGCCTTTGCTCTCATTCATCTCCCGTCAGCCGTTACACCATGCGGCGGCGTCAAAGGACATCGCGCTCGTCGCAGCGGAGCCGCCGTCCTGGTGGAAAGCGCCGCTCGAGGATTTCAAGCAGGAAGTGGGGTGGCTGCACGTGAAAGCCGGCGAATTGATGGAGTTTCTCATGTTGCCGGTGCTTCACGTGGCAGCGGCGCTCTTGAATTTTGCCATGATTCTGGTCGTGGGAAAACCGGTGTTCGGGATTCCCTTCAAAAGCCTGAAGGACGTCGTGGAGACGCGAGAGCTGCTGCCGACGGTGAGGTGGCAGCCCAAGAAGGTGGCCTCATGACCCGCATGGCATCCGTCTGTGCAGCCGCTGCGCTCGCCGGTGTGCTGTCGGTTCCCTTCGCCGGCTGCACGCAGGAGCCGGCGCAGCCGCATCGACCGCATACGACGCTCTTTATCGGGGTGGATGCGAGCGGCTCGTTCAAGAACTCCGGCTATTACGACAACGCCCTGTCTTTTCTCGCCCATTACATCTACGGGCATCTACACGCGCTCGGCGGTCTCGACAAGCCGCAGACGATGTTCATCGCGAGCGTCGGTGGAAAAGATCTGCGGGAACCGAAGAGCTTTCATCCTATCCATGATTTTGAGGACAAGGACATTCCGCAGATCGAGGCCGAGCTTCGGAAGTGGTTTCCGCCTGCCGACCGGGTGACCGATTTCAATCCCTTCTTCGCGGAGGTGGCCCGCATTACGAAGGAGCGCAACCTCGTCCTGGCGCCCATCAACGTCATGATCATTACCGATGGCGTGCCCGATGCCGCGATCCACGGCACGGCCGCCGGATCGCAGTCTCTGTACGAAAAAATTAATCTCAAGCCGCTGGAGTATCTATCCCGCAACGTCACCCTGCGTCTCGCCTACATCAGCCCCAAGGTCGGAGAGCACTGGCGCAGGCATGTCCCGCGCGAGCGCGTTCGGCTTTGGACCGTCGACGGAGAAGTCATGAAAACCTGGCGTGAGAAGCTCGAACCCAACCGCGATCTCGCGGAGCAGGCCAGATTTTGGAAGTGGTTGCAAGATACGGTCGATTACCGGGTGCGTTCGACCAAGACCTAACCGAGCCTCGCCGCTTGTCCCCGGGCAACTCTGGTACAATGCGGCCCCATGGACGAATCTCTTGCGTTCAAGGACGATCAGGGACATCGGATCTCCGCCGTTCTAAGCTGCCCTCCGGAGGCCGGCAACGCCGCCGTGGTCCTCTGTCATGGGTTCCTTTCAAGCAAGAACAGCACGACCAATAAGGCGCTGACCCGCATGTTGAACGAGGCCGGGGTGGCCGCCTTGCGTTTCGATTTTTTCGGACAGGGCGAGAGCGAAGGCCTGTTCGAAGACATCACCGTCTCGGTTGCGGTTGGACAGGCCAAAGCGGCTCTGACGCACGCGCAATCGCGGGGTTACGAGCGACTCGGTCTGATGGGTTCGAGTTTCGGAGGCCTGGTATCCATTCTTACAGCCGCGCAGCGGCCCGATGTCGCCTGCCTCGCCTTGAAGTGCCCGGTGGTAGATTTTGCCGAAGAACTTCGCTTAGAATTCGGCCCCGGCGAACTGGCGCGCTGGGAGGCGACGGACACAGTCCCGAACCTCATCGGAGGGGCGGGGCGAGTCCGGCTTAAATACGGACTCTTCGAAGATTGCCTCCGCAACATCGCCTATGAACCGGCGTCGCGAATCGTCGCCCCGACGCTGATCGTGCAGGGTGCATGCGATGAGCTCGTGCCGCTGCATCAAAGCCAACGGCTGCTGGAGGCGCTGCGCGGTCCGAAACGGCTGGATCTTCTGCCGGAGGCGAACCACCAGTTCACAAGAGCCGAGGACTTTCGAACGATGACCGGCGCCATTGCCGAGTGGCTGGTGGGCCATCTGACGAATGCCTGAGCGTGCGCGACAATGGGAGTCGGGCGGGGCAAAATGATTACGGAAGGCGTACAACAGACTCTCACCGTTCTGTATCCCCTCTACAAAACCGAAGTCTATCAGCGTCGGGAGCAAATGATGCGACTGACGGCGTTCGGGGCCTTCGGATTGATTGCGATGACATTTGCGCTGCTGCTGAGCCCCCTCAAAACCCGCCTCTCTCCCTCCGAAGCCCTGCTCCTGGCGCTCGGGAGCCTCATCTGGTGCGGATTGTTTTGCGGGTTGATCGTTCAACAACAATATCGCCACAAATTGGCCAAACAGGTGCTCATCCAGATCGAACAGGCGCTCGGGTTTTATGAAGACGGCCTGTTTGTCGACCATCAACCGCTCTATCCCGCCAAGTGGAAAACCGCCTGGCTGCGGGATCGCACCGGCCTGCATTACCTGGTGTCTCTCTGCGCGTTGACCGCCATTTTTCTTCTCGCCCTGATTCTGATTTAGCAGTCTTCCTGTCGGCGTTATTGCTGGGCATCCTCGGCCTCCGCTGCTCTGTCGAAAATCCAGTTTTTGTAGCCAATCGAAGGCTTCGGCTCCACAATGCATCAACGCCGAGTTGGAAGCTCCAGGCAATCACTTCGACGAAAGACACGTCCCGTGACCGCAAGTCCGTCGAGAACTCATTGCTCGATCCTGCCTCTCTTCACGTGCGCCGCCGCGATGCTCGTCTGCCTGTGCATGGCCCCGAGCGCGACTGCTGGTGACCCGCCCCAGTCACCCAGGCCTCATAGCCTGATCCACCGCGAGACGCCGGAGAATGCGCAGCCCGCTGCCGGACTAACCACGGCGGTCCCAGAAACGGCGATGAGACCGTCTCCCGCCACGCGTCCAACACCAAAGAAACTCACGAAACGGCCGGGCGACTCCTCTGTGGCCGGACAATCTTTAGTCACGACACCACCACCGACACCCGGCTCTTCTCCATCAGCTGCTTCTCTCGTGCAGCCACGCAAATCGGGCACCGAAACGCGAGGGTCCGTCGCCGCCACAGGTCTAGCCGCATGGGGCACTTCGATGCCAAGCACGGTGCCGGTGGCAAGCGGCGGAGCCGGCCCCACACTAGTAGCACCGGCCGCATCTTCGGCTGCGAAAGCCCCGCTGGCAGGTGCGCTCGCCGGAGTAAGCGCAGCTCCTTCCGCCGCACCTGGAGGCACCGCGGCCGGCGGGCGCGGCCTTCAACGTCTGACCACGCAATTGCCTAGCCTGACTCAGTTGATCGCACCGACGGTCTCCGTCTCTACTCCGCAGCCTTCTCCGGCACCCTCCCCAGGAAACCCATCGCCCGATCCGTCGACGTCACAGCGCCTGCCTTCACCTCCGCCATCTGCGACACCGCCTCCCCCGTCGGCTCCAGCGCCGGCCAGTGGAAGCGCAACGCTCACTTGGACGTTAAACAGCGAAACGGATTTGGCCGGCTACAAAATTTACGTCGGGACTGCGCCGGGTCGTTATGCGTATCCGGGCTCGCCGTTCATGATCGGCGTCACGGGCACCTATACGATCGCAGGCCTACCCTCCGGCCAGACATACTACTTCGCCATCTCGGCCTACGATTACTTTGGCACGGAGAGCACGCTGTCTGCAGAAGTCAGCAAGAGCATCTACTGACGGAGCTTGAAAAAGGCGTCTTTCTCACCCGCCCGCCCCATGCGCGTCGAGACGCGCCTTGACCCGGTCAGCGTTCTCGCTTCACCAATAGCACTCAGCTCTCACAGCTTATTTGGCGCAGCGGAAGCCGGTATAGCTGTTCTTCGTCTCAGGCGGAAGCTTGAAGCGCCCATACGTGAGAAGGTACTTCGGCAGATCCGACCAGGATCCACCGCGCAAGACTCTGAACTGGCCTTGGGACGGCCCCGGAGGATTTTTGTCCGGCGAGATTTCGTAGTAATTCGTGCCGTACCAGTCCTGCACCCATTCGTACGCATTGCCGGCCATGTGATACAGCCCGTACGGACTTTTGCCGGCTTCATGTGAACGCACAGGAAGCAGAACCTGGTTATAGCTGAACCGCGCACCGAGCGCGAAATTCGCCAACTCGCTGGTCGGTGTTTGACTGCCCCAGGGATACAGACGCGCGTCCGTCCCTCTCGCCGCTTTTTCCCATTCCGCTTCGGTCGGGAGCCTCTTACCGATCCACGTGCAATAGGCCTCCGCATCGCCCCAATCCACACCGATGACCGGCCGATCGCCATGCTGCGCCAGGTCGACCGTCTCCCATTTCCAGGGAAGGGAGCGTTTTGCGGCGGCGATAAAGGCGGCGTATTGCCCGGTCGTCACTTCATGGACATCGATCGAGTACGCGTCGAGCCATACGCGATGGGACGGCCGTTCGTCTTCTAGCGCCTGTGTGCCGTCCGAGCCCATCGTAAAATGTCCGGCAGGGATCTCGACCATCGGTGTCTGCGGCGCGGGGGTCGTCATCAATGATTGAGATTTTCTGAGTCGGTCAAGTTGCGCGTGGGACGATGTCGCGTCAAAAGCGACGGATAGAGCAATGAGGATGGTCAAAACGATCAAGAGACTCACGCAGCGACGCTGTCGTGCATGTTCCACCCGCGCGTGGTCCTCTCAGTAGATGGTGCCCCCAACGACCCAGTGACGATCGTCGATGACATCGATGAGCAGTCGCGTAAGATTCAGACGGGCGAGCTGGGTCGTGATCTCGTCTTCCGTAAAGGCGGCCATGAGCGAATTCAGGAAATCACGCCGCAGCACCGCCGGAGCGCCGGCCGCGTAGCGGTCGACGATGGCCTGCGCCTCCTCGAGCGACTCAGGACGAAGCAGATCCATGACCAGCACCGGCGCACCCGGCTTCACCAATTGACGGAGTTTGTGCCAGAACTGGAGCGGATTCGGAAGATGGTGGAGCAGGCTGTTGGACAGCACGGCATCGAACAGGTTTGCGCCCGGCACGGCGTCGAAGCGCTCGCACCGTAGGGTAATGCGCTCGTTCAAGCCGGCGGCGGCAACCGCCTGTTCGGCCAACTGGATCATCGGCATCGAGGCATCCACTGCCGTCACATGACAGGCCGGATAGCGCGTGGCGAAACGAATCGGGATATCGGCCGGCCCGCATCCGCCGTCCAGCACACGGCCGGTCGAAAAACCAGGAAAGTATTCTTCGAACCGCTGTACGAATCCTTGGTTCTCCTGGCTGAAATCGGCAGCCGCGTAAGCCGCCGCCTGCTCCGGATCGTCCATGAGTTCCGGTTCCAGGACACGGTCCATTAGGGTTTTTCCTCCGCGGCAGCCCCCCGGGATGCATGGCTCGGCAATACCTGGACGACGTCTCCCGGACGCACGACGCCGCTGCGAAGGACCCTGGCATACAGGCGGCTCCATCCCGGATTGGCGCGCTGCGAGATTCGAGTGATATCGCCGTCACGAAACCACCGGGCATTCAGTTCACATGGGGCACAGTAACTGGACACTTCCAGGCGTACGTCCGGGCCAATGTTGAGCCTTGTGCCCGGCTGAAGACGGTCCCAGGCAAGCCCTGCAAGCGTCAGATTCTCTCCCGATGAACCTGCATCGATGGAATGCCCCTCGTCCTGCATGCGTTCAATCAACTCCACCGAAAACAGACAGACCGCACGATCAGGTCCGCCATGCACCTTGAGATTTCGCTGTCGATCGCCTTCGACTCCGTCTTGGGCGACCTTCGCCTCGAGAACCGGCTGCTTTGGGATACCGCCATCCGAGACATTGATTTGGTGCACATGGGGGTAGGAGGGCCGCCCGGACTGGCTCATGATCGTGCGACCTCGCAGGATTCAGCGGGGATGAATTCCAGCGCCAGCCAACCATCGCGATCGCGTTCTCGTCCGCAATACAGGCCGGCCTCGGCGAAGGCGGACACAATCTCGCCGCGCTGGTCGAGGAGAACGCCGGAAACAAGCAGCTTACCGCGAGTGCTATCGGCCAGAGGTTGAGCGAGGTCGAGCAGTGTACGCCGGTCGAGATTGGCCAGCACCACATCGTGCGGAACGTCACCGGTAAAGCGGCCGCACCGGAGAGTCAATTCCTGGCCGAAGCCATTCAGGGCAGCATATTCCCTCGCGCAAATAATGGCGGTGGAATCGTGATCGATGCCGACCGCCTGGCAGGCACCCAACCGGAGGGCCACCATCGCCAACAGTCCGCTTCCCGTACCCACGTCGAGTACGGACCGGCCTTCCCATATTTCCTCCTCGAGCCACTCGAGCAGGAGGCTTGTGGTCGCATGGTGTCCGGTCCCAAACGCCTGCTTGGGATCCAGAACGATCTCAATCCGCCCAGCCTCGAGGGCCGCGCGTTCCCAACTCGGCCTGACGACAATGCGTTTCCCGATATGCAACGGCTTGACCGATTCTGCCCATTGGCGGTTCCAATCCTGGTCCGGCAGTGACTGGACGACGATGTCCGGTGCCTCTTCCTCGGCCAACCGGAGAAGCGTGTGGCGCAAGCGGGACAAATGGTCCGGGGACCAGCGGTCACTCGGCCAGTACAGGTGGATCGTGCGGCCCTCCTGCCAGGCGCCGGGAATCGAAGAATCATCCAGGAGGTCTAGCAGTTCACCTGCATCAAGTGAGGATTGGATCTGCACATCTACCCAGTCATTTGACATACGCTCTCTCTAGGCTGTTCAAAAGCTTGCTCCAGCGAGAACGGGGTTGGGCGGGTGAAAAGAAAAGCTCTTTTCAACAGCCTGGTTGGTGATTGACGCCATACGGACCTTCCAGTATCGTCATCGACGATGGCGGCATTCTCGCGGGCCAGACAACTGCAGCGGCTGATCGGCAGAATCGACCGGCTCATCGCACGGGGAGCCGCTCTCAGCGCCCGCTTTACCACCTACCGCCTGGCGATTTTTATCGCCGGCGTCATCTGCACCGTGTCGTTGTTTCGCTCCAGCCTGTACCACACCGGCAACCTGGCCCTGGCCGCCTTCGTGCTCATGTTTCTGGTCGTCGCGTCGTATCATAACAGGCTTGAGCAGCGGATTCATCGGCTGCGGCTGTGGACGCTGATCAAGTCGGCGCATCTCGCAAGGGTGCAGCTCGCCTGGCCGCAGATTCCGTACAGGCCGAGCGAACCATTTCCCACGCACGTCTATGCCCAAGACCTCGATATCACCGGTCCGCACTCACTGCTGCATCTGCTCGACACGACGGTGTCCGACCAGGGGCGAACGCGGTTGACCTCCTGGTTTCTCACGCAGCCTCCCGAAGCACATATTTGGGACACCCGTCAGGCGCTCGTGAGGGAATTGTCTCGGCGTTCGCTCTTCCGCGACCGCCTCGTATTGGAGGCGCAGCTGGCCGGCGAGCAGGAAATCAACGGACGACGCCTCGCCGCTGTGCTCGATCATCCGGTCGGATTCCCCGGACTGACCCGAATTCTCACGATTCAGACGGTCCTCGCCCTGTGCACGATCGCTCTTGGCGTCGGCGCGCTGCTGGATTGGCTGCCCGGCTATTGGATGTTCACGTTCGGGATCTATGTGCTGATTTATTTCATGACGGACCAGGGCGAAGAGCTGCTCGAGCACGCCGTCGGCCTGCATCATGAGATGGAGCGCTTGAGCCGGGTTTTGGGGTTCGTCGAGCGGCATGCGACGCGGCGCGGTTCCGTCATGGCCAAGACCTGCGCGCCCTTGATCGAACGAGGTCGTGCGCCCTCGTCTTTTCTGCGGCATATCGCGCGCATTTTTCATGGCATCAGCGTCAAGGCGCATCCGCTCATCCATTTGGCCCTGAATGCGCTGTGTCCATGGGACTTGTTCTTTGCGTTCCGCCTGCGTCAATTTCAAGAGCGGGTGAAGAACCGCCTCCCCGTCTGGCTGGACCGCTTGGCCGAAGTGGAAGCGGCTTCGGCGTTGGCGTCCTTTGCCCATCTGCATCCGGATTATGCCTGGCCGACACCGGCACCGGCCGTCGGCGTTCGCAGCCGGGGCCTCGGGCATCCCCTGATTCCGGCCACGACCCGAGTCAGCAACGATATCTCGCTGGAAGGGCTGGGCACGATTCATTTGATCACCGGCTCCAACATGTCCGGCAAGAGCACGTTTCTCCGCACGATCGGCATCAACCTCTGCCTCGCGCAAGCCGGCGCACCCGTTTGCGCAGCCAGTTTTTCCTGGAGTTGGAGCCGGCTGGCCTGTTGCATCCGCATCAACGATTCGCTCGATGCCGGCCTCTCCTATTTTTATGCCGAGGTGAAGCGCCTCAAGACGATCCTCCATGCCACCGCCGACAGGGCGTCGCCGCCGGTGCTGTATCTGATCGACGAAATCTTCAAAGGGACGAACAACCGCGAGCGGCTGATTGGCAGCCGGTCCTACATCAAGACGCTCGCCGCCGGAAACGGCTATGGCTTGGTGAGCACGCACGACCTGGAACTGACGGATCTCGACAAAGAAATCCCATCACTCGTCAATGCGCATTTCCAGGAAACCGTCAACAACGGCGCCCTGGCGTTCGACTATCAGCTTCGCCCGGGCAGTTGTCCGACGACCAACGCCCTGCGGATCATGGAGTTGGAAGGATTACCCATTCCCAAACTCCCGTCACCGGAGATGCACTAAATCGCACGCATGACGAATCCTTTGCGCGGCTTGCTCATCGCCCAGTTTTGCGGCGCGTTCAACGACAACGCCTGGAAACTCATGGTCGCGTTGCTGGCGATCCGTCAGCTCGCGTCGGCCACCGCTTCCGGGCAGGACTTCGAAACCGCCTCTCAGACACAGACCACCCTCGCGTTCGTCGTCTTCACGTTCCCGCTCGCCCTCGTCTCGATTGTCGCCGGCGTACTGGCCGACCGGGTGAGCAAGCGCACCGTCATCATCGTCATGAAATCCGTCGAGGTCCTCTTGATGAGCGCGGCAGCGCTTGCCCTTTGGGTCAATCCGGCGGGAGGGGTCCTGCCGTTGATCGTCCTCGCTGGCATGGGCGTCCACAGCGCGTTGTTCAGCCCCGCCAAGTACGGGATTCTGGCCGAACTGCTCCCGCATGAACGGCTGGCGGCCGGCAACGGTCAGCTCGAGATGTGGACGTTCTTCGCGATTTTGACGGGCACGGCCGCGCCGGGCATTTTGATGTCTCTGACCGGCGGGGCCGTCTGGGTGGCTCCGCTGCTGTTCACCGCCTTGGCCCTGGTCGGATTCGCGGCGTCCTGGACCATCCCGCGGGTTGCGCCGGCACGCGCGCAGGGAGGCCTGGTCAGTACACTGAGGGGGGCCTGGTCCGCCATTAGACGCGACCGGATGCTGCGGCTCGGCATCTCCGGCGCCGTCTTCTTTTGGACGATCGCCAGTCTTTTTGCTCAGAACATCCTCGTGTATGCGAAGGCGGTGCTGTTGGTTTCGGACTGGCAGTCCGGGCTGCCGCTCATGATGTTGTCGATCGGGATCGGACTCGGCGCACGCTTGGTCGGCCGTCTATCCCAGTCACGGGTCGAATACGGCTTGATTCCGCTCGGCGCAGCGGGCGTCGCCGTCATGCTCGCAGTTCTCGGTTTCGCCGCTCCAGGCCTGACCGCTACACTGACGCTCATGGTCGTCCTGGGCATGTCGAGCGCGCTAATCTTCGTCCCCTTGAACGCCCTCATTCAGTGGCGGGCTCCGCATGACCGGCGCGGATCGGTGATCGCGTTCGAAAATACCTGTGTGTTCACCGGCATTCTTCTGGGATCGCTCGGCGCAGGCACGCTCGCGGCCGCGGGAATGAGCACCACCGGCATCTTCACCGCGGCGGCGATGTTCACGGTGCTCGGCACTGGCTGGGCGCTGTGGCTGCTGCCCGAAGCATTGCTGCGCGCCGTGCTGGTCATGCTGACCAACAGCCTGTACCGCCTGCGCATCGTGGGGCACGAACAGGTGCCGAAAGTCGGCGGCGCGCTCCTCGTGCCCAACCATGTGTCGTTCATCGATGGCCTGCTGCTGATCGCAAGCCTCGACCGTCCGGTCCGTTTTGTGGTGGACGCCCAGTATGCCGAGCAGCCGTTCTTCAGACCGCTGATGAAGCTGTTCGGCGTCATTCCAATCTCGTCCTATGGCGGGCTCCGCGTGGTTCTACGAGCGTTGCGCAACGCCGGCGCCGCGATCGAGAACGGCGAATTGGTCTGCATCTTTCCCGAGGGCCAGATCACGAGAACGGGTACTCTCTTGCCGTTCCGGCGTGGCTTCGAGCGCATCATGAAAGGGCAAACCGCGCCCATCATTCCTATTCATCTCGATCGCGTATGGGGAAGCATTTTCAGTTTTGACCGGGGCCGATTTTTCTGGAAGCTGCCCGAGCGCCTTCCCTATCCGGTCACCGTGTCATTCGGCGCGCCCCTTCCCGCTGTGACACCGGCGCACGAGCTGCGGGATGCGGTTCGGGCGCTCGGGGAAGCGGCTTGGGCGCTGCGCAAACCGGATCGCCGTCCGCTGCATCGGGAATTCATCCACGCGATGAGGCGACGACCCTTCCGTTTCGTCATGGCTGATCAGCGCCGTCCGCATGTCTCGGCGGCGCAGGCGCTCATCGGATCGATCGCAGTCGCGCGCGCTCTACGTCCGCTATGGCACAACCAACGCAATGTCGGAATGCTGCTTCCCCCCAGCGTTGCGGGGGCTCTCGTCAACGTGGCGGCGACGCTCTGCGGGAAAACGAGCGTAAATTTGAATTACACCGTGGGCCGCGCCGGATTGGAAGCGGCCGTACGTCAGGCCGGCCTCAGCACCATCGTCACAAGCCGCACCTTCGTCGAGAAGGCCAAACTGGAATTGCCGGCGGGACCGGCCATCATATGGATTGAAGACGTGGTCGAACGGATCGGCCGAAAAGAAAAGCTCTTCGCCGCCTTGCTTGCCTTTGCCGCGCCCGCTCGCGTGATTGAACGGGCCTGCGGCCAGAATACTCTCCTGTCAATCGACGACCTGGCCACCATTATCTTCAGCAGCGGCAGCACCGGAGAGCCCAAAGGCGTCATGCTGTCCCATTACAGCATCGATGCCAATGCACAAGGGGCCACACAGGTCTTGCATCTCTACCACCAGGAACGTGTCCTCGGCATCCTCCCGTTTTTTCACTCGTTCGGCTACCTGGTCTTCTGGTTCGTGATGTTCAACAACGCCGGGCTCGTGTTTCATCCCTCTCCAATCGACGTTGCGGCAATCGGAGAAGTGATCCGCCGGCAGCGGGTGACCTTCCTCGTGACGACGCCGACCTTTTTGCAGCTCTACGCCCGCCGCTGCACACCGGAACAGTTCAGCTCGCTGCGGGTCGTGCTGACGGGAGCCGAGAAGCTGTCCACCCGGCTTTACCAAACTTTCAAAGATCAATTCGGCATAGAGCCGGTCGAAGGCTACGGCGTGACGGAGTGCGCGCCGGTCATCGCCGTGAATTGCCCCGATTTCCGGGCCGCGGGTTACTATCAGCCGGCCTCCCGGCGAGGAACCGTCGGGCAGCCGCTGCCTGGCATCTCGGTCAAGATCGTCGACCCCGACAGCTTTACGCCCATCGCGCCCGGTTCCCCGGGGATGCTGCTGGTCCGTGGTCCGAATGTCATGACCGGCTACCTCGGACGAGAAGATCTCACGGCAAGCGTCATGCATGACGGCTGGTATATCACCGGCGACATCGCGATGCTCGATGAAGACGGCTTCTTGACGATTACCGACCGGCTGTCGCGGTTCTCCAAAATCGGCGGTGAGATGGTGCCGCACGGCAAGGTCGAAGAGGCGCTGCATCAGGCGGCCGAAAGTGACACACAGGTGTTTGCGGTCACCGGCATTCCCGACGAGCGGAAGGGCGAGCAACTCGCCGTTCTGCACACCATGGACGAAGGCCGTATTCCCGAGATTCTTGGACGGCTGTCGTCGAACGGCCTGCCGAATCTGTTCATTCCGCCGCGCGGCAATTTCGTCAAAGTCGACGCCTTGCCTGTGCTCGGAACCGGGAAGATGGACCTGCGTACCTTGAAGCGAATTGCGGTGGAGCGGCTCGGCACGCAGGCATGATCTCAGCGTTCACATCTCTTGAGATGTGACATTTCTTTCCTATGGCTGAACGCTCGCTCATTGACTGTCATGTGCACCTCGCGGCCCTGCCCGAAGGAACGAACGGATGCTACATCTCGCCGAAAATGCTCAACAGCCCGCTGTTCCGGTTCCTGCTGTGGAAGCACGGACTGCCGCGAAACGACCCGCGGGAAGCCAACCGGAAATACATCGAAGACCTTCGCGGAGAGCTGCGGGCTTCGCGGCACGTACGACAAGCGGTCCTGCTCGGCATGGACGGCGTCTACGATGAGCGAGGACAGCTCAACCGGAGCGAGACGCATTTTCTGATCGCCAACGACTATGTGCTCGAGACCGCTCGAGCTCACCCCGATGACTTTCTTCCCGGAGTGTCCATCAACCCGCAGCGGCGGGATGCGGTCGACGAGGTCCACCGCTGCGCAGACGCCGGCGCGTCGCTCGTCAAGGTGCTCCCGAATGCCCAGCAGTTCAATCCCGCCGAGGCCAGGTACACACCCTTTTACCGCGCCCTCGCGGAACGCCGCTTGCCGTTCTTAAGCCATGTCGGATACGAATTCAGCTTGATCGGCAAAGATCAATCCGTGGGGAACCCGGAGCGGCTGGAACTGGCGCTGGAGCAAGGCGTGACGGTCATCGCGGCCCATGCCTGCAGCTACGGATTGATGGTCTACGAGCGGTTTCTTCCGGTGCTGCTCGATTTTTCGAGCAGATATGCGAATTTTTACGCCGACATTTCAGCGCTCACGCTGCCGAACCGCCTTCGCATGCTCCTTCATCTGCGCCGTCATCCGGAAATCCACGATCGGCTGCTCTTCGGGACGGATTATCCGTTGTCCGTCACGCACGTGGCCGCTTGGGGACGGGTGGGACTCCTCGCGCTCCGCAACATCGTACGCATGAAGAATCGTTTCGACCGTCAGTACACCGTCTGCAAATCGCTCGGTGTCGGCTTCAGGTCCATTGCGCCGCTCCTATCGAAGCCGCCGCAGCCCGCAGAACGCCCCCCTGGAAAGTGAGTGGGAGGCATGGATCGAGACACGATTTTGACATCCCTTCGTGAAAGGATCGTCGCCTTCGCCACATTACGTGTCTCGAGGGACCACGCTGAAGACCTCGCACAGGACGTCCTCGTTCTGCTGCACGACAAATACTCCCATGTCGTGGAGCTGACGGAACTGGTTCCACTCGCCTTTCAGGTCCTGCGATACAAGATGCTCGACGCTCATCGCAAGGCGCTGCGCCGCGGCGAGTATAATCAGGAATCGGTCGAGAATCTTGACGTGGCCGCCTCCGGAGGCACGCCCGAAGCACAGCTCGACCAAAAACAGCGGGTCGAGCGCCTGGTGGCCGCCCTGAGCCGTCTCGGCGAGCGGTGCCGGGAATTGTTTAGATGGAAACTGGAAGGAAAAAGCTTTCCGGAAATCCAACGACTCATGGGGCAGAAGTCTGTCAATACGATCTACACGTGGGACTTACGGTGTCGGAAGCAACTGCTCTCGCTCATGGGCGGCAGTTGGGAGTAAATGCCGGCATCTGAGATCTGAAATATGAGATCACACACCAATGCCTGAGCATGAATTAGAAAAGCTCCTGGGAGGGTTTGCAGCCGACACGCTGACGCCGGAAGAGCGGGACGCGCTCTTCAGTGCGGCGCTGCAGGATCAACGTCTGTTCAACGCCCTGGCGGACGAACAGCCATTGAAAGAATTGCTGACAGATCCGGCCGTTCGCAGGCGGCTGCTTCAGGCACTGGATCGGCAACGTACCCAGCGATCGACGTCCTGGCTGGATCGATTTACCAGCCCGGCAGGGCTTGCCTGGGCGGGCGGCGTTGCCGTCGGCGTCTTTGCCGTCATCCTTGGGCTCAACGTCTATCAGGACAGCTTGCGGCAGGCTTCCGAAACCGCCGTGCTCGAAGAAGGCCGGCCCTCGGCGCCGGCGACTACCTCTTCGGCGCACGCACCGAGAATTGATGGTGAGATACCTGAGCCGCGCAAGGCCGCTCCAGTTCCTGAGCCGGCAACCCCAGGCCGCGTCGCGCCGCAGCGGCAGAATTCACGTGAAAAGACCGTCGAGGGCGATCAAAGACATCGGTTATCGAAAGAGGAGAAAACGGCAGAGGCGCCAGTTTCGGCGCCCGCAAAGTCGGCCGACGAGACGGCGACTTCAGGCGATCGACCGGCGCTTCCAGCCTCTCCATCTTCTGGATTGAGTCTTCCACCCATGAAGGAGATTGCGGGAGCCGCTGTTGGCGTCTCCGCGCGCGCCCTTTTTTATGCAAAGGGCTCACCGGGTCCTGAGGTCAGCGTGAAGGATCTCGAAAAACACGCGCAACCATCCCAAGCGCCTGAACGGTTTGGGCTCCAAAAAGCGCTCGACAAGACGGCTGCCGTAGAATATCTGGCCCTCCGCTATGCGTTCGTGGTCCGCACCGCGGAGGGGAGCGAACGCGAAGTGACCGCCGCTGAAGCCGCGAATCACACGGGGCCGGTGTTACTCAGGATCGAAACGAATCGGCAGGCCTATCTGCAGATCTGGACAAGCACCGGCGAGGCGCTCCCTGAACTCTTGCTTCCTTCGAAGGAAACCGGTCGCATATCCTTGAAAACGGCGGCCGGTCAACGTCAGGAGATCGTCGTGCCTCGGGAGCGCGAGCGACTCACGCTGCGTGTCGCTCGATTCCCATTTGGCCCGATCACGCGTCAGGAAGCGGTGATGGCAGGACGCAGCTCAGGAGGCCAGATCACGGAGCATGCTTCGGGGACAGAGGAGCAGGCCACGTATGTCGCGAATCCGGATCCTTCCGCCCCTGACCTCGCCGTCGACATCCCTGTGGGAGCGCGCGCGCTCCCTTAGGGCCTGTTGAACCCAATTACGACACATTGCCGTGCATCCTGCCGAACAGATCCCAATCAAATTGCTTCGGCGCCACCGCATGGAGCGGAATGGCGTCGATGGCTCCTCGCTCCCGATAGGCCATCATGCAGCCGATGACTTCTTCCGGACGCTCGACCAACCGCTGAACGGTTTCATAGGCCAAATGCTGGGCAATCGCCTTGTCTTCAGGAACCGGCGGCGCGCCTCTGAGGGTGTGTCCAAGGATGGTGGCCTTCGTCGCGAGCGTCAACGGATACTGATTGGGGCGCGCCTGTCTTTGCGGCCACTGGGCGATGACGCCCGCCACATAATCGACGAGGCCGTGCACTCCGCCTTCCCGATGATGACGGTGCGGCGTGTGTTCGGCCACGACAAACAAATGGCTCTTGTTCGGAACGCCGAGCGTCCGCTTCAGCGTGCCGAGAATGATGTCATCGATATACGCATCCGGATCCGGATGCTCGTTGACCAATAAGCCTTCCGCACGCGATTGATACGCACAGCCCAGGGCGAGATGCCCGGACCCGGCGCCCATGACTTCGACGAAGAAAATGCTGCCCATGGCCGCGCTGGTCGCCTTGAGCGACTCGATCGATTGATCCGCCAACGCGATGGCCGAATGGTAGCCGAGCGAGACGGTGCCCTCGATATTATTGTCGATGGTCCCCGGAAGGCCGACGACTTGGACGCCGAATCCTTCGTAGACCGCTCTGGCGCCTCGCAGACTTCCATCGCCGCCAAGCACCACGACCGCGGCATCTTCCAGGTACGGCTGGAGGTTCCGCATCGCCGCCTGCTGCACGCCCTCTTCTTTGAAGTCTTCAAAACGGCTGCTCCCGATGGGGCTGCTCGCATGACTGCTCATGCCGCGCGTGTCTTCCTCGGTCACCGTTTCGATCCAATTGTTCGCCAGGCCGAGGAATCCGTGCCTGACGAAATGCACTTTGAGGCCGTACCGTTGTCCGGCGACCCGAATCTCTTTGAGCGCGGCGCCTGCTCCGGCGAAATCTCCGCCGGACACGAGCGCCACGATCCGCTTGATCTGGCGCGGCTTGAGCGTGAGACGGTCCTTTCGCACCCGTTCCAACGAGACCCAGTTTTCGCGCGCCGCGCGCTCGCGCTCCGAGAGCCCGACCGCGGTCGAATATCCGGACAAGCGGCCATGTTCATACGTCAGGAGGACGACGTTGTCCTGGCTCTCCTTGTAATCGCTGAACTCCGTGAATGCCTCGTGGAAGGGCCGCGGGTCCAAATAAATCATGAGCGCGCGCAGCGTCGAGCTATGCGTATACAAGCAGGTCACCTGCCCTCGATGGGCGTCTCCCAATCCGTGCAGGCCGTCGATGACGTCGACATAGAGATCGAAGAACGAGTTGCCGCCGGGGTAGCAGTACAGCGGGTCTTTAATGAGCCGCTTCGCCGCCGAGACTTCCACCCCGAACGCCTTCGCAAGCGCCTCGGTCTCGGCCGTCTTCCCAACGCCTGTTATCCATCCGAAGTCGGAGGACTCCAACGCATGCTCGAACATGGGTTCCGGATGGGAGTCCGACGCCGGACTGAGCGCCCGGACCACCCGCTCATACAGCTGGCGGGTGTTCGGACTGTGACTGATGAAGTGAAGGAACCGGCGTGGATCGAGATAATTGGTCAAATGCAGAAAGTCGAGTTGTTGCCCGACCACGCCGACCATGCGCGCGAGCGCCGCACCGACCGCGTCGGCTCGCGGCACGCCGCGCTCGTCGTCGAGCTGATTGGACAACCGTCGGCCGACCCGGTGCGTCTTGCTCTCGATGCGCGAGATGCCGTGACGCATGGTGAAGAGCAGCGTGCGATCAGCCAAGTCGCGGGGAAGCAGCCAAAAGCGATCATCCCCCAGATCGAGCACGATCCGTCCCTCGGCGAGCTGGGGCGTGAGCTGCGCGCGCGGCACGATCGCGACCGGCCGCTGGTTGGCCGGCTTCAGCACGGACCCGATTGGCGCGCGCAGCAGCGGCTGCATGGCGCCTTCGGCCACGAGCCGGTTCCATGCGGCATAAAAGACAAGCGCATCTCCGCCGCACGCTTCTTCGAGGACGGCGCTTCTGGCCGCCCTGTAGGCCGCGGCTCCGGAAAACCCGCTCTGTGCCTCTTGAACGAACCGGCGCAGACGCTCGATCGCCGCCTGGGCCGACTTCACGCGTTGCTCGCTGGAGGGAGGCGGAGCCGGCGACTCGATATTCGCGGCGGGAGCACGGCGGGCAAATTCCTCGCCGTATGCTAAAAGTGCTTCAATCGTCACGAAATCGAGTTGATTTGTGGTAATCTGCATGCTCCCTCACATGGTGCCGGCCAGAGCATCGCCGGGCGTGAATGACGTGTCGTGCAGCATCTTTTGGACCTCTATGCTTCTCTTGTCAATACCTGAGGAACTCAGATGCGTAAAGCAAAAATCGTCTGTACGATCGGGCCCGCCAGCGATCAACTCGAGACGCTAGACCGGTTGATCGAACAGGGCATGAATGCCGCCCGGCTGAACTTTTCCCACGGCACTCATGCCTCGCATGCCTCGGCCATCAAGACCATTCGCGAAGCCGCGGACCAACGTCGCGCTCCGGTGTCGATCATTCAAGATCTTCAAGGACCGCGAATCCGTGTCGGCGAAGTGGTCGACGGCGGCATCGTCCTCAAAGAAGGGCAATCGATCAGACTCCAGACGGTCCTGGCTCGTTCGGGCGGACAGTTGGGCCATCAATCCGTTGCCGGCTCGACGGTCCAGGAAATCCCCGTGACCTATCAGCACCTGGCCCGGGACGTCAGGCCTGGCGCTCGAATCCTCATCAATGACGGCCTCATCGAACTGAAGGTCGAGCAGATCAGCGGAGGCCATCTCGATTGCAAGGTCCTCGTAGGTGGCACCGTGACTTCGCATAAGGGCATCAACCTGCCCGGGACGCGCGTGAGTTCGCCGACGCTGACCGACAAGGACCGCGAGGACATTCGATTCGGCGTGACGCAAGGTGTGGACTACGTGGCCCTCTCGTTCGTCCGCGGTCCGGAGGACATCCGCGCGGCAAAACAACTCATCGCCACGTACGGCGGCAGCATACCCGTCATCGCGAAGATCGAACGGCAGGAAGCCATCACGTGCCTTGACGCAATTTTGGACGAGGCCGACGGGGTGATGATCGCCAGAGGCGATCTGGGCGTTGAGATGGGACCTGAAGCCGTTCCGTTACTGCAGAAGCGCATCATCGCGGAGGCCAACCGGCGGCGCCGTCTGGTGATCACCGCCACCCAGATGCTTGAATCGATGACCCAGCATCTGCGTCCGACCCGCGCGGAAGCGTCCGATGTCGCGAATGCGGTCTTCGACGGAACCGACGCGGTCATGCTCTCCGCTGAAACGGCGATCGGCGCCCACCCGGTCGAAACGGTCCAGGTTATGGACCGCATCATTCGAGCCGCGGAGGAGGGATGCGTGCCGGGTGTGGTCCCCAAGCGGCAAAGCGACTTCGGGGATATAACCCTGCCCGAAGCGATTTGCACCGCGGCGTCATCCGCCGCATCGGCAACGAAGGCCACCGCCATCGTCGCGTTCAGCGAATTGGGGTTGACTGCCCGCCTGATCTCAAAGCAGCGCCCTGCGGCGCCAATTATTGCCTTCACGCCCTTCGAACCGGTGCGCCGGCAGATGGCGCTCTTTTGGGGTGTCCAGCCGCACACGATGCAGGAGATCGCGCAAACCGACGAACGCGTGGACGAAGCCGAACGCCGGCTCAAAACCGAAGGACTGGTGAAGTCCGGCGAGCGCATCGTCATCCTCTCGGGAACGAGCATCGGAAAGCCCGGAGGCACGAACCTGATCAAGCTACAGGAAGTGGAGTAGCGGTCCAGAGGTCGCCCGGCTGGCAACTGCCCACTCTTGACTCGTCGTACCAATGCGGGGCATCCTCAAGCGCCTCATAGGAGGAGCGATATGGATACCCCCCCCAGCGCCTTTCCTGTAACGGCTTGCCTCCCCGCCCTGTGCTCCTTGCAGAGATTCATCCCAAACTGCTCAACAGCCTTTTCCAAACACTGAACGACACGATTCCCGATCTCACCATAGACGTCTGCACCTCTTCTGATCAGGTCAGATCAAAACTAGTATCTCGCCCTTACCAAATGATCATCGCGAACGCCAATTTGGCCGTGATGGATGGTGGTTCGCTTCTCAAATACTATCAATCAAGCGGATCCCATGCACCGTTCCTGGTGAGCATTCGATCGTCGGAACAGGCCCTCGCACGACAAGCAGTCGAGGCCGGCGCCTTCGACGTCCTCCTAAATCCGATCGATGTGAACCAAATCGAAAAGATTGTTCGACCCGCGCTGTGGCTTTACCAGTTACGAGTTACCATTCATCTCCGACAAGAGCGAATACGGCAATATAAAGAACGCCTCGCCGCTTCCAGTATTATCTCGCCCGCTCACAGGCAGAATCTGAAACAGAATTATTTGGATATCGAGGAGGCGTATCGTGCGTGTCAGCGATCGATAGACCAAATCGAAGTCAGCCTGCGCTACCTCGAGAACAGCGCTCTCGATATCGAGGCGGAGGCTCGCCAGCGCACGTGCCGTGAGTACGGCCTTTCAGATAAGCCTTAACATGAACTTCTCCCGAATGAGACCTTTCTCAGTATTGTGCCCACGATGGCGCTAAACACCATGATCCGATCATGCTTCCGATCGTTGACAGACTGTCGATAAGAGCCCATATTCCTGTCCTCACTACTCATACACAAACTGCCGACGGCCTCTGGAGGGCCCTCCGCCGACATCTTGTGAGAAGGCGGAGCCCTATGGCGGTCGTTCATCAGTCCTTCATCCGAAGTGAAGTGCGGGACTACCTTCAAGCCTGTGTGAATCTCGTGTCAGGAAACCGTGGATCACATGACGAATTCATGGTGGCGAGCCAACACTTACAAGCAAAGGCTGGCAGATATACTGACGACGAAATGATCCTGGTTCAAGAGATGCTGTACCGTGTGTCCAGCCATCTTGGGAGATAGCCGTCCAATGGACCTCCGAGCGGCGATCAATGAGTTCGTCACGCAGGGCAAGACGCTATGCCAGCGGATGCGTTCAACCGAACGGACGATGGTTACCGATGTAGACCTGACTGTACTTCGTGCACAGTTATTTCTCCTTGAGCATGAAGCTGTGAATCTTCAGAAGGAGGTCAGGTTA
>DATELB010000024.1:0-2980 GCA_035277085.1 Nitrospira sp. | reverse complement strand
AAAGCCGCTGATTTTAGGCATGCGGGCATCCATGAGGATGACATCAGGATTGTATTCAATGGCGCGCTTTACAATCTCGTCGGCGTCTTGCACCTTGCCCACGATGGTGAAATGCGGTTCGAGCAGGGTGCTGATGCTCTCAAGAACAAGCGGATGGTCATCGACCAGTAGTATCTTGATCGAGTGAGTATGCACGGGCGATCTCCCGGGACAAAACAGTGTACCCGTGACGCGGCATCATGACGGAGCGGTCAAAAAAAGAGCCCGCCTCCCTTTCGAGAAGCGGGCTCCTTTTCTTGAACTTGGCAATGTCGCCACTGCCGTATTCTAAGATAACTGAACAGTATCATGCGCTCCATCTAAGCTGAGGCTAGGGGAACCTCCGGTACTCCGCGGGGAAAACACCAGACATTCGTTCTAGCCGCAGCCACCGGGTTACGGCTCCTCTACCACCATCGCGCGCAGCGACCTTCTTTGATCGCCTCACTGCAGCAATCGAGCATCGTGATCAGGCCAAGCTGAAACTCGAAGGCATCGCCCTTGACGAAGGCACCGTCGAGCATATCCATGGCATGGCGAAAAGCCGTCCGTTCGGAGACGGCGGCCGGCGCCCCGTCGATGCGGCCAATCGCAATCTGCCACGCTTTGTTCCACTCATTGCGATCCCAAATAACATCGCCCCGCCGCATGCCGCATACCTCCTTCCCTGAGTCGTTTTGCAGGGAAAGTAGTAGCACGATGCTCAGCCGGCGTTGTTAAGCCGTCTTCTCATGAAGGTAAAGTTGGAGGTGCGGGAACGTAAAGATTTCGACAGCGGCGGAGACGGAGGGACAATCGGTCTCTCGCGGCGGCCCGCCAGTCAGGCGGACTGCCGGGGGACGCGCTCCCGCGTGGAAGAGCGTCCCGCGCTCCAGGATTAGCTTGCTCGCCGCAAGTCGCGGAACGACTCGCCAGGCGCGCGCGCTTCATACACGGGCTCCTCGGGAAGTCCCATGGCGCCGCCAAGAGCGGACAGTCCGAGTGTGATTATTGCAACAATGGCCAACCACAAGGCGATCGTTCCCATACGATCGACCGCCTTCGTCCCCAATTCTGCCGACTGTTGCTTGACCTTGCTCACCGTGTCTTCGACGGTCCGCTGAATCGGTTGCAAGGCGCCGATGGTCGATTGGATCAGCTGGTTTGCCTGGTCACGCGTCATCCCCATTTTATTGACCATGACGTTCACCGCCGCCTCCTGGTCCAAGGCAGCAAGCTTCGACGATAGCTCGCCAAGCGCGGCGTCGGTGATCTGGTTGACCGGCGCCCCGGAGCGCGCCGAGCCTACCACCTGGTCGGCATCCTGCCGAACCTGGCCAGGCTGCAATTCCGGCTTGCCGGAAGCGGCCAGGATCGATTCGACCTGTTTCCGGAGTTCCTGAGGCGACATGGAGATCTGTCCAACCGTATCGCCCAGCTTGTTTGCCGCCGTCGATGCAATCCCCGACATGCCTCCTTGCCCCAGCGTCTGGAGCGTGCTCCCGAACGTTGAAAACGCCCCTCCGATCATGGCGGCCATGGCGGTGGTGGTGAGCCATGCAAAAATCAGCCAGTTGACACCCCACACGACGACACCATGATAGAGGCCGTCGGAGCGGCGATAGCTTCCCGAGAGCCTTGACGTGACATATCCACCCGTGAAGGCGGCGAGCAACATTGAGACCCCCGTCCAGATCGCCGCCCCTGTCGGCAGCCCCTCGGCCGGGTTGCTTTCGCGAAAATCAATCGCCCATGCGCCGAAACCCAGCCCCAGCAGCATGAGGACCATCTGCAGTGCCAGGCCGACCGCCCAGCCGGCGAATACAGCGCTCCATTTTATGCGTGGACTTCCAAGAGACCATTGCTCGTATGAGCGTTCCAATTCCATGCGGTCCTCCTCATAGGTTTCGCCGGAGGCTAAGGCGCGTTTCGACCGAAACGGCCGCCCTCGGAACCCGGCTCCAATGGTTGATGAAAATGCGATACAGGCGTGGGGCCTATAGCGGGATGTGGCCCGTTGTCGCGTCACATTGACCGCATCTCTCACCACTGTAGTGAGGCGTCTCAGGACCGTGCAGAGAGAGGAACCCTGGGTTCCACCGATTCGAACCCAAAAGAACACGCTAGGAAAGCGGCGCCAGCGCCGTTCCTCTAGACCCTTTCCGTGTCATTTGCCGGAAGCAGCTGGAACGTTTTGCTGGACACGTGTGAGATACGTGGACATGAAGTGCTCGGGCACGTCTTGAATACTCACATTCTTCAAATTGTCCCAAAAGGAAAACACCGATGACAGTTCCGAGGGATGTTCGGCGAAGTAGCGGTATTTGCCTCCTTCTTCCAGCACCACCTCTGGGCCGAAGTGCACATAGGGGCCGTCATCCAGGACAGCAAACACCTCGAACGGGGGAAGCGACGGCACCGGATCTTTGGCGTTGACAAAACGCAGCAACGGCAGCGTGCGATATTTGCGGACGCCATCACGGTTGGTGACTTTGGGTTGACCGAACGTCATCGCCTGTCCAAGTTTGAATCCATCTTCCTTGAGCAGCATGAGGACGATTACCGCAGCCGCTCCTCCATAGCTGTGCCCAACGACCCGCGTCTCATAATCTGTTTTGAGTAGCGGCTTGGCGAATTGATAGACCTGCACGGCCGCATCGGCAAATCCTTTGTGAAGGGGGATGCCGAGTCGTGAGTCAACCACCTTATTGTAATCGACGTCCGATCGGATATTGACGAGGCTTGAGGTGCCCCGAACGACGACCCATTGCACACGCTTCGCCTGATTCACCTCGACGTAGGCTTTCATGCCTGACGAGACGGGGCCGCTGATGCTGACTTTGACGTCGCCGCCGCTCTGCCGCTGAATCGTGGCATCCTGCTCGTAAGCGAGAGCGGCCCGCTGGGCATATTGAAAAGCCACCGGGAAATCGAGCGGTATTGGCGGCACGGACGGGGGCGC
>DATELB010000023.1:0-4770 GCA_035277085.1 Nitrospira sp. | reverse complement strand
CCACACCTGTAGCCATCCTTCTCTTCCAACGCAACAAGGATGAATGTCTGCTCATGCTGAACCTTGTGGCAGCGGCATGGCAGTTGCCAATAGGACGGAGCAGATGCAGCAGACCGCTAGGTATTCTAACCGGGAGGGATTGCCATGGAGACACTTACCAACATACTTGTGGTTTCAAGAAGCCAACAGCGGGGAACGGTCATGAAGGTATTGAGACCGGCGCAGTTGGTTTGCGTCTTGGGGATCGGATTGACCTTGGCTGGTTGTGGAGATGGCGGCGATGATGGGATGGCTCGGGCACAAAACACCGGCACTGACTTTGTGGCGCCGACCGTGTACCAAGCGGCTGGTCCAGACATCGCTTCCATTCAGAACACGGTCGAACAGTACAGGGTAGCCTTGAAAGGAAACAACAACGGCAATGACGGACCTCACCCCGATGGTCGCCGCGAAATCAACTGGGACGGGGGAGGCGTGGATACGACGACAGCGCCGGTCACGCCCTTTAACACGTTCCTGAACACGCGTGGCGCTCAATTCACCACGACAGGGACAGGCCTTTCGCAAGCCCCGCCTTCAGGCGGGCCGCAGGGCGGTCTGGCTACGCTCTTCAACAATCCGACCTACGGCGCCATCTTTAATACGTTTAGTCCTAAGCGGCTCTTCACGCCGGTGGACAGCAACGTCACCGAGGCGCTGTTCTTCGTGCCCGGCTCCAATGGAACCGTGCCGGCAAAGGTCAGCGGCTTCGGCGCGGTCTTCACGGACGTTGACCTCCCGGATGGAAGCGGCCCTGGTAACAAAAACGGAAACCGTCAGTCCAGCACGCGCATTGAGTGTTTCGGCACTGACGGAGGGTTGATCTACAGCAGCTTTGTCCCAGCCTCTCCGGGCGATGGCAGTCTTTCGTTCTTGGGCATCGTCTTCAGCGACGCGCGCATCGCCCGAGTCCGGATCACGACCGGGGATGCGGCGCCAGGACCAAATGATGATGGGACACATGACATCGTCATGATGGATGACTTCCTTTACGGCGAACCGCAGCCAATACAGCCGAATCCATGATGCCGCTATGCCCCACAGGATAGATTGATCTTGTGGGGCATTCGCTCTGATAATAGAGGCCGCTTTTTAGGCCTCTGCGCAAGGAGGTTACCATGTCTGTCGCCGCGTCATGCCGAGCCGGATCCGGTTTTGTCCTATCGTGGAGAACGCTCGCACCAATCCTTGTGTGCACTTGGATCTTGGCGATCTCGGCGCAAGTATTGGGCGGTGAACCCGCGCCCGCGATCCTGGAGGTCTTGGCTGGGGAGGTCGACATCGTTCCGCCGGAAGGAGGGATTGCGAAACCCGCATCGAACGGCATGACTGTCACCGTCGGGACGAGAGTACGGACGGGTAAGAAGTCCACCGCACTGGTCACCTTTCTGGACGGAAGCACGCTTACGGTCCAGCCAGAATCAGACGTCACGGTCAAGCAAGCTGACGTCGGCAAGAAACGGTCGCGTGTGACGGTCGGAGTGAACGCGGGCACTGTCTGGGCCCGAGTGATAAAACTGGTCGACCCGGAATCGTCGTTCTCTTTGCAGTCAAACACAGCGACGGCGACCGTACATGACGGTTTGATCGGCGGTCGTCTGGAGCCGGACAACACATTCACTTGCTGGACCAGAGCCGGTGATCTATGGGTCCTCGAACCCACCGGCCGTGCCAGGGCAATATTGACACCGGGACAGATGGAGATCGTGAAGGCCGGGGCTCCGTCTAACCCGCAAGCATTCTTTTCCAATCACAGCGCCTTGCGGGTTGAGACACCGGTCTCCGTGTTGCCGATCATCCTCATGCCGGACCGGGCCAGGATCGCGGGCTTTACCGACCAGGATACGGACGTGAACCAGGTTTTCGGATCCTATACAGGAATGGATGGCGAAGGCCATCGCGTGGTGGAGGTGCCAGCCGGCGTATCGGGACCCTTTACGCTGATTCTTCAGGGGCAACAGGACGGCCCGTTTCTGATTCGCATCTCTGCGCTCTACAAGGGCGTGCCTGTCGACCAGCATCAAGTGAGTGGCACATTACAACGGAGCGATCGACTCGCCGCCCAGCTGACACAGCAGCTGGAAGGAACGACGAACGACGCAAAGACCGCAAAAGTGTCGGGCGTCATAGTTGGACCGTTGGAATCCACGGACATGCAGCTTCCGGGCAAGGTTGAAGCCCGGCAGAATCGGTAACACGCATTCTGTTCATGGGATAGACACATCCTGCCGCAGCAGCTCGTAAACTGCGAGCGGCTCGTCATGCCCTCTCAGCGTCACCTGATCAATCGCCCGATATACGAACCGGTCGCCAGCGGCTTTCCGTGTACTCTCGGTCGTCAGCACGTGGGTGCCGAATTGCTTATTTAAGTTCTGCAGGCGCGAAGCGACGTTCACCGCGTCTCCGATGACTGTGTAGGCCAGCCGTTCCCGTGAACCCATGTTCCCGACCACCATAGGGCCGGTATTGATGCCCACACCAATGTCGAGGGGTGGTAGCCCGCGGTGCGACCATGAAGAGCGTAGACCGTCGATCTCGCGGACCATTTCGAGCGCGGTCTGACAGGCAAGACTCGCGTGATCGGGCTGGTCTCGAGGAGCATTCCAGAAGGCCATCACTTCGTCACCGATATATTTGTCCAGGACGCCGTCGTGACGAAAGATGACGTCCGTCATGGCCGTCATGAAATCGTTCACAAACGAGACCAGGAGGTGCGGATCCACGGAGCGCGAGAGCAGTGTGAAGCCACGCAGGTCGCAGAACAGCACGGTCATGACCCTGGTTTCTCCGCCGAGCTTGACCTGTTCCGGCTGTTGCAGCACCCACTGGCTGACAGAAGGCGAGAGATAGCGAGACATCAGGTCCTGAACCAGTTGTCGTTGAGCCTGCTCGAAGAAAATCCGGTAGCCTTGAGTAGCCGTGAACCCCAGGAGCACCGCGGCTGGCGGATAGACCATGTTGAGGAGCACGCCCCTATCGAACGACATGCTGGCGCCGACCAGATACAGGAGCAACGATGCCGCTACGCCACCCATCCCGTAAAGCGGGCGCGCGGCAGCTGAGAAGAGGGCACCGGTCAATGCGGCGGCATAGATCAGTAAAACAGTTGTCGTCCGGGAGGCGGGCAGCAAATATCGTTCAGCGAGTAACGTGTCGACCGCGCTCGCCTGGACTTCTACGCCCCACATGCCCGTCGTGGATGTCGTCGGCGTGGCAAACTCATCAATACCCCGAATGGTCAGGCCCAGCAGCACGATCTTGTCACGAACGAGACTCTCGTCGAATGATCCGCTGATGACATCCACAAACGGTATAATCGGAAAGCCTTTGCTCGCCCCGGGCAACGAGGGCGGACCGGAATAATTGATTAGCATCCGTCCGTTGTTGACCACCGGAATCGTTCTGCCTGCTGCATAGATCATGGCGCTCGTGGGGTCTTGATCCAGGATATTGGCTCGTCGTACGTAGCGGGAGATGATCGCGAGCGAGAGGGAAGGAAGCTGTCCCTCGCTCGACTCCAGCACCAGCGGAAGGCTACGGACGACGGTATCGCGGTCCGTCGTGACGTTGACGGATCCCTCGGCGACGGCCGCCGCTGCGATGCGCGGCGTACTCCGGACGAAGACGTCAAAGACCTGGACAACGCCAGGGCGGGGGTGGAAGGTGCCGGGGCCCTGGCCCTCCACGGGAAAGACAACGTTGCCGGTGCGCGAGATGGCGTCAATCAGGCTGGAGTCCTCCGCTCGCGGAGCATCGAAAAACATGTCCAGCGCGATGACACGGGCGCCGGCAGACCGCAACCGGTCGACCGCCTGTCCATAGAGTGCCCGCGACCATCCAACGAGAGGTCCGTGTTGGGGCAGCAACTCTCGATAACTCCGCTGGTCGATGCCGACGATGACAATGGCCCCAGAGAAACTTTCGGTCTGATCGGTGAAGAGAAAATCGGTGCTGCGCAATTGAGCGTTGGCGAAAAGCCCACTGAGCAATGCAGCGCTTAACAGACTACCCACGAGGAGCGAGAGAAGGGCAGCGACGGCAAATTGCTTCAGGCGGGGAGCTGACATCGGGCCATTTTAGAAAACCAGTCGAATCCGATCAATCGGGGAGGACGCTCAGTTTTTAGCCACTGCGTCCCCAATGATTCTCGCCGCCACGGGACAACCGACGGTGAATCCAAAAAATGGTCCGAAGTCCTGCACGGCAGCGAGTCCAGTGACATATAGGTTGGGTAAATTCGTTTGAAATTCTGTAGCGAGCCTTGGAGATCCGTTCAGCGTCTGCAGTTCCTGCAAGATCGTCGTGCGGTCAAGAAACGCGACATTCTCCATATTCGGTGCATAGCCAGTCGCGAGAATGATGTGATGCACATTAACGGCGGTATTGTCGTCTAGGACGACATCATATGTGGCGGCAGTTGCAGCGCCTACGGCAGCAATCGCCGTTTTCTCGTGGATATGAATGTTGGGTTGATGCACGCGCGGTCCTAGCCACGCTTCGAGCGTCAGGCGTCCCACCGCCCAAAAATCCTGACGGATCTTCTCCTTCTCGGCGTCTGTACAGCGCCGCCACCACCCGTGGTCTTTGAGTGTCCGCCGCACCATCGGCTGTACCCAGTTCCAATCCGGTTCCGTGAATTGCGGGGTGGGGTGGCGATGCGTCACATGAATTTCGTCAGCGCCCTTCTCTCGGATCAGCGCTGCCCATTCGAATGCGCTCTGTCGGCCGCCA
>DATELB010000022.1:0-54982 GCA_035277085.1 Nitrospira sp. | reverse complement strand
TCGTCTCGTAACTCCTGGGGCCCTCCAATGTTGACTGTGGTCTACAATGCCCTGCTGCTGCTGCTCTCACCGCTGATTGTCGTGCTGCTTGCGGCGAAGCCCCGCTGCCGGCGGGGCTTACCCGAACGGTTGGGGCTGAGCGGTCCACGCATCCGCCCCGATGACCGGCCGCTGATCTGGATGCACGCGGTATCCCTCGGCGAGGTCGTGGCCATCGCACCGCTCGTTCGCGAGCTGCATCGCCGGCATCCCGACCACCGCTTCGCGGTGTCCACGGCCACGGAAACCGGACGCGATGCGGTCGAACAGCGTTTGGCGGGCATCGCCGAGCACGTGTATGCTCCCCTGGACTTTCCCTGGGCCGTCGCGCGCACGATCGACCGGCTGCGGCCGCTGCTGTATGTCTTCATTGAAACCGAACTCTGGCCGAATCTACTGGGGCAGTTGGCCCGTCGAGGCGTGCCGGCGGTCATGATCAACGGGCGACTCTCCACTCGTTCCTATGCCCGGCAGCGGCGGGCGCCGGTCCGATGGCTGTATGGGCGCATCCTGCGTTCCTTGCGGCTCTGCCTGATGCAATCCGATCGCGATGCCGAGCGCATCATTGCCCTGGGCGCGGACCCGAATGCGGTGTACCGGACGGGCAACATCAAATTCGATCAGCCGTTGCCGCTTTCCGACCGTATGGTCACGAGGACGGAACTCGGCCTCGCTGAAGGCGCCCCGCTGCTGGTCGCCGGCAGTACGCACGCCGTCGAAGAGGAGATCGTGGTCGATGCCTATCGACTCGCGCTCACACGGCATCCCATGGCGCAGTTGCTGGTGGCGCCCCGCCACATCGAGCGGGCGGACGCCGTCGAAGCGATGGTGCGTGAGCGGGGTTTGACGGTGCGGCGGCGAAGCCAACGCGGCGAAGGGGAGCATCCTGCCGCAGTCAGGACGCAGGTCGTCATTCTTGACTCCCGTGGAGAGCTGGCGGGAATCTACCGCGAAGCGACCGTGGCCTTCGTGGGCGGGACTCTCGTGCCGATCGGCGGGCATAATTTATTGGAGCCGGCGTTCTGGGCCAAGCCAGTCCTCTTCGGCCCCTATACCGACCATTGCGTGGAGATCGCGAACCTTTTCGAACAAGCCGGCGGCGGGCGCCGTGTCAACACGGCAGAGGAACTGAACGCAGAGGTGGTTCGCCTCTTCGATCACCATGACGAATCCGTCCGTATGGGGCAAGCGGCGCAGTTGATGGTTCGGGAGAACCAGGGAGCACTCAAAGCCACCATCGAAGCCATCGAGGGGCAACTGGCTTCCGGCACCAGCCGCCCTCCGTTGCGTTCGCCCGACGCGTTTCCGCTCATGGCAGGACGATAACGACACGGTGCTGAATCCCGGACAGAGACCGGCGTGGTGGCTTTCTTGGGCTGCCCTTCCGTACGCGCTTGGCGCACGGCTCCGCGCCTACGGATATCAGCAAGAGTGGTTGGCGCAACGACGGCTTCCCGTGCCGGTGATCAGCGTCGGGAATCTCACGGTGGGCGGAACGGGAAAGACGCCGATCGTGATTGAAGTCACGCAATGGTTGCTCGAAGCGGGAAGGCGGGTGGCCGTGCTTAGCCGCGGCTACCGGCGAAGCAGCGGCGGCTCACTACTGCTCGTGTCCGATGGCGCACGAATCCTTGCCAGCCAGGACGAAGCCGGAGACGAGCCGTCCCTTATCGCCCGGCGCTGCCGCGGGGCTGTCGTGGCGGTGGGGGCTGACCGCTACCGGTTGGGCCGGTGGGTCCTCGACAGCTCTGAAGTGGATTGCTTCGTGCTCGATGACGGATTTCAGCACATGGGACTGCATCGGGACGTGAATCTGTTACTGCTCGATGCGACGGACACGGACGGATTGACGCAAGTCCTGCCGGCAGGCCGACTGCGCGAGCCAATGAGCGCCGCCGAACGTGCCACGGCCGTCGTCGTGACACGGGCTGAACGGGCGACTCAAGTGGAAGCGGTCATGACGCGGCTGCGGTCCGCGGTCCATCGGCTGCCCCTCACGGCGCAAGCGGTGTTCAAACCTACGGAGATCGTGTCGGTCACGAACGACGCGGCACGCGCCCCGGAGTGGTGCCGGGGAAAAAGGGCGTTGCTGGTCAGCGGCGTGGGGCATCCCGCTTCATTTCGGGCAACGGCCGAGGAGTTGGGCCTGACGGTGCTCGACGCGGTGGTCTATCCGGACCACCATCGATACACGCTGCATGACATCGACCGGCTGCGGAAGCGGGCCGCCGACCTCAAGGCGGAAGTACTGTTCACCACTGAAAAGGACGCGGGAAAGATCCAGCCGTATCTCAGCCAGCATGACGAAGAGAGTTGGTGGGCCGTCCGGCTTAACGTCGACTGGCGGGCCGGGGAAGCCGATTTGCGAAAGATCATCATGGAAGCGCAGCCCTCCCTGGGGAGGCGAGCCGGTGCGTAAGGGACTGGTTCAGCAGATTCTCGTGCGGGGACCGAACTGGCTCGGCGATGCCGTGATGTGCGAGCCGGCCCTGAGAGGCTTGCGGCGGCTGTTTCCCCAGGCCTCGATCACATTGTTAGTGAAACCGGCCGTCGCAGGACTCTTCCAATCGCATCCCGTCATCGATCGGGTGTTCCTGTATGACGACAAAGGGCGTCACGCTGGCCTGGCGGGCAAATGGCGGTTGGCCGCCGACTTGCGCCGCGAGGCCTTTGATTTAGCTGTGCTGTTCCAGAACGCGTTCGAAGCGGCGCTTCTCACGACGCTGGCCGGCATCCGACGGCGGTACGGGTACGCCACGGACGGTCGGAGCCTGCTGCTGTCCGACCCGGTGGCCCCACCCAATCGCCGGTCGCCTGTTCATCAGGTCGAGTATTACTGGAACCTGCTCAAGCCGCTCGGCCTGACCGGGGATCCTGTCCGCCCTGAATTGTTCGTCTCGGCCGAAGAGGAGAGGCGGATGGCGGAACGGTTGGCTCAAACGGACATTACCGCCGAGGATGTGGTGATCGGCATCAATCCCGGTTCGACCTATGGCGGTGCAAAACGATGGCTCCCGGACCGGTTCGCCGAATCCGCGGAACGCTTGTGCGTCTCCCTTTCCGCCTCCGGCCGCCGGCCGGCGGTCATGCTCATCGGCGCCCGAGGCGAGGAAGCGTTGGGACGGGACATCGCCTCGCGTCTGAGCGTCGGGACCGCGGTGCTGTCGGGTGCAACCACCATCCGCGAGCTGATGGCCGCCATTAAACGTTGTCACGTGCTGCTGACGAACGATACGGGGCCGATGCATATCGCTGCCGCGTTTGGAGTGCCGGTGGTGGCAATTTTCGGGCCGACCGATTGGCGAACGACGTCGCCGTTTGGTGCGGAGCATGCGCTGCTCCGGCATCCCGTCGAGTGCGCGCCCTGCATGTTGAGGGAGTGTCCCATCGATCACCGCTGTATGACAGGCGTCACCGTCCAGCAGGTCAGCGAGGCGGGTTTGTCGATTCTCTCCCGCCGTCAGGATCCGTCATCCGGATTCGAGAATGAGAGCCGGGCACAAAGAGCGTCCATCGATCCGGCCCGTATGCTGGAGGGATACACGATTTTCCTGGATCGTGACGGGACGCTGAATGAAGATCCCGGCTACCTACGATCGGCGTCAGAGTTGAAGCTGCTTCCCGGCGTGGGCGCCGCGCTGGCCCGCCTGAAGTCGGCCGGCGCCCGGTTGGTGGTGATCACGAATCAGTCAGGCGTCGGGCGGGGCTATCTGACGCTCAAGGACCTTGAAGCGATTCATGCCAGGCTTGAGGGCTTGCTTGAGCAGCGCGACGCCGCACTCGATGCGATCTATTTCTGCCCGCACCACCCGGATGACGGCTGCCGGTGTCGCAAGCCGGCCACCGGTATGGTCGATCGCGCGGTATCCGAATTACAAGTCGACCTGAAGAAGGCGTATCTGATCGGCGATCACGCCAGTGACATCCAACTGGCCAAGGCAGTCGCGGTGACATCGATTCTCGTCACGAGGGGAAAAGTGGACGACCAGGCATTGAATATGTTACGGGCTGCGGGGGCCATGCCGGACGCGGTCGTCCCGTCGATGGTCGAAGCGGCGGAGTGGATTCTTCAGGACGCGTCATCGCAGTCATCCAAGGACCCAGCGGCCGATACCGGTCAACGCTAGAGGTGCCCTTCTTGTCCCGAGACAGCGTTTCGTGAATATCTTCATTGCGGAATCCAGCACCGCCGTCGGCGGGCAGGAGCTGGCTGTTCTCCTGCATGCAGAAGGCCTCTTGAAGCGCGGCCATCAGCTGCGTCTGATTCTCGAGCCGCATAGTCCGATCGCGCGGATGGCGATGGACAAGCACCTTCCGGTCACTCTCCTGGCCATGCGGAAATCCCGCTATCCTCAGGCCATTGTCTCCCTGCGCGCCTTGATCGCCGATCACCGCCCTGCCATCCTTCAGGTCAACAGCTCGCGCGACAGCTGGATCGGTGCCGTCACCGTCCGTCTGGTCCGTCCCAGGCCCAGACTGTTGCGGATCAGGCATATCTCCGCCCCCTTGAACCGAAATTGGATGACCCGCCTGCTCTATCGCCGTCTGTTCGACATGGTGGTGGTGACCGGAGGCGACAAGACCAAGCGGGAGCTCGTGGAACGGGACGGCCTCGCCCCCCATCGCGTCGCAGCCTTTCCCATCGGTCTGGACGTCAACTATTTTCGGCCGGCGGCGCCGGAGCAGGACCTTCGTCATGAATTCGGTTTGCCGAAGGGACACTTGCTCGTCGGCCTGATTTCGTATCTACGGTCCTACAAGGGACATGAATATTTCATCGAGGCGGCCGGCATGCTTGCGGGTCGCCGCAGAGATGTGACGTTTGTCATCGTCGGCGAAGGTCCGGAGGAGGCTGCGATCCGCGCACGCATTGAGCAACTCGGTTTGTCGGAAAGAATCCGGATGCTCGGCTTCCGCGAAGATCTCCTGAACGTCTTTCGCTCGTTCGACCTCTTTGCGATCCCCTCGGTCGAAGGCGACACGATTCCTCAAGTCTTGATGCAGGCGCTGGCCATTGGCTTGCCGGTCGTTTCGACGACGGTCGGCTCGATCCCCGACGTGGTGATCGACGGAGAAACCGGGTTTGTCGTGCCTCCACGGGATGCCGCGGCACTGGCTGCCCGCATCGCCAGGTTGTTGGACGATGGCGAGCTCCGGTCACGAATGGGCGTGCAAGGCCGCTCGATGGTCGAGCGCAGTTACTCACTCGAACGCATGCTCGACCGGATGGAAGGCGTCTACGACCGTTTGATCCATGCACCGGGCTGACGAGTCATGAGCAGGGGAGGAACGCAGTGGCCGATTGGACGGTGAGGCAGCGGATCGTGTTCTGGTGGATGGTCTTCCTGACGCTCCAGCAAGTGGAGCGGTGGTTTTTGCTGCCGGACGTGGTCCGTGCCGAGCCGCCGGACATCGCGGTGCTCCTCGACGCGTTGGCGACGGGATTTCGCGCCGATCTGATCATGTCGACGATGGCCGTCCTCGGCGTCGCACTGACCGCCGGCCTCCTGAGCGTCGTCTGGTGGGCGGCGATCGGACGTTTAGTCGGAACCGCATGGCCGCACACCTATGGCCGGCTGCTGACGGCGGCCGGTACCGTGACGGGTGTGCTTCTGGTCGTCCTGTTGCTGTTGGACATCGGGTACTATCGCTACAACCAGCAACGCCTGAACTTCGTCTTCTTTGAATACCTCGGGGACTTGCTGGTTCAATGGAAGGAGACCGGTGTCGTCGGCTCTCAAGCGGCGGGACAGACGGGCGCCGAGCTGGAGGAGGGCGGCAAGTGGGCCGGTCTCGTACTGGGTTTTATGTTTTGCGAATCGGCGGCGATTCTGGCCTGGTCCCGCATCTTCGCGAGCCTCCGCCGGAAGTGGGCCCCGCGCCGGACCCTCCTGTCGAATGTGTTCCTGCTTCTCGCGCTTGCGGTCGGCTTGACCGGGTTCCACCCTCGCGGACCCGAGGCGATCCGCGCCGCGGACATCAGCAGCGCCGCCTACTACACCCTCGCCCAGAATCCTGTCTTGTATGCGGGGGAGGGATTGCGGGCCGCCCTGGACGCACAATGGAAATCCGATCAGGGGCGCGTCTTCGATGAGATGCCGTTGACCGAAGCGATCCGAGCGACGCGGGACGTCATCGCACCGAACGCGGTGTTTCCGTACCCGGACTATCCCCTTGTCCATCAAACCACCGAGGCGTCCGGTCTCCGGCTCGCCCGGCCGGCCAATATCCTCTTGATCTTCGTCGAAGCCCTGGACCGGCGCTATTTGAACAAGACCGTCGGCGGCGTCCAAGTCACGCCCTTCCTGGATCGGCTGCGAAACGACAGCATCTACTTCGAGCATTTTTTTTCCAACGGCGTGCAAACAGCCAGGGGGCTGTTCTCCACCCTGTGCTCATACTATCCCCGGCAGGGGACGGCGGCGATGAAGACGCATTATCTGCATGATTACGCCTGTCTTCCGTCAGTGTTGAGAGAGCGCGGCTATCGAACGGAGATGGTCATCGGGTACGACCGCGACATCAATCGCCTGCACGTGTTCATGGCCAGAAACGGGTTGCATGCCTTATTCGACCGCACCTCGTTTCCGGCCAGGGCGGAAGAAATCGGCGCGTTCGCGGGGATCGGAAGACCCGACGGCGCTCTGCTGGATCTCATGAGGACGAGAGTCGAAGCGCTTCGAGCGGCGGCAAGCCCCTACTGTCTCGTGGCGATGACGATCGGCACCCATCATCCCTTCGCGATTCCCGCTTCGGCGGCGTCGCATCCGGACATCCGGAGCCTGCGGACGGATCCGGACGGCTATCTCGCCTCGCTGCGCTACGTCGATCTGGAGCTGGAGCGCGTCCTGACGTCGATGAAACGAGACGGTCTCCTTAAAGACACCGTCGTCCTCATTCTCGGCGACCACGCCCGTCATGAGAAGGTTGGCCAGAGCGAATTCGAGAGACAGGCGGGCCATTTCATGACGCCGTTGTTCGTCTGGGTCGACGACAGCCTGCGGACGCCAGGCGGCTATCAGCCTCGCACCGTGACGACGGTGGCGAGCCAGGTCGATGTCCTGCCGACGATTCTTGGGCTCAACGGCGCAGCCCCGCGGCTGACTGCGTCGCTCGGGCGGGACCTGAGTTGTCTGTTGCAGTCCGATTGTGCGGAGGGGAACGTGGCATTCCTGAGCAGCGTCTATGACGACCTTATTGGATTGGCCGACGCCGACGGACTGTTGCTCTACTCGCTGCGCAGCCGCACGGTGCGCCGAGCGGATCTCGACTTGAACGAACCGGCGGTCGTCCTCGATCCGGAGAATCCGGCGGTTGCTCGCCGGTACCGGCGGCTGTTGGCGCTGTACGTCGCCGCCAATACGATCCTCAATCAAAACAAGATCTGGTCATGGAAGGAGTTCGGATCAAAGCCATGACCGACCCCCCTGTTCCGCTGTCGGTCTATGTCATTGCCTACAACGATGAGCCCAACATGCGGGCGTGCCTGGCGTCGGTGGCCGGCTGGGCCCAGGAACTGATCGTCGTCGATTCGCACAGCACCGACCGCACGGCGGCGATCGCGGCTGAATTTACGGACAAGGTCCATCAGGTCCAGTTCACGGGGTTCGGCGCGCTTCGCAATGAAGCCGTGGCCCGCTGTTCGCATGAATGGATTTTCAGCCTGGATACCGATGAGCGAATGACTCCCGGCTTGCAGGCGGAGATCCGGGCGCTGCTGGCCCAGCCCGCGGCGGCGGACGCCTATTTCGTCCCGCGCAAAAACTATTTTCTTGGACGCTGGATCAAGCATTGCGGCTGGTATCCCGATTACCGCCAGCCTCAGCTGTTTCGCAAGGGCCGCTTTCGCTATCGCCAGGAACTCGTGCACGAAAGCTTCGATTGCGACGGGACCCTCGGCTACCTTTCGCAGCCGGCGCTGCAATATCCGTTTCGGGACATCGACCATTACATTGCCAAGCAGGACCGGTACTCTGATCTCATGGCCCGGCGCATGGCGGACGAGGGCAGACGGTTCAAGCCGCATCACCTGGTGACGCATCCTCTCGGCGCCGTTCTCAAGATGTACGGCTTGCGCCGCGGCTTTCGGGACGGCATGCCGGGGTTGATTCTTTCCGGCCTGTATGGCTATTACACCTTCATGAAATACGCCAAGTTTTGGGAACTCACACGTCGGGAGCCGTCGGACGACTGCAGGGGCATGAGCAGGCATGAACGGCGATGAAAGTCAGTGGATTCACTTTTTGCCGCAATGCGGTGAAATACGATTATCCGGTGGTGGAGTCGATCCGGTCCGCACTGCCGTTGTGCGACGAATTCATCGTGAATGTCGGCCGGTGCGACGACGGCACGCTGCAGCTGATTGAATCGATCGGGGATCCGAAGATCAAGATCGTCGAGTCGGTGTGGGACGAATCATTGCGGAAGGACGGCCTGATCTATTCCCAGCAGACCAATATCGCGCTCAGCCACTGCAAAGGCGAATGGGCCTTCTACATTCAGGCCGACGAAGTGGTGCACGAAGACGATCTGCCTGCGCTGCGGCAGTCCATGGCCGAACACGGCCGTGATCCGATGATCAAAGGATTGCTGTTCCGCTATCTCCATTTCATCGCGGACTACTGGTCGACCAATCCCTGGTTTTACCACAAGGCGGTTCGAATCATCCGCAACAACGGGGAAATCGAATCCTGCGGCGATGCCGTCGGGTTTCATGTCACGCGTACCCGACAGTATCTGCAGAGCGGGCCCAAGGAATGGCTTGCCTATTCCGGCGCGAGGATGTTTCATTACGGCTGGGTCAAGGACCCAAAGACCATGCTCGAGAAAAAGCGAGAGCAGGCGTCGGTGTATCATGGCTCCAATCTTCCGCCGGCCGCGGCCAAAGAATTGAGCGGCGAAACGTTTCGATTCGAGGACTACGCCGTGCTGAAGGAGTTTTCGGGCAGCCATCCCGCCGTCATGCATGAACGCATTGCCGCCGCACGCCGATGGGGCGTCAGGCGCAACCGCTGGCTCAATCCGCATTTCTACCGGGAGGTCCTGCGGCGAGGATTTCGAGGGTAACCCGCGATGTTGAGCATCGTCGTGGCCGTTCACAATCAATTGGGTCATAACCGGCTTTTTCTCGAGGGCATCACGCGGTATACAGCCGGTCCGTATGAAGTCATCGTCATCGACAACCACTCGTCCGACGGTTCGGTGGAGTTTTTTGAGAGCAACGGCTGTCGGGTGATCAGACACCCTCGAAACCTCTGTTACCCCGAATCGATGAATGCCGGTTCGAAGGTCGCCAAGGGCGAGTGGCTGTGTCACATCAACAACGACCTGTATGTCGCGCCGAATTGGGATCAGCGCCTGATTGAAGGCATGGAGCGGCATCAATTGGATGCGGCGTCTCCGCTGGGTTTGGAAATGATGCCTGGGCCACGGCTGACGGATTGGATGCAGAGGCGGTGGGCCGCCATCGGCCAAGGCCGCCTTTCGAGCGGGAAAGGCGTCGATGACCTGCGCGCGATGATTCGAGCCATGTACGGCGATTGGGAGCGCTATTGCGCGGAGGCGCATCGGGCATTTGCCGACCGCGTCTTCGACGGCATCGTGGGCTCGTGCGTCATGATCCGCAAGGCGACGTATGAAAAAATCGGCGGCCTGGATGAGCGCATTCAGGCGGCCGATTGGGACCTCTATTACACGTTGAGGAAGCGTGAGCGGGACGTCGGCGATGTCAGGCGGGTGATGGTCTTGGGGGCGACATTCGTCCATCACTTCATACGCGCGACTATGAAAAGCAAACGGGAGCCCTTTGGCTGTACGCATGAACGATGGTCGATCGATCAAAAATGGAGTGCGGCCGACCAGGCCAGCCTGTGGTGCAAACCCGAGGAATTTCGCTCTCCCTCCGGATGGAGCCGGTCGCTCAACAGGCATGTCGTCAAGCCCGTGAAAAAATTGTGGCTTGAAGTCGATCGCGCGACGGCGTTCAGACGGCTGTGGACCGATCCGGGCCGGATCGTCGAGGAATATCGCCGCCGGTTTGACCGGCTCGGACGGGCACAGGCGCCCCTGGAAACCTCTGCGTGACGATCAGGAGTATGACGTGGCGACACTCGGCTGCGTGATCATCACGAAGAACGAAGAGGCCAATATCCACGACTGTCTTGCCTCGGTGGCCTGGATCGCCGAGCGGGTCGTCGTGGATGCCGAAAGCACCGACCGCACGGTCGAGCTCGCCCGCGCCGCCGGCGCCCGCGTTTTCGTACGGCCGTGGCCCGGCTTCGGTCCCCAGAAAAATTACGCGATGGACCAGGCCGGTGCCGAATGGATCCTCATCGTTGACGCGGATGAACGGATTCCCCAGCCGCTTCAGACCGAAATCCGGTCCCGCATCGACGCCTGGCGGCCCGGCGATCCCGAGGCCTATGAGATCCCGCGCAGGAACTATTTTTACGGCGCGTGGGTCCGGCATGCGGGTGTGTATCCGGACTATCAAATCCGCCTGGTCAGAAAGGGCAGCGCCAGGTACAACGACGTGCCGGTGCATGAAAATCTCGTCGTCCAAGGCCCCGTCGGCCGGCTGGTCCATCCGATGGATCATTTTACCGAGCGGCGGATCCGGGACCATTTCCGGAAGTTCGGCCACTACACGACCCTGGCGGCGCAGGAAAAAGGCCGGACGGTTCGTCGGGTGAGCGCGAGTGACCTGATATTTCGGCCGCTGGTCGTCTTCACGAAGAGTTACCTTCTCAAGCAGGGATTCCGTGACGGGGTCCGCGGGCTGATCGTCAGCGGATTTGCCGGCATGTACACGTTCGTCAAGTATGCGAAATTGTGGGCTATGACCGCATCGGGTCATGGCGCCGTGGATGCGACCTAGTGGCGAAACGGATTTTGTACATTCATGGCATCGGCCGGATAGGCGGAGCCGAGCGCGACTTGCTGGCGATACTCCGTGCGACTAATCGGGACGAATGGGAACCGCACGTGGCGTGCCCTCCTGCAACGCCGCTCTCCGACCGACTGGCTCGCGAGGGCAGCCGGCTGCATGCGATATCTCTCGGGCCGTGGCGGAAATGGTATTCGCCGCTGGTCCGCTGGCGGGGCGTCCGATCGCTGCGCGAGCTCGTCGCCGACACCGCTCCGCACGTGATCCATGTAAACGACATCTGGTGGGTGCCCCATACGATTGCGGCCGTGCGTGGAAGTTCCGGTCGGCGTCCGCCGATCGTCGCGCACGTCCGGCAGGAGATCGAGCCCGAAAAGGTTCGGCGATACGGCCTCGAATCAGTCCAGGCCGTCATCGCGATCTCAAAACAGGTCGAGCAGGCGTTGATCGGCGGAGGGGTGTCTCCCAACGCCGTTCAGACGATCTATAGCGGCCTGCAGTTTTCCGACACGACGCCGGCGCCGCAGGGCGCGGCATCCTATGGCGCATACGGACTGTCGGCGGATGCGGTGGTCCTGGGAACCGTGGCCCACCTGTTCGTACGCAAAGGCTATGACGTGATGCTCCGGGCGCTCCCCGCCATCATTCAGGAGGTGCCTGCCGTGCAGTATCTGATCATCGGGACAGGCGACGCGGCCTACGAACGTCAACTCAAAGCCTTGGCTGCGACACTCGGTGTGGCGGATCATGTGCATTTCGCCGGATTCCAAGAGAACGTCGCTCCGTTCCTGGCCGCGTTGTCGCTGTATGTGCATCCCGCCAGAATGGAAGGCTTCGGCATCGCAGTGGTGGAAGCGTTGGCCGCGGGAAAGGCGGTGGTGGCCACACGCGTCGGGGGGTTGCCCGAGGTCGTCGACCATGGACGTACGGGCCTTCTCGTCAACCCCGACGACCCCGAGGGCTTGAGCGCCGCCATCCTGTCGCTGCTCCGCGATGAAGGACGGCGCAAGGAGATGGGTGAGCGGGCCGCCCGCGTGGCCCGTGAACGATTCGATCTCAGCGCGTCGGTCGGAGCCATCGAGCGGCTCTATCGTCAGGCGATGACGGCCGGCCGGGCTCAGGCATGAAGATCGGCATCGATGCCAGCCCGCTCGTCGGCGACCGGGGCGGAGTCGGGTGGCACACCTACTACTTGCTGCGTGCCCTCTTGGCGGCACCGACCGGCGCTGCCTTCGTCGGCTATCTGAGACCGGGCGGTGAACCACCCGAGGAAATCCGGCGGTGGCCGGGAGCCGATCGCCTCACCTGGGTGACCGCGTCCAAATGGTCGATGCGCCGCCGGGGACGCATCGACCGCCTGGATCTTTATCATGGGACCAACTTCCGAATGCATACCGTTGGCCGGTGCGGCGGGATCGTGACCATTCACGACCTTTGGCTCGAGCGATTTCCGCAGTATTCGCAAAAATTTCTCGGCCAGAGACTCTCATCCTACAAGACCAGGCGGACAGCGCGGCGTGCCAGAAAAGTCGTCACCGTTTCGAAGTTTTCGGCCCGGGAGCTGGGCGAACTGTTCGGTCTCACGCCTGACCAGATTGCCGTCATCCCGAACGGGGTCTCCGAGGAGTTTTTCCCGCGCCGTGATGCCGGCGCGTTTGCGGCGCTGAAGCGGCGCATCGGCCTGAATACCGATCGCTTCGTGTTGTTCGTGGGAGGCGCGGATCCGCGAAAAAACCATCGCGTCGTCCTTGAAGCGGCGTCGATGATCCGGACGCAGATTGACGGGCGGACGATCGTGCTGGCGGGATCGCCCACGCATGCGTTCGGGTCGTATGAGCGGACGGCGGCCTCTTACGGGCTGACCGGGCTCGTCCTGTGTCCCGGGCGCCTGCCGCAAAGCGATCTGCAGGTGCTGTATTCCTTCGCCGACCTGTTCATCTTTCCTTCCCTCTACGAAGGCTTCGGCATGCCGGTGTTGGAAGCGATGGCCTGCGGGGCGCCCGTGATCACGTCACAAACGACCGCCCTGGGAGAAGTCGCCGGCGATGCGGCGATGCTGATCGACCCGCAAGATGCGCGTCAGGTGGCACAGGCGATGAGCGACGTGCTCGACAGCGAGTCATTGCGCGCGTCACTCAAGGTGAAAGGGTTTGCGCGGGTCAAAGAGTACACCTGGTCTCGAGCGGCCCTAGAAACGGGCGAACTCTATGCCTCGCTTCTGCGGTAGGCCACCGGCATGACCCCTCGCAATATTCTCGCGATCAAACTGCGCTATCTGGGCGACGTGCTCCTGGCCACGCCCACGCTGCATGCGTTGAAGACCGCCTATCCCACGGCGCGCTTGAGCGTCCTCGTAAACCGCGGGACGGACGCCGTCTTGCGCGCGAATCCCGACGTCGATGAAATCATTCTTCTTGATCGGGGGTCGATTCTCCAGCAAAGCCGCTTCGTATGGGAGATCCGCCGCAGGCGGTTCGATACGGTCGTCGATCTGACGGACGGCGATCGGGCGGCGTTCCTGACCCGGATCAGCGGCGCCCCGGTCCGCATCGGCTTCAACGCCGAGGAACGCTGGACCGGACGATGCTACACAACCGTCGTACGCCCGGATGCCGGGGCGCATCGTATCGAACGTGATTTGGCCGCTCTCGTCCCGTTGGGCACAGCGAGCCGGGACGGTGTTCCTCGTCTCTGGCTGACGCCGGAGGATGAGGGAAAGGTCGAACAACTCGCCGGACAATTGGGCCTGGCCCGAAACCGATCCTGGGTGGTGATCCAGCCGGGCGCCCGCTACTGGTTCAAAGCCTGGCCGCCCGAGCGCTTTGCGGAGTTGGCGGATCGCTTGAACGACCGGTTCGGTTGCCAGATCTTGGTGGGAGGGAGTCCGGACGAGGAGCCGCTGACCGAGTCAGTCGTGCGGCAGGCGAACAGCAGCAGGCCGGTGGCCATCGCCGGCCGGTCGGATGTGAGGACACTGGCTGCGCTGTTGAAGCGGTCGGCGCTGTTCGTCGGCAACGATACGGGCGCCATGCACATCGCGGCGGCCATGGGCACGCCGCTGGTGGGGCTCTTCGGTCCCTCGAACCCGAGAGAATGGGGGCCGCGCGGCGGCCCGGCAGAAGTGATTTACAAAGGTCTTGATTGTCGTATTTGTTTTCATCCAACCTGTCGGCGCGGCGAGGAGAATTGCATGAAGCTGATCACGGTCGAGGAGGTGATGGCGGCATGCCGGAGATTGATTCAAGCCAGAGTGAAGTGAGCGGCGTACGCAAAGGCCGGTGGTGGGCATGATTCTCGACATCGGGTGCGGACCGCACAAACATGCGGGAGCGATCGGCGTCGACCGCAGAAAGATGACGGGGATCGACGTCATCTGCGATTTTGAAGAAGGACTTCCCTTTCGCCGGGATACCGTGACGGCGGTCTACCTGCACAATATCGTCGAGCACATGCCGGATTTGATCGCATTTATGGTCGAGCTGTACCGTATATGCGAACCAGGCGCGAAGTTGTACATTCGAACGCCGTATTACGCCTCGCGTGAAGCCTTCGTCGATCCCACACACGTCCGCTACATCACCGAGGCCACGTTCGAATACTTTGATTACCCGAACTATTACGGGCTCGACACCAATATCAAAATTCGCTCGATTTTCTACAAGATGCGAAAACCGTTTCGATTTCTGCCGCGGTATTTTCAAAAGCGCTGCCGCACCTATTTGTGGAATGCCTGCATCGAAATGGACCTGGTGCTCGAGGTGATCAAGCCTTGAAGCAGACCTAACGGCCGAGAGAGGCATGGTGAAAGTCAGCGTCGTGATGCCCGTGTACAACGGAGAGCGGTTCCTCCGCGAATCGCTGGATTCCGTGTTTGCCCAGACGTTTCAGGATTTTGAAATGCTGTGTGTGGATGACGGCTCGACGGACAACTCGGCGGCCGTCTTGGAGCAGTACGGCGCACGGATACGGGTCCTGCACCAGAAAAACGCGGGTCAGAGTGCCGCGCGAAACGTCGGCGTTACGCTGGCCAAAGGTCAATACATCGCGTTTCTCGACCAAGACGACCTCTGGTACCCGTCGAAGTTGATGCGCCAAGTCGCGGCCATCGAAGCAGACCCCCGGGTGGTCCTCGTTCACTGTGACTTTGATCGAATTGATGAGAAAGGCCGGATCGTGCAGGAAAGGGCGGGCACTATCGAGCGTGCCTCGGCGCTGGCCTCGCCGATGGGGCAGTTGATCGGTGAAGCGCTGATCTTTCCTTCGGCGATGTTGATCCGGAGAGAGGGATTTGCCAGGAGCGGGGGATTCCATGCCGAGTTGCAGGGCTTTGAGGATTTTGATCTGATTGCACGGCTCAAGCAGCAGGGCGAGTTTGTCATGGTCGAGGAACGCGGAATGGCCTACCGGCTGCATGGCCAAGGATTTACCCGGGCCGGAGGTCTACACATCATACGCAGCCGCGAGAAATTTCTTCGCCGCATGGAAGACTTATATCGCGGTGACCGCACCCAACAGACCATTGTGCGGCGCATGCTGGCGGATTGTTATTCAGATTGGGGCATCCACGAGGTCAGACAAGGCAACAAGCCCGAGGGGCGAAGAAAACTGGTCGAATCTCTTCGCTGTAATCCCGCCAAGATGCGGACGTATTCGCGGCTCCTCCGCGCCATGCTTTAGCGGCTTGACTGATCCGCATCGTTTAGTTCATATTGTGAACGCTTCGCCGGTTTATCCGCAGATTTCATGGATTTACAAGGACAACGGGATCTTTTGCTGCTGAGCGAGCTTGACCGCAATGGGGCGGCCACGCAACGCAGGCTCGCCACCAAACTGGGGGTTGCCCTGGGTTTGACGAATCTGTATCTCAAGCGTCTGGCCCGCCAAGGGTACATCAAGATTACGACTATCCCGCGGAATCGCATTCGCTATTTGTTAACTCCTCAAGGATTTGCCGAAAAGTCGCGTCTTACCTATCAATACATGCAGTATTCCCTTTCGTATTACCGGGACATGCGCGGGCGCCTAAAAGAGATGTTGTCGTCACTCGAATGGACGAAGGGCCAACGCGTGGCGATTTGCGGAACGGGGGAGCTTGCGGAGTTGGCCTACTTGGCGTTGCGCGAGATGAACATCGATTGTGTTGGATTTGTCGATGGCAGATCGGGAGACACCTTTCTTTCGCATCCTGTGTTCTCGCCGGACGAGGTGAACTCCAAGGAATTGGATCGAGTGCTGATCGCCGATTTCGAACATGCCGCCGCGGCCTATGAGGATCAGCTCGTGAAGTGCGGCATGCCTCGAGGGAAACTGCTGAGGCTTGGGTTGAGACAGTAGTCCTAGGCCTCCCCAAAAGGAGAGAGCTCTTAGGTGCCTGTAAGTGAGAGGGCGGAGCTATGTCTACAGGATCAACAACACTTCACTGGTATGCGCTGCGGACGCGGTCACGGCATGAGAAGGTCGTGCGCGACCAGCTCCTGAATCAGGGGATTGAACCGTTGCTGCCGACGGTCAAGCGTCTCAGCCAATGGAAGGATCGGAAAAAAGAGGTAGAGGTGCCATTGTTCTCGGGCTACTGTTTTGTCCGGTTCAACTTCGATCAAAAAATGCCCGTGCTCAAGACAGTCGGCGTCGTCGATATCGTCGGAGGGGGACAGCGCCCTGAGCCGATTCCGGAAGAGGAAATCACCGCCATCCAAACGTTGATGGCAAGTGTGCTGCCCTATGACTCCCATCCGTATCTGCAGGAAGGAATGAAGGTCGAGGTCATCCGGGGTCCCCTCCAAGGCGTGCAGGGTATTCTGCTCCGGAAAGACAAGCGGCACCGGTTAGTACTGGGCATAAATCTTATCCAAAAAGCTGCAGCCGTTGAAATCGACATATCGGATGTCGTTTCAGTCTGAATCCGTGAAAAGCATCCAGCATCACGGGATGTTGGCCCCTAATCGAGCATGAAGGAGCATGAAGCAGGCTGTGGAAGATGAAGCTGGCCGTCGTCATCTCCCTAAAAGCGTTCAGGGATTGAATGCGACTGCCGCACGTTTGTGGCGGCTTGAATATTTCGGCCTCTTAGGAATCACGGTTTCAAGTTTTTTCCCGGCCTTTAATCATCTCCAAGAGTACGCGTTCTTTTTTTTGCTTGCGGTTGCTTTGTCGATATCCTGGCTTGAGAAGATCAATCCAATAGTTCGCACGCCGATTGATGTGCCGGTTATCGCCTTTCTTGCTTGGGTACTTTGTACGATTCCCTTCGCGATTGATCCTGCATATAGCTTTTCCGAATGGCGGAAAGTTGTTGCACATGTCCTCGTGTTCTACTGGGCTATGCTCGTATTGCGCCAAAATGGCAGCGATGAGCTTCCGCGCCAGATCATACTTGCAACAGTTTTCGGCAGCTTGGTGTTGTCAGGGCTGGCGTTAGAAGACTTTATTTTGCGCGGAGGAACATGGAAGCATCGACTCATTCGTGCCGGGGCTCCCAATTCGGATTATAACTGGTTAACGACGTACCTGGTTCTTGCCATCCCAATCGTCATCGGATGGGTTTTGATCCATCAAACCTCTCGCGCGCGGGCACTCGGCATTGTGACTATTGTGCTGGCTGTAGCCGCGCAAATTGCCGCATACACCAGAGCTGGTTGGCTGGCACATTTCGCTCAGGCGTTCGGATTCGTAATTATGGCAGGAAAGCGACGAGTAATGGTGTGGGCGCTTATCAGTGCTATGGCGCTGGGCGGCGGCCTAATCGCCCTCTCCATGATTGGGTATCAGAAAGATACCTTGGACCCGTGGACGTTTAGCGCACGAGTGAAGACGTGGAGGCTTGGATTTCAGCAAGTCGTTCAGCATCCTTTTGTTGGCGTCGGATATGGAAACGATACCTTTGTGAGAATCTACACGGCAGAGCTTGAGGCCGATAAAAACAAGGGGCTCGAAGAAAGAGTGCTTCCGGCACTGCATAACACATTTGCCATGGTGCTTATGGGAAGCGGGGTGCCAGCATTGGCGTTCTTTGTCTGGGTCTTCGTTCGGATAGTGGGCGAATTAACCGTAGGCAAGCGACAACTTATGATTGAACAGGCAGATGTACGCGTGCTGGTTCCGGCCGTCGCGTTGGCCGTGATTGGGTTTGCCGTCCGCAATGCCTTCGATTACATGTTTGCCGGTAGTCTGGCGGCGCTGTTTTGGATTCTCGTGGCGTTAGGTTTGTCTCTCAAGAGCCAAGACGGCGATGTCCGATCTCCTGCGAATATAGCGGCTGCCGGATAGCCAGGTTCGCGATATTCAAACAATTCTCCACGAGCGATTGATGATGACTGAGGGCTCATTCTGGGCAGGCAAGCAGGTGTTCGTGACCGGCCACACCGGTTTTAAAGGTGGATGGCTCTGTTGCTGGTTAAGCAAGAAAGGCGCGCAGGTTCATGGTTACGCCCTCGAGCCGCCCACAGAACCTAATTTTTTTGCGGTTACGAACCTGCGCTCGCATTTGACAAGCAGCGTCATTGCTGACATCCGAGATGCTGACGCATTGACGAAGGCAATGCAAGCGGCTCGTCCCCATGTTGTATTTCACTTAGCGGCGCAACCCTTGGTCCGTTATTCTTATGCGGCACCGGTCGAAACCTACGCCGTAAATGTGCTCGGCACAGTCAATGTCCTGGAAGCTGTGCGTCGGACGCCTGACGTAAAGGCCGTCGTCAACGTGACGACCGACAAATGTTACGACAACCGTGAATGGGTATGGCCCTACCGGGAACACGAGGCGCTGGGCGGATTTGACCCTTACTCGAGCAGCAAGGCTTGCTCGGAGCTGGTCACAGCCGCGTATCGGAATTCTTTTTTGGAGTCGAAAGGCGTTCATGTGGCCACTGCTCGTGCCGGCAATGTGATCGGCGGCGGTGACTGGGCGACGGACCGGCTTATTCCAGACTTTTTGCGCGCCATTGATAACGGCCAGCCTATGGTCCTTCGCAATCCGTCTGCCACTCGACCCTGGCAGCACGTTCTCGAGCCGTTGTCTGGATACCTCGCACTGGCCGAGCGACTCTACACGGAGGGCCATCGTTTTTCTGGGCCATGGAATTTTGGGCCGGAGGACGCAGACAGCAAACCTGTACAGTGGATTGTTGACTATCTCTGCAGCCAGATCTCCGGAATGACGTGGCATCGTGATCGCACTGATCATCCTCACGAGGCCCATATTCTCAGGTTGGACATTTCCAAGGCCAAGGCGGAACTCGGTTGGCGCCCGAAATGGAGTTTGCACACCGCCCTACGGTTGACGCTGGCCTGGCATCAAGCCTGGAAAAAAGGAAGTGATATGGCCGCCATCAGCCTCGGACAGATTGACGAATACGAGGCGTTTCTCAATAAGGAGTCATGAAGCGGTTCGACATCGCCCCGACGCCGATCGAGGGACTGTTGCTCCTCACGAGAAAGCCGATAGGCGATAGCCGCGGATATCTAGAGCGCTTGTTTTGCCAGGAAGAGCTGACAGAGATCATGGCTCGAAACACCGTTGTGCAGATTAACCATACCTTTACAAAAGTCCGGGGAACAGTCCGTGGCATGCATTTCCAGCGTCCACCGCACGCCGAAATGAAACTTGTGAGTTGCCTGCGCGGCGCCATTTTTGACGTCGCTATAGACTTGCGCCGGAATTCTTCGACTTTTTTGCGTTGGCATGCCGAAACACTGACCGAGGACAATTACAAGACGTTCATCATTCCTGAAGGTTTCGCCCATGGGTTTCAAACGCTTTCTGACGACTGCGAAATGCTCTACTTCCACACGGCAGCATTTCGAGCCGAAGCCGAAGGAGGGCTACATCCTCAAGACCCGAGACTTGGCATCGAATGGCCGCTACCGGTCGGCGGTTTATCAGCGCGTGACGCTAACCATGCATTGGTCACTGAGTGTTTCTCTGGACTGGCCCCATGAAATGCCGTCATTGTGATTCACAATTGGATCTGTCGCTGGTGGACCTGGGCAGCGCGCCCCCTTCGAATGCCTATCTTACCGAGCAAGCCTTACACGCGCCGGAAAAGTGGTTCCCGCTGCGCGTGCTGGTCTGCACGCGCTGCTGGCTGGCGCAGACTGAAGATTTCTCCCAAGCGGAAGAGCTTTTTAGCGCTGACTATGCGTACTTCAGTGGCTTTTCCACCAGCTGGCTTGCGCATTGTGAGCGCTTTGTCGGCGACATGGTTCAGCGCTTCCATTTGGGTGCGTCGAGTCATGTCATTGAAGCGGCGGCCAATGACGGCTATCTGCTGCAATTTGTGAAGGCGCGAGACATCCCTTGTACTGGGATCGAACCGACTGCGAGCACGGCGGCGGCAGCGCGGAGCAAGGGGATCCCGATCATCGAGGACTTTTTTGGCACTCGCCTGGCGAGGAAACTCGGCAAGGACATGCAGGCTGACCTTACGGTCGCCAACAACGTGCTCGCGCATGTGCCGGACATCAATGATTTCGTCGAGGGGTTTAGCATACTGCTGAAACCTCACGGTGTCTCGACGTTTGAATTTCCACATTTGCTCAAGTTGGTCGTGGAAAATCAATTCGACACCATTTACCACGAACACTTTTCATACCTGTCCTTGACGACCGTCAATCAAGTCTTTTCACACAACGGCCTGACCATATTTGACGTCGAAGAGCTTCAGACGCACGGAGGCAGTCTGCGGGTCTTTGCTCAAAAACATGATACCGGTCGGAACCCTCGTACAAGCCGTCTGGACGAGCTTCTTGAAAAGGAGCGTGAGGCGGGTATGTGCGGCGCGGATTTTTATCACGGATTTCAAGGCCGGATCGAGCGAGTCAAGAACGACTTGCTTGCGTTTTTGCTGACAGCAAAGCGAGAGGGCAAGACCGTTGCGGCCTACGGCGCAGCTGCCAAAGGGAACACCTTGATGAACTATGCCGGAATCCGACGCGATCTCATCTCGTTTGTGGTTGATCGGAATCCTGCCAAGCAGGGCAAATACATGCCGGGAAGCCGTATTCCGATTGTCGATGAAGCGCATTTACGGAGCGAATGTCCCGACTATATCGTTATCTTACCTTGGAATTTGAAGGACGAAGTGCAACGGCAACTTCAATACACTCGAGCCTGGGGCGCACAACTTGTGGTTGCCGTTCCTGCCTTAAGAGTCGAATAATGGCAGATCATCTGAAAATAGCAGTGACGGGGGCCACGGGCTTTGTCGGGCGGCATGTCGTGGCGGAGCTTTTGCGTCGCAAGGCTGAAGTCATTCTCAGCACACGGGATTCAACGCGCCTACAAGGACTGCCCGCTGAAATTGTTGAGTTCGATATTGCCGGACCGGTCGAAGGCTGCTTTGAACGGCTGGGGAAACCGGACGTGCTAATTCATCTGGCTTGGGAAGGGTTGCCGAACTACAAGTCGCTGCACCACTTTGAAGTTGAATTGCCTCGTCAATTCCATTTCCTCAAGACCATGATCGAAGGTGGATTGCCATCGTTGCTCGTCGCCGGTTCCTGTTTGGAGTATGGAATGCAGTCGGGCCCTCTCCGGGAAGACCTTCCGACGATTCCCAACAACCCGTATGGACAAGCCAAGGACGCGCTTAGGAAGCAGCTTGAATTCCTCAGATCATCGAAACCTTTTGCATTTATGTGGGCCAGACTGTTTTATGTATATGGCGATGGCCAATCGAAGTCCTCTCTCTACTCGCAACTGAAGGAGGCGGTGCTGCGAGGAGAGCACGTCTTCAACATGTCGGGCGGCGAGCAATTGAGAGATTACCTGCCAATCGTGGAAGTCGCGCGAAAGATCGCCGGACTGGCGTCAAACCAACGCCATGTTGGCGCCGTCAATATTTGCTCAGGTAAGCCGATTTCCGTGCGGAAACTCGTTGAACAATGGATCCTTGAGAATAAATGGCGAATCGAACTGAATCTTGGCCATTATCCGTACCCGGACTACGAGCCAATGGCCTTTTGGGGGGATGCAAGCAAGATGGCGGCCATTTGTGCTGAGCAGTGAGAATTCGCATCGCCGGATGAATGCTGAAACTGCTTCGAGCAATATCAGTGTGGTTCATCTCGTCCGCAAAAAAAACGGCATTGAGCCGTTTAAGCAGTTTCTTGAGTCCTATCTCAAGTATCCTGCCGGGATTCGTCATGAACTCTTGATTCTTTATAAGGGGTTCACACGTTCAGCCGAACGAGCCCCCTATGAAGCCCTCCTCAGCGGGGTCCGTCACTCGTTTCTTACAGTTGCCGACTTTGGGTTCGATCTCAGGGCCTATTTCATCGCGGCCGAGAGGTCGACAAGCGAATATCTTTGTTTTTTGAATTCCTTCGCCGTTCTCATGGACAAAGACTGGCTGCTTAAATTGTATCGGCATATTAGAAAACCGGACGTAGGGCTGGTTGGAGCCACTGGGTCATGGGGAAGTCTTCGCTCGGGACAAGTGAGAAAATTGCCTTTATGGAAGAAAATCTTGAAACCTTTCGTGCGGCCGGCTAGGCGCGCCTATTTTGATCTATATTTCGACACCTTTCCCAACTACCACATCCGAACGAATGGATTCATGATCTCACGAAATACCATGGGCAGGATCCGCCGAGGCGTTATCCTCACGAAGATGCAGGTGTATCGGCTCGAAAGCGGCAAGAACAGTATCACCAAGCAAGTCGAGCAGATGGGGCTCACAGCCGTCGTCGTCGGAAAGGACGGTTTGAGTTATGACAAAGAGGAATGGGCGAGCAGCGGTACCTTTTGGCGTGGTGACCAGTCCAACTTACTGATCTCGGATAACCAGACAAGAAACTACGACAATGGCGATGCCGATGACCGGCGTATGCGACAGCTGTTTGCGTGGGGCAGCTTCGACTCAAGGCTGGCCGACGGGTCCGGTGAGCGATGACGACCAGTCCATCCGTTCGATACAACGTGATCGCAAACTTTACGGGCAAAGCATGGGCCGCCTTGTTCAGCTTGGCACTCGTGCCCGTCTACATCAGGCTGCTGGGAGTCGAAGTGTATGCGTTGCTTGGGATTTTGATGTCCCTCACGGCGCTCCTGTCCTTGTTGGACATGGGCTTGAGCTCGGCGCTGACTCGAGAGTTATCCCGATTGTCAGCCGTCCCGTCTTCGAGTCGCGATACGCGAGATCTTGTCCGTACATTTGAAACGGTCTATTGGAGCATCGGTGTTTTGATCGGGATTAGCGTCGCAGCCTTGGCCCCCCTCCTTTCAAAGCATTGGATTCGCTCAAGCGACATTGATCACACAATCGTGGAACAAGTGTTAATTCTCATGGCCGTGTCAATCACGGTTCAGTGGGCGGGGGCACTGTATGCGGGGGGTCTCGTGGGGCTTCAGCGCCAGGTCGAATTAAATATTCTCCGATCTGTCATGGTATTGGTCCAACACGGTGGGGCGCTTCTTGTTTTATTCGTTGTGTCGCGCTCAATAGTCGCATTTTTTCTTTGGCAGGCATTCGTCGGTTTGATCACTACCGTCGCTCTCGGAGTGTGCCTATGGAAACGAATGCCGTCTGATACTCCCGCAAAGTTCGACGTACGACTATTGCTTGAGAACCGAGGATATGCAATGGGCGTCACGGGGATTTCCATTGTCACGATCTTTTTGACCCAGCTGGACAAAGTCGTGCTGAGCAAGATGCTGACCTTGGAAATGTTTGGCTATTACATGGTGGCATTCAATGTGTCGAATGCGCTGCATAATATCGTGACGCCCATTAGCACGGCGCTCTTGCCGAAGTTCACACAGCTCGTGGCATTGGGCGACAATGACAAACTTGTCAAACTCTATCATCAAGGGTGCCAGCTGCTCTCAGTTCTCGTGCTTCCGATCTCGGCGACGCTTGCGCTCTTTTCCAAGGAAGTGCTGAGCCTTTGGCTGCCTAATTCAGATGCCTCTCAGAACGCGGATAAGATACTGACACTGCTGATGGTAGGCACCGCGCTCAATGCACTCATGACGCTGCCTTATACGCTACAATTGGCGCATGGATGGACGAAGTTGGCGTTCTACAAGAACGTCATTGCAGTAATTCTGTTGGTGCCCCTCATGGTGTGGATGGTCCACCGGTATCAAGCTGTAGGCGCGGCTTGGGTGTGGGTCATTTTAAATACCGCCTACCTGCTTTCGGAAGTGCCGATCATGCACCGACACTTACTCAAGGGTGAAATGGTCCAGTGGTACAAGGAAGATATCATTCGCCCAATCGTCATCGTCGTATCCGTCGGACTACTGTCTCGTATGATTGTGCCGGTCGATGGACCGACGTTCGTCATCGTGCTCGGGCTCATTGCCGCCACCGGCCTTTCCGTTACCATTTCTGCGCTGGCATCCAGTCATTTGAATGTGCGGATCCTGAAAATTATTCCCTCGTGACGCACAAGTGTCCATACTGCGGCAGTGAATCGTCACTGTACCTCCGGAGTCAAGATTACAACCGGAGGGTAACGCCTGAGACCTTCGACCACTTTCAGTGTCCGCATTGTGAATTGATCTTCCTCGCTCCTCTCCCTTCCAACCTCGGGAGCTATTATCCGCAAACGTACCACTCGATACCGAATGCATCCTCATATCTCGAGACGGCTTCTGCGCTCGAACGATATAAGATTGACTTGGTCATGAGACACGTCCGGAAAGGCAGGCTCCTAGAAATCGGCTCATCGTACGGCATGTTCGCATACCTCGCGAAAAAAGAAGGTTTCGATGTCGAAGCGATCGAGATGAACACCGAATGTTGCGCCTTCTTGCGCCGCGTGGTCGGCGTGAAGGCAATCAACAGCGCCGAGCCGGTCACGGTGCTTCAACGTACCGAGCCCTACGATGTGATCGCGCTTTGGCATGTCATCGAGCACATGACTGACCCGTGGTCCATGCTCGACGCCATTTGCGCCGCGCTTGCGCCAGGCGGGATCTGCGTCCTCGCGAGCCCCAACCCGGAAGCGTGGCAATTTCGTGTGATGGGTCGTTACTGGCCTCATCTCGATGCTCCTCGGCATGTAATGCTTATTCCGATGCAACTCTTACAGCAAAAGATGGCGGCGGCAAATATGAAGACCGTGTTAGCCACGACGACGGACCAAGGAAGTATCGGCTGGAACTCCTTCGGATGGGAATTTTTGTTTGCGAACTCGATGCCCGGTCATCATCCGTACATTCAACGGGCCCTGCGTCTCGCCGGAAAATGCATGGGCATGTGTTTTGGGCCGATCGAAAGAAGAGAGGGAAAAGGAAGCGCGTACACCATGATTTTTCAAAGAGACGTAGCCGGATGACAATGAAGTTTTCTGTCTTGCTCCCAACTCGAAATCGCCTTGATCTCCTCTCATATGCGATCGAGACGGTGAGGAGGCAAGATTATCCAAATTGGGAGATCATTGTATCGGATAATTGCTCCGATCAGGATGTCAGAGGGCATGTCGCGTCGCTGGATGATGAGCGGATCAAATATTCGCGGAGTTCACGACTCATCCCGGTGACCGATAATTGGAACAGCGCACTGGAGTTAAGCGACGGCGACTATGTCGTCATGCTTGGCGACGACGACGGCCTCGTAAAGGGCTATTTTTCCAGGCTTTGCGAGGTGATCGCAAATCATGATGCCCCGGAGCTGATTTATACGAGCGCGTTACTGTATGCCTATCCGGGCGTCATGCCAGGTTACCCGGACGGGTTTCTCCGTTCGTATGTCAAGAAAAGGATCTACCGTTCAGCCCGTGATCCGTTTTGGCTTGAGAAACGCGAGGCCGCCATGCTCGCTCATCATTCCCTGAATTTCAGAATGCGCTTTGAATACAATATGCAATTTTCCCTGGTGAGCAGAGCCTTGATCGCGCGACTCAAGAAATATGGGCGCTTCTACCAATCTCCCTATCCCGATTACTATGCCTCCAATGCGATGATGCTAAACGCGAACCGTATCCTGGTTGTTCCGCAGCCACTTGTCACTATTGGCATCAGCCCAAAGTCGTTTGGGTTTTACTACTTCAATGATTTAGAGGGTAAAGGCAACGAATTCCTGCAAAACATGGAGAGTGACGTCGATCCAGAAGTAAAATCCGTCATTCTTTCAGGGACGGACATGAATACCTCATGGCTCCTCGCGATGGAGACACTCGTCAAAAATTATGGAGCGGAACTAGGGCTTCAAACTAATCGCAACAGATATCGATTTCTTCAGATCTGTGCGGTGTACATAAAAGTGATTTTACGCGCGAAAACAGCCGTTGCCTTATTCCGTGAAATGAGGAAAAAGCTTACTATATCTGAACACATCTACACCCTGCCCCTGTCGCTGCTTGCGATGGTGTCTGTCGTGATGCCGCGAGCGGTGCGAGCGTCCATCGCACGGAAACTGTTTGTTCTCACAGGCTCCCATCAGCGGGATCGTCTACCAACGATTGAAGGGAACTATCGAACCATTCTGGATGTTTTCCACCAGGCACGTTTTCAATGAATCGCCCTGTACCTTACGTGCTATGAATGAAGCTCCAAGTCCCAAGATCAGTATCTGCATCCCGACATTCAACGGAGCCGATTTCATATGCCGGTCGGTGCATTCGGCACTGGAGCAGGACTCTGCCGATTTTGAGGTTCTCATTGTTGATAACTGCTCGACCGACCAAACTTCGCAGCTCGTCGAGGCGTTCCTTCCAAAGTCCAATGGGCGACTCCGCTATTACAGAAATGAACACAACGTAGGCTTGGCTGAAAATTTCAATCGATGTGTACAGTATGCGAAAGGCTTGTACGTGAAATTTTTGTGCGTCGACGACATGTTGTTGCCTGGATGCCTTTCGCTGATGGAGGCGGAACTCGATCGGCATGCATCGGCGACTCTCGTGTGTGGAGGCCGCGTCATCATTGATTCGGCTGGCCAGCCTATCCAGCTGAAACGGTATTCGAATAGGCGTGGATTGGTTCGTGGAAAGGAAGTCATCGAAAAATGCCTGTTGGGTACCAATCTTATTGGCGAGCCTACCGCTGTCATGTTCAGGAAGCGGGATATGACGACCGTATTTCGTAAAGATCTTCCTCAGCTCCTGGACATGGAAATGTGGTTCCGATTGTTGGAGAAAGGGGACCTCCTCAATATAGAAGCACCGGTATGCGCCGTGCGCGTGCACGAGGCTCAGGTAAGCGGTGTCAATCTAAGATCGGGGAATTTGGTTTCAGATCGGATAAAGATTTTCGAAGAGTATGGCCGCCATCGTGCTCTCCAGCTCACACCGATGCAACGGTTTAAGCATCGACTGGCCATGACGTATCGAGTGTGGGTATCGCGTGCCTATCTGCCCATGGAGCAGAAACAAGTGGTGTTGGAGAAGTATGGAATCAGGACGCTGTATCCATTCATGCCGTTCGTGGCCGCGGTTCACGCCTTCAAAACAGCTCTCACGCGAGGCCTCTTCTTCTACACCCTCTCTTTGAATTTCACTGACCTCGGTCTCATACGCTCAGGCAGAGTCAACAACTAGGAGCCGGTCGTTCCATCGGCTGTCGCGTTCTCCCGTGAAGATCAGCATTATTATCCCCACGTACAATGCGTCGCAGTGTATCGAAGGATTGCTTGCGAAGCTGAATGCTCAGCCATTGCAGGAGCCCGAGATCATTATCATTGACTCGTCTTCAGAAGATGGAACCATCGAAATGGTTAAACGATTCAATGTGCGGCTTGTCTCCATTCCGAAGGCGGAGTTCGATCACGGTGGGACGAGGACCAAGGCTGGAAAAATGGCCGCGGGAGATATCTTAGTGTATTTGACACAGGACGCCTTGCCAGCGCACGAAGAGGTGATTACACGGTTGGTGGCGCCATTCTCCGACGACAAGCTCATTGGCGTGACATTCGGCCGACAGCTCCCGCATGATGATGCGACTCCATTCGCCATGTATCGACGCTTGTTCAATTATCCCGAGCATTCGTACACAAGAGGGATCGACGATAAGCAGCTTTATGGCGTCAAGGCTGCCTTTTGCTCGAATTCATTTGCCGCCTATCGACGGAGCGCGCTGGAGGATGTCGGCTGGTTCCGCGAAAAACTCGTGCTGGCGGAAGACATTCATGTCGCCGCCCGGATGCTGATGAAAGGATATCGACTCGCGTACGTGGCCGAGGCAACGGTTCGTCATTCGCATAATTACACTGCGGTCCAAGAATTGAAGCGATACTTCGATCTGGGCGTATTTTTTGAACGGGAGCGGTGGCTGCTCAGAGAGTTTGGGAGACCCGAGGGAGAGGGGCTTCGGTCGGTGACGGGCGAAGTCGCGTTTCTGAGACGACGGGGACAGTTCCATCTGATACCAATGAGTCTGGCCAGAGCCGCTGCGAGGCTCATCGGATATCGTCTCGGACTGCGGCATGCGGTCTTGCCTGCCGGAGTCGTGCGCCGGCTCAGTATGTATTCTGCATGAAGGGCGAACAGGTGAAACATAAACGATCCGGGAGTCGAGCGCTGACCGCATGCTGAAACGCCATTCTCAGTTCTTGCAGAGTTTGCTCTTCATTTTTGATCTTGCTGTGATCTCCGGGTGTTGGCTTGTCTCATACTATCTCCGGTTTCTTGAAGGACTGGCGCCGGTCGATAAGGGAATTCCGCCTTTTGAAATGTATTTATGGTTGTCCGTGCCCATCTTAGTCGTGTGGGGAATTTCGTTCCGAGCCTTCAATCTTTATCGCCCCCGGCGCATGGGTTCTCACCTGGCGGAGTTCCTGGACATCGCAAAAGCCAACACACTGGCCGTTCTGGTCTTGGTCGCGTTCACGATGTTTTTTCTTCGGGAATACGAGTATTCCCGACTCGCATTTCTGTACTTTTGGACCCTGAATCTCGTGACGCTTGGATTTTCACGGATGGCTTTCCGCGAAGGCTTGCGGTTCATGCGCAGGCAGGGATTCAACCAACGACATGGGCTTGTCGTCGGAGCAGGAAAATTGGGACAACGGGTGGCGCGACTCATCGGGATGCACAGCGAGTTTGGCATCAATATCCACGGGTATCTGACCCGCCATCCACACAAGCTGGGCGAAACATATGAGGGGATAAAAGTCACCGGCCTGTATTCCGAGATCGAGAAGTATGCGCCCGCGCTCGATATCGTGTTTGTGTGTCTGCCTCCCGACGAAGAACATGGTGCGGAAAAACTGCTGCAATTTCTGGCCACGACGATGATCGAAGTGAAGGTGATTCCATCAATCTACGAATTTATCACGCTCCGTGCTGAAGCCGAGATGTTTGAAGGTCTGCCGGTCATTACGCTGCAAGGGTCGCCGCTCTATGGATGGAATGTCATCTCAAAAAGCTTCACCGATTTTGTTGGCGGAATTGCCGCATTGATCCTCACCGCGCCGATTATGCTCGTCATTGCGCTCGCCGTCATGTTCACGTCTGCAGGGCCGATCTTTTACCGGCAGGAGCGAATGGGCTTGGACGGAAGACCGTTTATGATGCTGAAATTTCGCACTATGAAGAGCGATCACGTAGGCGATACAGTGCTGCTCACCCCGAAGAACGATTTACGGGTGACAGCGGTCGGTCGGTTTCTGAGACGGACGAGTCTCGATGAGTTGCCGCAGTTCATCAACGTGTTGAAAGGAGACATGAGCATCGTAGGACCTCGGCCGGAGCGCTCCTGGGTGGTCGAAGAGGTCCGGAAACAGATCCCTCTCTACATGTTGAAGCACAAGATGAAAGCGGGCATCACCGGTTGGGCACAGGTCAATGGCTGGAGAGGAGATACGTCACTCGATAAACGAATCGAATATGATCTCTACTATATCGAGCACTGGTCCCTGTGGTTTGATGTGAAGATCATGTGGCTGACCCTGTATCGAGGGTTTTTCCACAAGAATGCCTATTGATTGACCGACCTGATGCTCGGTGAACCCATGCTGGATCGAGGTACGACATGAGGCGCAAGGGCATTATCCTCGCTGGAGGATCCGGTACAAGGCTGTATCCGGTGACCCAAGCATTGTCAAAGCAGTTGTTACCGGTATTTGACAAACCTATGATTTATTATCCGCTCAGTACTCTGATGCTAGCCGGAATTCGCGACATACTGATCATTTCCACCCCTCACGACACTCCAAGGTTCCAGCAATTGCTCGGCAGTGGAAAGCAATGGGGTCTTGACCTGCAGTATGCGGTGCAGCCGTCACCGGATGGCCTAGCCCAAGCCTTTATCATAGGCGCCTCTTTTATCAAGGATCATCTTTCAGCCCTCGTCTTAGGCGACAATATATTCTATGGTCATGATTTCCACCTGTTGTTGAAGAGCGCGATGGATCGCACGGAAGGGGCGAGCATCTTCGCGTATCATGTCCAGGATCCCGAGCGGTATGGTGTGGTCGAATTCAATCAAGGCGGCCAAGTCATGTCGCTTGAAGAAAAGCCTCGGAACCCCAAGTCCAACTATGCGGTCACCGGCCTGTATTTCTACGACGAAACGGTCTCTGAGAAGGCAAGGGCTCTTAAGCCTTCGGCGCGTGGCGAGCTTGAAATCACAGATTTGAATCGTTTGTACCTGGAAGCCGGACAACTGAATGTCGAAATCATGCGCCGCGGTTACGCTTGGCTCGACACAGGCACCCATGAGTCTCTCCTCGATGCGAGCCAATTCATCGCGACATTGGAAAACCGCCAAGGGCTCAAAGTGGCCTGTCCCGAGGAAATTTCCTATCGGCAAAAGTGGATTGACGCCAAACAATTGGAGAGCCTTGCACAGCCGCTGGCGAAGAACGGGTACGGACAATATCTTCTGCGTATTCTGACCGAGGTCGTCTACTGACGAGTCAGATCAATCGTTTTGGTAACGCTTGCTCTTCACGCTGATAGGTCGGTGTAACGTCACTTCGTCATTGACATGAGCCTACATGCAGTCGTTCTCCTTTTCACCTAAAGAAATGGGTGCCACTCTTTGGCGGAACCGATACTTGGTATGGGAAATGACCAGACGTGATGTCATCGGTCGATATCGCGGTTCCTTCGTGGGCCTCGCATGGTCGTTTTTTCATCCGCTGGTGATGCTCCTCATTTATACGTTTGTGTTTTCCGTAGTGTTTCGTGCGAGATGGCAAGAGAGCCCAGGGGATAACGAAAGCACGGTCAACTTTGCGTTACTCCTGTTCATTGGAATGATTCTTCACGGCCTTTTCGCGGAATGCGTGAATCGTGCGCCGACCCTTATCCTGTCTCACGCCAACTATGTGAAGAAAGTCGTATTTCCCTTGGAGATTCTTCCCTATGTTGCCATGGGGTCTGCTTTGTTTCATGGCGCAATAAGCTTCTGTGTCTTGCTCGTCGTACAAGTCATCACGAACCATGTATTGCCATGGACAATTCTTCTTTTTCCGTTTGTCCTCATTCCGTTGCTTTGCACGACAATGGGGATGGCATGGCTGTTATCATCATTGGGCGTCTATATACGGGACATCGTCCAAGTGACCGGGTTTGCGACGACGATTTTGCTATTTATCTCTCCCGTCTTTTTTCCTGTGACTGCCGTGCCGACACAACTGCAAACCTGGATGAAGCTGAATCCGTTGACATTCGTCATCGAGTCTGGCCGCAATGTACTCATTTTCGGGCGGGACTTCGATTGGCTCTCATGGATGGTCTACATGGTGGGTGGATTCGGCGTCGCTTGGGCGGGATTCTGCTGGTTCCAAAAAACCCGCCGCGGATTTGCTGATGTTATCTGAAAAGACTTCTTCACACGCGGACGATTCCGTGCTCACCCAGCGTGATGCGGCTGTCGCGATCCGCGTCGAAAATCTCAGCAAGTGTTATCAGTTGTACGACAAACCGCAAGACCGGCTGCGACAAACCATTTACCCTCGCGTCCAAAAGATGCTGGGCGTGCAACCGAAAAATTACGCAACGGAGTTCTGGGCGTTGAAAAACGTTTCTTTCGAAGTGAAACGGGGCGGAAGCGTCGGAATCATCGGCAGTAATGGCAGTGGAAAATCAACGCTGCTGCAGCTCATTTCTGGAACACTTGACGCGACGGCAGGTAAGATCGATGTCCGCGGCCGTGTCGGAGCATTGCTGGAGTTGGGAGCCGGTTTTAACCCGGAATTCACTGGTCGTGAAAACGTTCATATGGCGGCCTCTTTGTACGGGCTCTCCAAGAGGGCGATCGACGAACGCTTTGACCGTATCGCGGCTTTCGCTGACATCGGACAGTTTATTGAACAGCCTATCAAGACCTATTCGAGCGGCATGTTCGTTCGACTGGCTTTTGCCGTGATTGCGCACATTGATGCCGATATCTTGGTGGTCGATGAAGCCTTGGCTGTCGGGGATGCGGTCTTCACTCAAAAATGCATGAGATTTATTCGTCGCTTTCAAAGGCAGGGGACATTGCTCTTTGTGAGTCATGACATTTCGGCCGTTCAGAATTTGTGCGAAACAGTGATTTGGTTGGCGCAGGGGGAGATCCAGCAGATAGGTCCAGCCAAGCATGTCGCAGAATCCTATCTCCAGTATTGCTTGCAGCAGACTTACGGCAAGGAGGTGGACCTGGTGTCCACCGAGGTTGATCAGACGGTCGAAAAGACGACAGTGCCATCCCGCAACAACGATTCTCCGATCCTGGACTATGAGTCACAAGCCGTTGTTGAGCGGAACCTGACCACGGCCAGGGGGTGGAAGACAGGAGTCGCTGAAATCGTGGATGTGACGCTCTCTCATGCGGAAGGCGGCACAGGACACATGTTGGTCGGCGGTGAACGGGTGCGAATCACCGTTAGAGCGAAGGCTTATCAGCGAGTCGAATGTCCCATTCTGGGGTTTCTCGTGCGGGACCGATTAGGTCAAGACCTGTTCGGCGAAAATACGCTGCCCTTTACCACCGTGCAGCCGAGACCCATGCAGCCTGGACAAGAAATCGTGGGCAGCTTCGTCTTTCGCCTGCCCATGCTGCCGAACGGTCACTACGCCGTCCTGGCCTCGTTCGCTGATGGAGATCTCCATGCGAATATTCAACACCACTGGCTGCATGATGCGCTCATCATCAACGTATCCTCCAGCAAAGTCCGCTACGGCCTTGTTGGCGTCCTGTTTGAAGATGTCTCATTGAGCTATTCCTGATGAAAAGCCTCGCAGACCTCTACCGCCATCATCAAGGCAAAGTGTCGGATAAATGGTCTTTGTATCTACAAGAGTACGACCGGTTATTTTCGCCATATCGTACACGGCCGATCGATTTTTTGGAAATCGGCATTCAAAATGGCGGTTCATTGGAAATCTGGAGCAAGTATTTTCCGAATGCAACGAGCCTGATCGGCTGCGATATTAACCGGCAATGCGAAGGCTTGCGCTATCAAGACCCGAGAATCAAAGTCGTCATTGGAGATGTCAACACGGATACTTGTGAAGACGCGATTTTAGCGTCTGCCAAGGCATTTGACCTTATTCTTGATGACGGATCGCATACGTCCACCGACATCGTCCGTTCCTTCGTTAGATATTTCAGACATTTGAAAGACGGAGGAACGTTTGTCGTGGAGGACATGCATTGTAGCTATTGGCAGGGATTTGAAGGCGGACTCTTTGATTTCACGTCGTCCATGAGCTTCTTTAAATTGTTGGCCGACGTCATCAACCAGGAGCATTGGGGCGTTCCAAAGACCGCAGAACAATTATTGAGCGCGGTCGCGGAGCGCTACCGTGTCGAGTTTGATGACGAAGTTCTCAGGCACGTGCACTCCGTCACATTTCTAAACTCGATGTGCGTAATCGAAAAGCAATCGCCTGAAAAAAACGTGCTTGGGGCAAGAATCATCGCGGGCCAGACGGAAGCGGTTGTACAAGGCCATCACCCCTTGCACGATGGGCAAAACTCCGCTCCTGATCAGTCCGGAAGCCTCTTGTCAAAAAACTACGAAGACTTACGCGAGAAAATCGAGATGTTGGAACATGAAAAAAAGGCTGCAGAACAGGCCAATACATTGCTTCGACAGAGTAAAGAAACCGTGGAACACGAGAAGCGGCTGTTGCAGCAGTCGAAGGAAGGTCTTGAGCGCGACAAGACGAGTTTGCAGGAACAAATCAAAGCACTGCTCAACTCCAACAGTTGGCGGATTACGAAGCCGCTTCGTACGCTCTCAAACTGGCTCAAATGAAGATTGCCGTTTTAAAGATTTCACAACGTTATAGATCGTTAAAGAGTCGCTTGCGACGGCGGTTGGTAGCGCTGGCGCTGAGGGTGTATCAACGATGGCTGAAGCACATCCCGTGGGGAAAGGCGATCGGCCACGCCGTACTACGCCACGGGTATGTGGATCCGAGAGAAATTGAGCCTTCCGCCCCGTCGTACGGAAGGATAATGTCCGTGGACGACTGCGACTCAACACAGTCGCAGTCTGATCTTGAGAATTTCCCCGGCTTCCATCTTAGTCCACCGCTGAATTTCCAACTGTCGGACTCGCTTGTTCTACAGCCGCACCTCAATATTATTATTCCGAGCCTCAGTTTAAAGCACATGTCGGGGGGGCCGAACACCGCACTTCTTTTTGGCGCTTATCTGGCTGATGGAGGAGAGTCGGTACGCATAATTTCTTGTGACGCGCCTTCTGATAGACCGGAACTCACGCTCTATAACCATATGGAGGAATTGTTTCTCAAACCAATCAATCGAAACCGAGTCGTGTTGGTCGACGGATTTGACCGCTCAAAAGCCATCAATATTGGTGCCAATGATTTATTCATGGCGACGGCTTGGTGGACCGCACAGATTGTGAAATATGCATTGCAAAAAACGGTTCATGACAAGTTTTTTTATCTCATTCAGGATTACGAGCCCATTCTCCATCCGGCTTCGACTATGCAGGCGAGAGCGGTGGAAACATATTCGTTCCCTCATATCCCGATCATCAATACTCGTCTTCTGTTGAAGCATCTGATTAAAGAGGGAACCGGTTGTTACGCGAGATCAGAGTTCGTCGATAAAGCGCTGTATTTTGAGCCGGCCATTGATAGAACAAAATTTTTCCCCAGCGTTTCCCGGTCGGCTGACGTACACAAACGGCACACGCTGTTGTTTTATGCGAGACCGAATTCGCATCGGAATCTATTTGAGATTGGCGTCATTGCTCTACGACATGCGGTGGCTTCCGGCCGAATCAGCAAAGACAACTGGGAAGTCTTTGCCATGGGTGAGAAAGTCGAACGCATCGACTTAGGCAACGGCGTTGTGCTGAACCCTCTTCAATGGCTCAGCCTTGATGAGTACGCGAACCGCATCAGGAATGCCGATCTGCTGCTTTCACTGATGCTTTCACCCCACCCGAGTTACCCGCCTTTGGAAATGGCCGCTTCAGGCAAGTTAGTCGTGACTAACAGCTGTTCGGTTAAAACGCCACAGCAATTAAGCACGATATCGCCGAACATTCTGACCGCGGAGCCGACTGTCGACAGCATTGTATCGACCCTCAACCATGCAGTAGCACGGATCAATGCCGGCTTACCAAGCTATGATCCAGCTGGGCGGATTGATCTGCCGTCGACATGGGATGAAGGTCTCGCGACCGTTGTCCAAGGCGTAAGAGACCGCATTGCGGAGCAACGCCGCCTCTCCTTCCATCATGGCAAGACTGTGACCGATGGTTGGCCCCGGTCGCCATTGAGCGATTATGAAAGGTTTCGCAAGGACAGGCTCCTGGAGCGTCGGCGTGCAGGTCGTTGGATGCAGACGCCAGGTCTGTTAAGTTTTGTCACTTCTGCCTACAACACTGATCCGAAATTTTTGACAGCTTTGGCCAGCAGCCTTTTTCTTCAGGATGGAGGAACGGGTTTCGAGTGGGTTCTTTTGGACAACGGGAGTACGAAACAAGAGACGAGAGAATGCCTTCGCAATATATCCAGACATCCTTGTGTACGCTTCGAGAGAGTAGAAACAAACCGGGGGATTATCGGTGGCATGCGTCATTGTTTGGAACAGGCCACCGGTCGCTATATTTTACCGCTTGACTCCGATGACGTTGTTGAGCCGGACTGTGTGCACGTCTTAACCCGCTTCATAGTCGACGCGGGTTTTCCAACGTTGCTTTATACAGATGAAGATAAATTGTCCGATGATCACTTTGTCATGCCTTATTTCAAATCGGACTGGGATCCGGTGTTATTCCTTCATTCCTGCTTCATCGCCCATTTATGTGCGATGGACCGAGAGAAAGCATTAGCGCTGGAGCTCTATACGGAGCCCCGTGCCGAAGGATGTCACGATTGGGACAGCTTTATCCGGTTCATGAACGCCGGTCACGTGCCCACGCATATTCCCGAGGTGCTTTACAGTTGGCGTATGCATCAGCAGTCAACCGCTGGAAACATTGACTCTAAGGGCTATATCTCCGATTCGCACAGGTCTGTTCTGCAACACTACCTCGATATTAAGAAAGTGCCTCATATTGAGCTGGTTAAGAGTCCGTTATTTCAATTCAACGTGGATTGGTGGTTCAAACGTGAACGTTCTAATCCAGTTTCTCATGCCGCTGTCCATATCGAGCGAGCATCAGACGCTTCGTGGACGATAACTTGCAACTCGGAAGAATTGAGATTGGATTCCAAAGACGGCCTTTCGCATTTCGCTCGAATGGTCAAGCGGCTGAACACCGAACTGGTATCGATACGTTGGGGCGACGTTAAAGCAGAGGATGACGAGTGGTTATGGGAGGCCATGGGGTTGATTGAACTCTTTCCTGATACGGTTATGGTGGGTGGTGTGTTGCATGATGGCAGTAAAGTTATTGATGGCCCTCGATTGTTTGGCTTTGGCCGCGGCTGTGATTGTCCGGATCGTGGGAGGAGCATTTCTGACCCCGGCTACAGTGCATACATGTGGAAGCAACGCTCAGTGTCAGCAGTTTCCAGCGGTCATTGCGTCATAAAGAAGCACTTTCTTGAGGAGGCACTGGCGGAAATCATATCCAATCGGGCAGGACTAGAGATGTTAGGACCTTGGCTAGGCGGGCTCGCGCGAGAAGGAAGGAAACGAGTCGTCTACACTCCATTCATGCGGAGTAACGCCAGATTTGTGCCGGAAGAGATGGCAAATCAGCATGATTGGTCACATTTTCTTTCACGATTTTGGCATCTGTTACCTGAAGAAAGACTTGTGTCTCCGCGCCTAGGGCTTGATGAGAACTCTGCCTACATACCCGTCTCGGACTCTGTTAGAGAAAAGCATGTCAGAGTTTTGCAGAGCAAGCTTCTGAAATACGATGAATGGTTAAGTTTGGAAATCGGCCGACGGATTAATCAATATCCGGTTCCTGCTCATGCGGCCAAACTTTCTTTACTGACAACGGTCTATGAGAAGACCTCCTTCGCATACTTGACCGAGCTGGCACGTTCCATCAACGCGCAAACTCTGCCTCCGGCCCAGTGGATTATCGTCGCTCATGGTCCCATTGCAGGCGACCTCTTAGAGCAAATTATCGGAAACGCGATAGCCTCCTGGAATGCAACCGTTATAGTCGAGCCTAATTCCTTGGGAATTATGGCTGCGATGCGGCGTGGTTTAGAGAGCGTCGAGGGTGACTATGTCGTTCCCGTGGACGCGGATGATCTTTTGACGCGTGATGCAGTGCAGATCTTGACGCATGGGATAAATCATGCTGATCGCCCTGACCTCCTCTATTCCGATGAGGATATGCTCGTGTATGAGAGGCCAGCCCTCCCATATTTACGATCGGAATTTGATCCCGTGCTCAATCTCGAAAGTTCGTATATTTGGCATCTCTGTGCCATACGTAAGGATAGTGCGGAGAAGTTTGGGCTCTATAGTGATCCTCAAGCGAATTGGTGTCATGACTGGGACACCGTGTCGCGCATCGCCACCGGAGGTGGAAGGATGAGTCACGTGCCGGAAGTTCTCTATCACTGGAGGCAACACCCCGGTTCAACGACGAACAAGCCAGCGGGCGATAGCAGGTCTTTGGAGTCTACGCGGCGGATCCTTGAAAGACAAATCGCCAGTACACGCTTCCCGGAGCGATTTGTAGTTGAAACCTGGCCTGTCAGCCGTGGTGCTGCGGAGTTATATATTGCACGCCGCACAGATTATCTTCCCCCATTTGTCTGGATAGGTGACTGTAAATCGAGTGATCTGTATCAAGATTCGAAAGAGGACTCCATACTGATTGTCATGACCGACGATCTGAGCATTGATCCCCACGTTGCTTTCAATGAAGCAGCCCGGTTGTTCGATTTGCATCCGAACATTGGAGCGGTAGGCGGACGCGTAGTAGATCGCAACGAGAATGTTGTTGAAGGCTGTCTTGTCATCAATGAAAGAGGCGAAATGGAAAGTCCGTGGGCCGGACATAATTTCATGGACACCGGCCCCTATGGACTAGCTGCCAAGGCACAGACTGTTGCGAGCACTGGTCCTTCTCTTGGATTCTTTCGTGTGCAGGCAATCAAATGCCTGGCGGACCCGAAGCTTGAAATTCCCTTTGGAAAGGTCTCGTTGCAATCGTGGGTCGTTTCTGTCTGTCGGCGGTTACGAGATGCAGGCTGGCAGGTGGCCTTTACACCTCTGATATCTGCAGGAGCCGACAAGTTTACAGGATCCCAATTCGCGTATCGTCAGGGTTCCCGCAAAAGTGACTCGGTTCGTCCGCATGCCTTGGCGCGATATGGAAACCTTTGCGCATACGATTTTCGATTCGTGAGCCATTGAAAACGAGGAGAATAAAATGAAGGCGGTTATTTTAGCTGGAGGGCTTGGTACACGCATCAGTGAAGAATCGCATCTTCGGCCGAAGCCCATGATCGAAATCGGAGGCAAGCCGATTCTCTGGCACATTATGAAAATGTACTCTCATCACGGGATCAATGAGTTCGTGATTTGTCTTGGATATAAGGGCTATATGATCAAGGAGTATTTTTCGAACTATTTTCTGCATATGTCCGACGTGACGTTTTGTATGGAACAAAACACCGTGGAGATTCATCAAAAGTATGCTGAACCATGGAAGGTAACCCTTGTTGACACAGGTGAAAACACGATGACCGGCGGACGTCTTAAACGGGTTGAATCGTATGTTCGTGATGCAAGGTTTTGTTTCACGTATGGAGATGGTGTTTCAGACCTTGATATTGGTAGACTAATATCATTCCATGCCGAATCCGGCCGTCTCGCGACTGTTACCGCCGTTCAGCCGCCGGGGCGGTATGGAGCCTTGCAAATGGACGGCTCTGCTGTCCATTCGTTTCAGGAGAAGCCGGCCGGCGACGGGGCATGGATTAACGGAGGATTCTTCGTCCTCGAACCAGGCGTCCTCGAGTACATAAAGGGCGATCATACGGTGTGGGAAGCCGAACCGCTTCAGCGACTCGCTGTGAATGGACAGCTGGTGGCGTATCCCCACCAAGGATTTTGGCAGGCGATGGATACTCTCCGCGAGAAAAATCAACTGGAGCAACTATGGTCGAGTGGGAAGGCGCCGTGGAAAACGTGGTAACCATGAGACCAATCGCCAAAAATGAAGCGGATGGAATAAATTGAAGCTATTTGAACTTCTCCAACCGGTCCTTCAACAGTTCAAGGCTATTCCCTCCAAGGGGTTGATTATTTAAGGTTTTATACCAGTCATTCCAGCTTCCCACTAAGGGCGGAAAGACGATCCGATGTCCAAAGGCAAGATTTATTGCTAGGGGATTTCCCAGGTTGCCTGCTCTCTACCGGCCATGATAGGAGCCAAGAGGGCGCACTTGACCCTAATTATCCACCAAACGCTCTATGCCGCAACTCTTGAAAGCCGCAGCCGCGATTCCAGACCTTTCGCGGGGACTCATCAGCCGAAGCGGTGGCTTGAAAACCGCCATCATGAAGGGCTGGCGGGTACTTCAACGGGAAGGCCTCGCGGGATTCCGCGTCAGATTCAACTCGTTTCATCAACAATGCGTGGATTACCAAGATTGGATTCGTGAGTACGATACGCCTACGAGGGAGCAACGAGTCCTTCTGCGTCAGCGAGCCGGTGAATTTCCTGATCAACCATTAATTTCGGTCGTGATGCCGACATACAACACCGAGGTCCGATGGCTGGTCGCGGCGATCGAATCGGTTCGAACGCAACTGTACCAAAATTGGGAACTTTGCATCGCCGACGATGCGTCAACCGACCCTCGTGTCAGGCGGATTCTTGAGTGTTTTGCCCGCGAAGAACCGCGGATCAAATTAGAATTTCGCGTTCGAAATGGGCACATCTCGGCAGCCTCAAATTCCGCACTGAGGCTTGCGTCGGGAGACTACGTGACGTTCCTTGACCATGACGATGTGCTTGCCGAGCATGCGCTTTTCTGGGTGGTCGACGCGATCAACCGTTATCCGGATGCACAGTTGATCTATTCGGATGAAGACAAACTCGACATGGATGGAAGGCGGGTCGATCCGTATTTCAAGTGTGATTGGAACGAAGATCTTTTTTATTCACACAATATGTTATGCCACCTCTCGGTATACAAAAGTAGACTCATACAGGCAGTGGGAGGGCTTCGAGAAGGATTAGAGGGTGCGCAAGATTATGACCTCGCCCTTCGGAGCATTGAGCGGATTAGTGCCCGTCAGATTGTGCATATACCACGCGTTCTGTATCACTGGCGTATCCACCGTGGAAGCACCGCCTGTGGCGCCAGCGCCAAGGCGTATGCGTTGAAGGCCGGGGAGCGTGCAATCAATGAACACCTTCAACGAACCGGAAGTTCCGGTGTCGTTGAGCCGCTGCCTGATGTACGAATGTATCGAGTGCGGTACCCCTTGCCTGCAGCGGAACCGAAAGTAAGCCTCATTATTCCGAGCCGGAACGGCCTAGGCGTTCTCAAGCCGTGTATTGAATCGATTCGCAGCAAAACGACATATGGACACTATGAAATCTTGATTGTCGACAATGGCTCTGACGATCCGGATACGCTCCAATATTTAGAATCGCTCAAACCTGATGAGCGAGTTCGCATCTTGCGGGACGACCGCCCTTTTAACTTCTCCGCACTCGTGAATGCTGCGGTTGCGTTCGCATCCGGAACCGTCATAGGCCTCGTCAACAACGATGTGGAAGTCATTTCTCCGGACTGGTTGTCGGAGCTCGTAAGCCATGCACTGCGCCCGGAGGTAGGCGCTGTCGGAGCAAGATTGTGGTATCCCAACGATACCTTGCAACATGCGGGGGTTCTTTTGGGGATCCGCGGCGTCGCGGGGCATGCACACAAGTACCTTCCTCGTTATCAGAACGGATATTTCGGCCGATCACGACTCATTCAGTCATTCTGCGCCGTCACAGGAGCGTGTCTCGTCATTAGGAAAGAGACTTTTAGGAAAGTCGGCGGCCTCAATGAGGCGTTGCCCACTTCGTTTAATGATGTGGATTTCTGTCTCCGGGTCCGCGAAGCGGGTTATCGAAACATTTATACTCCGTACGCTGAGTTGTATCACCATGAATCGGCGACCCGGGGTCACGATGAGACCGCAGAGCAACGACTTCGGTTTTCACAGGAGTCTGCTTACGTCAAGCAGCTTTGGGGGCATTTATTGGCCAACGATCCCGCCTACAGCCCTAACCTCACGCTCGAACATGAGAACTTCGGCCTAGCCTGGCCACCACGATTGCAACTCCAGACCGCTAGTTGAGGAAACTGCTGACAGAGTTCTGACTTCGCTCGCTTCGCTACAACTTCGAAACATTGTTTCTAACGTTTCGGTCTGCAATGAATATGTGTTCAATTCGAACATGATCGCAGGGATTACTGAGCCACCTGTTGAATGATCAGCGAATCCACTAGGGGAATAATCTCTTTGGGGACTCCAAGGGAGCCAATGTTCTTTTTGCGTGCTTTTGCGGTGGAACAAGCGGTGGCCAACTGTTAGTCTCTTGGTCATCTCAGCGGCGGTTGACCGAATGGGCGATCGGTTAGTCAGTCGCATAGGGACACATACATGAATCTTCTCGTCACCGGGGGCGCAGGGTTTATCGGCTCCCATCTCGTCCGGCGGCTGGTGATCGACAGCGGCCACCGGGTGGTCAATCTCGACGCGCTCAAGTATTCCGGCAATCGGGCGAACACCCAGGATCTCGACGGCCATGCGCGGTACCGGTTCGTGCACGGCGACATCGCCGATCAGGCACTGGTGCGGCGTCTCTTTGAGGAGCACCAGATCGAAGGCGTCATCAACGCCGCCGCCGAGACACACGTGGACCGCTCAATTCTCGATCCGGCCAGCTTTGCAAAAACCGACGTCGTCGGGACGGGCGTCCTTCTCGAAGAAGCCCGGCGGGCCGGTGTCAAACGGTTCGTGCAAGTCAGCACCGACGAGGTCTATGGCTCCGTGGAAACCGGAACCTCGACCGAAGACGATGCGCTCGTCCCCCGGAGTCCGTACTCGGCGAGCAAGGCCGGCGGCGACTTGCTGAGCTTGAGCTTCTGGACCACCTATCGATTTCCTGTGATGGTCACGCGCGGCAGCAATACGTACGGTCCAAATCAGTACCCAGAAAAGTTCATCCCATTGTTCCTGACCAACGCCATCGACGATCAGCCCTTGCCGTTGTATGGCGACGGTCGACAGCGTCGCGACTGGCTGGCGGTCCAGGACCACTGCGGCGGCATCGAGCGGGTGCTGTTGGATGGCGAACCCGGGCACATTTACAACGTCGGAGGAGGCAACGAACGGGAAAACCTGACGGTTGCGGAACAGCTGTTGGCGCTGTTGGGCAAACCCGTCTCGTTGATCCGATTTGTCCAAGACCGGCCCGGGCATGATAAGCGCTATGCCGTGGATTGTCGCAAGCTGATGAAGTTGGGCTGGCAGCCGACCGTTCCCTTTGACCAGGGGCTCAAGGCCACGGTGGAGTGGTATCGTCAAAACGAGCCCTGGTGGCGCCCGATCAAATCCGGCAATTTCCGGACGTATTATGAAGCCATGTATGCGAAACGGCTGAAAGAAGGGTTGTCGGCGTCGCCCTCATGATGCGCATTCTGATTACCGGAGCCAATGGTCAGTTAGGGCATGCGCTGCAGCGAGTTCTACAATCCGAGACCCTTATTCTCAAGGACCTGCCGGAGTTCGATCTGACGAGCCCTGCCTGCGCAGACCAAATTCGAGCGGCCAAGCCCCAGATCATTCTGCACGCCGGGGCCTATACCAATGTCGATCAGGCGGAGCGTGAACCAGCGCGGGCCCACGCCGTCAATGGGCAAGGCACGCGATGGGTGGCGCAGGCGGCGCAGGCCGTGGAAGCCCGGCTCATCTTCGTGTCCACCGATTATGTGTTCGACGGCATGAAGGCGACTCCCTATCACGAGCGGGACGAGCCTCGGCCGCTCAATCAGTACGGTTTGTCGAAGTACGAGGGCGAGCAGGCGGTGTTGACGCTGTGCCCCGGCGCGCTCGTCGTCCGAACGGCGTGGCTGTTCGGCCACGACGGCCCCAATTTCGTAAAGACGATCACGAAGCTTGCGCAAGAGCGGCCGAAGCTGGAGGTCGTGGCCGACCAGCGGGGCTGTCCCACGTATGCCGAAGACCTCGCTCGCGCCCTTCGCGACCTCGCCTTCGGCGACCTCGAGGGTGTGTGTCACGTGACGAACGGCGGCAATTGTTCGTGGTATGAGTTCGCTGAAGCCGTCGTCCGCCACACGGGCGCACCGGCGGCCGTGCTGCCGATCACGACGGCTCAAGCCGGGAGGCTTGCCAAGCGGCCCTCCTACTCAGTGCTGTCGCAGGACCGGTTTGCAAGCCGCTATCCGGCATTGCCTGATTGGCGCGATGCCCTGAGCCGGTTCCTGAAGCACGCCTCTGCTCCAGTGTCGCCCGCCTGAGCGCTTTTCCACCCCTCATTTTTTGTTTTGAACTGTGCTCCTGAGCCAGTAATATGGCCCTAGCGTCGGTCGTCAACGCAAGCTCGAGAGGGGTATGACCGCCCGGAAGCGCCCGCGAAATTCCTTGATTCCCAGGCTGAAACGCATCCGTCTCTTTGCCACCGATGTGGACGGTGTGTTGACGGACGCCGGCATGTATTATTCGGAGTCCGGGGAGGAAATGAAAAAGTTCAACACCCGCGACGGCATGGGAATCAAGCTGCTGCAGCGCGCGGGACTCATAACGGCGATCGTCACTCAGGAGCGCACAAAGCTCGTCGCCTGGCGCGGGGAAAAGCTCATGATTCCGGAAGTGCACCAGGGTGTCATGGATAAAATTTCCCTCGTTCGGGAGATGACGGAACGTCACGGGCTTTCGATGGAAGAAGTGGCGTACATCGGAGACGACGTCAACGACGTCGAGACATTGAAGGCGGTGGGCTTCTCCGCCAGTCCTGCGGACGGAATGCCGCAGGCGCTCGCAGTCGTCGACTATGTCTGCGCGAAGAAAGGCGGCGAAGGTGCGGTGCGGGAGATCATCGAGATGATTCTCGCGGCCCAGCACAAGACGGTCAAAGCGATGAAGGGCAAAAATCAATGAACCAGCCAACCGTGTATCCGGTGATCATGGCCGGCGGCAGCGGCACGCGATTCTGGCCGTTGAGCCGGCAGTTGTTTCCCAAACAGTTGTTGAAGATCATCGGGGACGAAACGCTGATTCAGCAGACCATGCGGCGCGTCGTGGCCGGCGCGCCGCCCCAACGGGTGATGATCTCGACGAATCCGCCTCAGGCCGAATCCATACGTGTGCAGTTGAGCGAGTGGAAGGACGCGTTGAAGGACAATTTTGTCCTCGAGCCGGAAGGACGCAACACCGCACCGGCCATCGCTCTCGTTGCGCTGCACCTCATCCGTCGCGATCCGGACGCGGTCATGTTGGTCGTCCCGGCGGATCATATCGTCAAAGGGCAGAAGGATTTTGATGCTGCCGTGGCGCTCGCGGCGGGCATGGCCCAGCAGGGACTGCTGGTGACGTTTGGCATCAAGCCGATCCGACCTGAAACGGGCTATGGCTACATCAAGCCCGACCTCAAAAAGGTGCTTGGCAAGCGTGGAGCGCTCAAGGGCTACCGTGTCGGCCGTTTCGTCGAAAAGCCCAATGCCGTCAAGGCGGCGCAGTATCTGAAGGCCGGGGATTACTACTGGAACAGCGGGATGTTTGTCTGGCGTGCCGCGACCATCTTGGAAGAGATCCGCCGCCACCAGCCGGCGCTTGGGCGCGGCATCGAAGAGATTGCCCGGTTGATGGAGACGAACCCTTCAAGAGCGGCCGTCGACGAGGCATACCGGGCATTGCCGTCAGTCTCCATCGACACGGGCGTCATGGAAAAATCCGACAAGGCGGCCATGGTCCAGGTGTCCTTCAAATGGTCCGACGTCGGCAGCTGGGGCAGCCTCGATGAGGTTGCCGGGAAGGACAAAGCGGGCAACGTCGTCGGCGGACGCGTCGTCGACATCGACAGTCGACGGTCGATCGTCTATGGAGACCGGCGCGTGGTGGCGACCATTGGATTGACCGATATGGTCGTGGTGGATACCCCGGACGCGACGCTCGTCTGTCCGAAGTCCCGTGCCCAGGACGTGAAACGGATCGTGGATATCCTGAAGCAGCAGGGAGCCCCCGAACATCTGGAGCATCTGACTGTGCATCGACCGTGGGGATCCTACACTGTCCTCGAAGAGGGTCAGGGTTACAAGGTGAAGCGCGTGACCGTCAACGCCGGCGGACGCCTTTCGCTTCAACTGCACCATAAGCGCAGCGAACATTGGGTGGTCATCGCCGGGACAGCCCGTGTCACAAGGGGCGACGAGGTGTTTGACCTCCAAATCGGGCAAAGCACGGCTATTCCGGTGGAGACGAAGCACCGGCTGGAGAATCCGGGTCGGGATACCTTGCACATCATTGAAGTGCAGAACGGCCCGTATCTCGGAGAAGACGATATCGTCCGCTTCAAGGACGACTACGGCCGCACTCCTCCAAATTAAAAGGACAAAGATGGGACTGTTTCGCGAATACGACCTCCGCGGCATTGTCGGCAAGGAATTGACGGAATCAATCGCCGAACGCGTCGGACGTGCCTACTGCACCTATGTCAGAGATCGCGGCGTGAGGACCATTTCGGTCGGGCGGGACGGCCGGTTGAGCTCACCGGGCCTGTTCGACGCATTAGTACGAGGGCTACTGGCCGGCGGGATGAATGTGGTCGATGTCGGCATCTGTCCGTCGCCGTTGGTGTATTTCTCGCTTTTTCAGTTGCCGGTCGACGGCGGCATCATGATCACGGGCAGCCACAATGCCGCCGAATACAACGGCTTCAAAGTCTGTGTCGGCAAGGAAGCCATCCATGGAGAAGCCATACAAGAGCTGCGTCGTGTGATGGAGGCGGGTGTCTTTACATCCGGCCGCGGCACGCGGTCGGAGCATCCGATCATTCCTGATTATCTCGCCTACATTAAGAAGAGCTTCTCCGGCGTCGACGGGAAGTCTTTGCACGTCGTGATCGATTGCGGCAACGGGGCCGCCGCGCTCGTGGCAAAGGACGCGTTGGAGCTCCTCGGCTGCCGGGTGACGGGGCTCTACTGTGAGTTGGACGGCCGGTTTCCAAACCACCATCCGGATCCGACGGTGCTGGAAAATCTCGGCGATTTGATGAGGGCCGTCAAGGAGCACAAGGCGGATCTCGGCATCGGCTATGACGGCGATGCCGACCGCATCGGCGCGATCGATGAGCAGGGGCGCGTGCTTTGGGGCGACCGTCTGATGGTCGTGTATGCGCGCGACATTCTTTCCGCCAAACCCGGAGGCACCATCATCTCCGAGGTCAAAGCGTCTCAGTGTCTCTACGACGACATTGCCAAGCAAGGCGGCCGGCCGATCATGTGGAAAACCGGTCACTCGCTGATCAAAGCCAAGATGAAAAGCGAGCAGGCCGTGCTCGCCGGCGAAATGTCCGGACACATGTTTTTCGCCGACCGGTATTTCGGCTACGACGATGCGATCTATGCGTCCTGCCGCCTGGTCGAGATTTTGGCCAAAACCGGGAAGTCGCTGTCGGCGCTGGTCGCGGATCTCCCTCCCACCGCCGTGACGCCGGAGATTCGCGTGGATACTCCCGACACGATCAAATTCCAGCTCGTTGAGCAGGTGCAGGAGCGGTTGACCGGCTATGTGAGGTCTCGCCAGCCGATCGGTCCCGGCAAGGACATCGTGCGTGAAGTCGTGACGATCGACGGCGTGCGGGCGATCTTCAACGACGGATGGGGCTTGATTCGCGCGTCGAATACCCAGCCGGCCTTGGTCCTGCGATTCGAAGCCGCCTCGGCGGACCGCCTCACAGTGATCCGGACCGCGATCGAGGCGGAGTTGGCGGCCGTGACCCGCGCCATGCTTCCCTAGTGCTTCGCCGGGCACCAGTGATCATGACCCGCCTTGGCTGTTGGTATCTGTTGGCCTTCCTGTTGATCGGAACGGCCCCTGGCGCGGTGGCGGCTGCCGCTGAGGCTTCCGTTCAGGCGGTCCGGACCGGCGAGCGTCTCACCTACGATATTTCCTGGTTGAATATCCTGGCCGGCACCGCCGTGATGGAAGTGCAGCCGGATGGTGCTGGCAGCGACAACTCGCGAGCGAAACTGGTCACGACGGCGCAGTCCCGCCCCGCGATCAGCAAGTTTTTCCCCGTCGATAATCGCGTCGAATCGGAATACGACCTGCGCACCCAACTTCCCCAGCATATGGTCTTCCATCGCCGCGAGGGGAAGAACAAGGAGGATATCGAATATACCTTTCACCACGCGGAAGGAACCGTCACAGCGGTACGACAGGGGACGACCGAATCGCTTCCAATCCCGGCCGGCACACAGGACTTGATCTCATGCCTCTATTACGTCCGCAACCAGCTGCCGATGACGCCGGGTGCGTCCCTCATGCTGAACGTTCACCACGACAAAAAGAATCGCCAGGTCGAGGTTAGGGTCGAGAAGATCGAGACCCTGGAAGGGGCCTGGGGTAGGGCGGAAACAGCGCAAGTCGTTGTGGTCATGCCGTTTAAAGGCATCTTCATCAATAAAGGAAACATCCGCGTCTGGTTCACGACCGACGAGCGGCGTATTCCCGTTCGCATGAAGGCCAAAGTCATCATCGGCGCCGTCGTGGCCGATCTGGTCGACGGATTTCCGCCTCCCAAGGGGCCGTCGTAACGGGTCCGAGAATCGTTGCCCGTCTACCCGAGACGGGCTATAATCGTTCACAATTATCCCTATTGTTCGGGCTTCCCTCGCACGGGGTGAGGGAGAGCTCTTGGCTTTATAAGGTCCCGCCCCCTTCATGGCACAACAGCCGCTCACCGTCGAACAGTTTCTCATGGCCAATCCCCCGGCCTCGCTCGGGGGTTCCGGATCCTTCACGGCCTTGCTGTCCGCCATTGGATTAGTCGGCAAGACGCTGGCCCGCGACCTTCGGATCGCCGGCCTCCTCAACATGCTGGGGACGACCGGCGAAACCAACGTGCAGGGCGAATCCGTCAAGAAATTGGACCAAATGGCCAATGAGACGTTTGTGCAAGTCTTGCAGCGCGACGGGGTGGCTGGTGCGCTCGCTTCGGAAGAGATGGAAAAGCCGGTGTTCGTGACCTCGCCCGGCAGGCCCGCCCCCTATATGGTGCTCTTCGATCCGTTGGACGGCTCCTCCAATACGGACGTGAACATGCCGTTGGGTTCGATCTTCTCCATCGTCGAGCACCAGAATCCGGCACAGCCACTGGGAGACAACGATTTGCTCAGAAAGGGCACCCACCAGCTGGCCGCGGGGTATTTTTTGTTCGGACCCAGCACGATGCTCGTCTTCACGACGGGCAAAGGCGTGTATGGCTTCACGCTCGATCCCAACGTCGGCGAATATCAGCTGTCTCACCCCGGCATCAAGATGCCGTCGCGCGGAAAAGTCTATGCCGTCAACGAGGGGAACTACGAAAAGTGGCCGGAGGGCACCAAGCGCTATATCGACTCACTCAAGAAGCCGGACAAGGCGGCTGGCCGTCCGTACAGCAGCCGCTATTCAGGCTGTCTCGTCGCCGACGTCCACCGGCTCCTGTTCGCCGGAGGAATTTACCTGTACCCCGGTGAGGTCAACAAACCGGAAGGAAAACTGCGGCTGCTTTACGAAGCGAACCCCATGGCGATGGTCGTTGAGCAGGCCGGCGGCAGCGCGAGCAACGGAGACATGCGCATCCTCGACATCGAGCCGAAAAAATTGCATCAGCGCGTGCCCTTGATCATCGGCAGCGCCGACGACGTGCGTGATGCGGACAGCTGCCTCCGGGGAACGGCAGGACGAGCGTAAGCCGGCTGCATCACGCGAGCGGAGATGACATGGCGGATCACATCCAAGAAATACTGAACCACTATACGAGCGACAATGCCGGAACCAAAACCAACCTCGCGCGCCTGCTCAAGAGCGGCAAGTTGGCGGGGACCGGGAAGCTCGTCATTCTGCCGGTCGACCAGGGGTTCGAGCACGGCCCCGCGAGAAGCTTCGCTCCCAATCCGCCCGGCTACGATCCGCTGTACCATTTTCAACTGGCCATCGATGCGGGATGCAATGCGTATGCGGCCCCGCTGGGATTTTTAGAGGCGGGGGCGAGTCAGTTTGCGGGACAGATCCCACTCATTCTGAAGCTGAACAACCACGACGTGTTGCACGACGATAAGGATCCGCTTCCCTCGGTCACCGGAAGCGTGAACGATGCGCTTCGTTTGGGGTGTGCGGCGGTCGGTTTCACGATCTATCCAGGCTCTGCCCATTGCAATGCGATGTATGAGCAGTTGCGCGCCATCGCCGAGGAAGCCAAAGAGCGCGGCCTCGCGGTTGTTGTCTGGTCATATCCCCGGGGTTCGTCGATCAGCAAAGAAGGGGAGACCGCGATCGACATCGTCGCGTATGCGGCCCAAATCGCGGCGCAGCTCGGCGCGCACGTGATCAAGGTCAAGCTGCCGTCGGCGCATCTGGAGCAAGCGGCGGCGAAGAAAGTGTACGAGTCGACGCAAATCCCGATCAAGACGCTGGCCGAGCGGGTGAGGCACGTCGTCCAAAGCGCGTTCGACGGCCGTCGGATCGTAATCTTCTCCGGGGGGGCGAAGAGCGAGGACAAGAACGTCTTCGAAGAGGCCCGCGCCATCCGGGACGGCGGCGGGTTCGGCAGCATCATCGGGCGGAACTCCTTTCAGCGGCCGAAAGCCGAAGCCGTAAAGTTTTTACAAACGATCATGGGCATCTATGCCGGAGAAGTCCAATAAGGACCGTTGATGACGCTTAGAAGTTCACGCGCCATTCCTTATGTGCTCCTGGTCCTGGGCGTCGTTATCGGCCTCGTGATGGCTTCCGAACTCGGCTGGATGCCGCACGGCGCGGCGGGGCCGGATGCGCCGACGAACGGTGTCGTCCGTCCGGTCGCCACAGTGCCCCAGCAGCCAGTAACCGGTGGGCCCGCGAAGAGCTTTGTCGAAATCGCGAAAACCGTCAAGCCGGCCGTGGTCAATATCGCCTCGAGCCGGTCCGGTAAGTCGGGAGACGGGCCGCAAAGCTCCCCGTTCGACGACCCCTTTTTTCGCCGGTTTTTCGGCGACGAGTTTTTCAAGCGCGAGCAGCCGCATCGTGACCGGAAGGAGCGGGGGCAGGGTTCCGGCGTCATTGTGGACTCGAACGGCCTGATCATCACCAACAATCATGTCGTGAACAAGGCCGATGACATCAGGGTGATTCTGTCCGACAAACGGGAGTTCAAGGGCAAACTGATCGGCACGGATACGAAGACCGACGTGGCCATCGTCAAGATCGAAGCGACCGGATTGTCGACGATTCCCTTCGCCGATTCCGACCAGCTCGAAGTCGGGGAGTTTGTGCTGGCCGTCGGCAGCCCCTTCGGGCTCACCCAGAGCGTCACCATGGGCATCGTGAGCGCAGTCGGACGGGCCAGCATGGGCATCGCGGAGTACGAGGACTTCATTCAAACCGATGCGGCCATCAACCCCGGCAATTCCGGAGGCGCCCTGGTCAATGTGCGCGGCGAATTGGTCGGAATCAACACGGCGATCTTCAGCCAGAGCGGCGGCAACATGGGCATCGGCTTCGCAGTGCCGAGCAACCTCGCCCGCTCCATCATGGACCAGCTGGTCAAGACCGGAAAGGTCGTGCGCGGATGGCTCGGCGTGGCGATTCAAGAGTTGACACCCGAGCTCGCCTCTCAATTCGGCCTGCCGGAAACGAAAGGCGTGTTGGTGAGCGACGTGATGGACGACAGCCCCGCGAAGAAAGCGGGCTTTGAGCGCGCCGACGTCATTACGGAATACGACGGCAAACCCATGGATTCTCCCACGCATTTGCGCAATGCGGTGGCACAGACGCCGATCGGCCGCAAGGTGCCGATCAAAGTCATCCGGGACAAAAAACCGAAGACGATCGACGTCACGATCGTCGAGCAGCCGAAGTCCTTGGGACAGCCCGGTTCCGAGGAGAACGGAGAATCGACGGCTCCTGCCGGAGTGCTTTCCGATCTCGACGTCCGTGAGTTGAACGAGGAACTCGCCTCTCGATATGGGATCAAACCGAGCGAGCGGGGCGTGGTCATCGTGCGCGTAAGGCCGGGGAGTACGGCCGAGGAGACGGGCGTTCGCGAAGGCGATATCGTGCTGGAAATCAACCGGAAGCCGGTGAACTCAATCAAGACCTATGAGCGGGCCGTGTCGGGTCTGGGGAAGGACCAGGCCGTGCTGCTGCTCTTGAAGCGGAAAGGGCAGGCTATCTATCTCACGTTGCGTCCTTAACGAGAGGAGGTGAAGGTATGGTATCGAGAGCCATATTTGTCCTTCTCAGCGCCTTGGCAGGAATGGCGTTGTTCATCAAGGCCGATGAGGCGAGCGCCTCATATTGGCTGTACGGGTTTGGAATCGGGGCGGTGACGGGCGGTCTCATTGTGGCCGGAGAATATGCCTTGCGCAACCTGTCATTCGGCATCATTGTCGGAGGCACGGCGGGATTGGCAGCAGGCCTCATCCTCACGGGATTGGTGGAATGGGTGGGCGGAGAGATTTTTGACGTCCAGACGTTCCTCTTCCACATCGGTGGGCTGGTGTTTCTCCTCGGGTTTCCCTACCTCGGTCTCGTGCTCGGCGCCAGATTCGGCAAGGAAAAGCTGCCCAGCACGCAACAGAAATTTTTTGAACTGGACGGCAACACCGTCTGTCCCAAGGTGCTCGATACCAGCGTGATCATCGATGGCCGCGTGGCCGATCTGTGTGAAACGAGATTTCTCGAAGGGACGTTCCTGGTTCCGCACTTTATCCTGGACGAACTACAACATATCGCCGATTCTTCGGACTCCTTGAAGCGGGCGCGGGGACGGCGCGGTCTCGATATTCTGAACAAAATTCAAAAGATGGGCGACGTCGACGTCCGGATCATCGACGAAGATTTCCCGCACGTGAAAGAAGTCGACGCAAAGCTCATCGTCCTCGCGAAAAAGATGAACGCCAAGATCGTCACGAACGATCTGAACCTCAACAAGGTGGCGGAGTTACAGGGCATACGCGTGTTGAACATTAATGAGTTGTGCAATGCATTGCGGCCGGTCGTGCTCCCGGGCGAAGCCATCCGCGTCTTCGTGCTGAAGGAAGGCAAGGAAGCCGGACAGGGCGTGGCATATCTCGACGACGGCACGATGATTGTCGTCGACAACGCCCGGCGTTACATCGGCAAGAACGTGGACGTCATCGTGACCAGCGTGCTCCAAACGACCGCCGGCCGGATGATTTTCACGCGGCTGAAGGAGGAAACTGAGCGAGAGGAGCTGCAGATCGCGCGTGGATAGCGGCCTCATCGTGTCAGTTCTGCCGTCGTGGCGGTAGCCGGGTTGCGCGAGCCTCCTGGGGGACCGGACGTGGCGCGGGCCGTCGCAATTGTTCCTGCGGCTGGGTTGGGCGTTCGGATGGGCGGCGCCGTGCGGAAACAATTTCGCCCGCTCGGAGGGCTGCCGCTCCTCGTCCACTCTCTTCGTGTGTTCGAATCGTCTCCGGTCATCGAGACGGTCGTCCTCGCGGTTCCGGAAGCGGATCTCGGTTATTGCCGCACCCACATCGTCGATCCTCACGGCTTCACGAAGGTAACGCAGATCGTCGCCGGCGGGCAGGAACGGCAGGATTCCGTGCGCCGTGCCCTGGCCGTGATCGACGAGCAAGTCGGTCTTGTCGTGATTCACGATGCCGTCCGGCCGTTCGTGACCGAGACGATGGTACGGCAGGTCGTCGAGGCTGCCCGGGCCGATGGTGCGGCGATAATCGCGCTGCCCATGCGGGATACGGTGAAACAAGTCGGCGGCGATCGTCTCATCGAACGCACGATCGACCGTAAGCCGTTATGGCTCGCGCAGACCCCGCAAGCATTCCGCCGGGACTGGCTTGCCGAGGCGCATCGCAAGGCACAGGCGGAGGGGGTTGCCGCCACGGACGATGCCTATCTCCTCGAGTGGATGGGACATCCCGTACGGGTGGTCGAAGGCAGCGGCGAAAATATCAAGGTCACCAGGCCGGAAGATCTTGTGATCGGCGAGGCCATTCTGGCGTCACGAACGGGTGGACGACCCTAGCGTTCTCGCGCCGGGGTGATCAAAAGGGGCAATTATGCGAATAGGGTATGGCTATGACGTGCATCCGCTGGCTCCCGGCCGAAAGCTCATCCTCGGGGGAATCGAAATCCCTCACGGCAAGGGCCTCCTCGGCCATTCCGATTCCGATGTGCTGGTGCACGCGGTCTGCGATGCCCTGCTGGGCGCCATGGGAGAAGGCGATCTCGGACGGCACTACCCGAGTTCAGATGCGCGCTACAAGGGCATCTCGAGTCTCAAATTGCTGGAAGACGTGATGAGCAAATTAAAGGCGAAGGGCTATCGTGTGGGCAACATCGATACCGTGATCGTCGCCCAGGCGCCGCGACTCGCGCCGCATTTGTCGGCCATGCAGAAGAAAATGGCGGAAACCGCCGGCATCGATCCCGATTGCGTGAATGTCAAGGTTAAGAGCGGAGAAGGGCTGGATGCGGTTGGCAGGGAAGAAGGGGTCCACGCGCACGCGGTGTGTTTGATTGAACGCGTGTGAGCAGCGTAAGATGGCGCCCATGTTGAAGGCAATCCGGCAGGACCTGCAAGCCGTCTTCGACCGCGACCCGGCGGCCACTGGCAAGCTCGAGGTCATTCTCACCTATGCGGGGTTTCATGCGCTGCTCGCCTACCGGGTGGCCCATTGGCTGAAGTTCCATGGGGTGCCTTTGATCCCACGGGCCATCTCCCAGATCGCTCGCTGGCTGACCGGCATAGAAATCCATCCGTCCGCGCGGATCGGGGTCGGCTTCTTCATCGATCACGGCATGGGAGTCGTCATCGGCGAGACGGCTGAGGTCGGCGATTACGTTACGCTGTTTCAAGGCGTGACGCTCGGCGGAACTGGCAAGGAGCGAGGAAAGCGCCATCCGACGCTGGGCAACCACGTCGTCGTCGGGGCGGGCGCCAAAATCCTCGGCGGCATTACGATCGGGGACAACGTGAAAATCGGCGCCAATTCGGTCGTGCTCAAGAACGTGTCACCGAATTCCACCGTGATTGGCGTCCCGGCCCGCGTCATCAAGACCCAAGGCGAACGGCTTCCCGACGCGACGATGGACCACATCAATCTACCCGACCCGATCAGCGACCGCTTCCTGGCCCTCGAGCAGGAGTTGATCGAGTTGCGCAAGAAGCTCGAAAACCGCGACGAGGCTTCTCCCCGCTGATTCAACGGCGCGCCGAACTCGTGTGCGCGTCACCCGCCGGTGAGTGTTCTTCCCTCTCCTTGCCGCAAGCCGTCATCGTTCCCTTTTGAAGCGCCGTCGTAATCCACGCGCACGAGAAAGAGACCGTGCGGCGGAGCCGTCCTTCCGGCTGCCGTCCGGTCCTTCGCGGCCAGGAGGGTCCTGAGACCGGCTGGCGTCCTTTTCCCATGGCCGACCTCCACCAGCGTGCCGACAATCGCACGGACCATATGCTTGAGGAAGCGATTGGCGTAGGCCTCGATCCAAACGAGGTCTCCCCGGCTTGAAAGCGACAATTG
>DATELB010000021.1:0-9669 GCA_035277085.1 Nitrospira sp. | reverse complement strand
GTCTCAATCGTCCCGTTGTTTTTGTTCTGTGCGTTGATCGAATACCCTTTCAACGTCTCGAGCGCCGTATCCCACACGGTGTCATACGAACAGACGAAGTATTGGTCGTGGCTTCCACTCAAGGACGCACAACCCGGCATGATGAGCACGAGGACGAACAGAAGGGGACGATTGAATCTAATCACGTGCACTCCACAATGTGGGCCTGCAGCCTCCCTCTCTTGTGGAGGCTGCCGACCGTTCCCTTTAAAAATACGTCGCTGCTGAGATCACAAATGCGCTGTCATGAATACGCTGACCCGAGTTTGGATTAAACGACATCGGTAAATACTGGTAACTCACCTTGAATACGGCATCTTCGACCGGCCGATAGTTCAAGCCGAACGAAATTTGCTCAAGCTTGCCTTGATTTTCCCCATTGTTATCCATGTTGAGGTTCACCCGGTCATACCGAATGACGGCCGTGAAAGTCGATCCTTCGCCGAAGCGTTTCGGCGACCAGTTGGCCAAGAACGCAGGCATGAAATGATAGTTCGCTTGGATGTAGTACCCGTTCATGCGCTGTGGGGGACCGGCAGCCGGGTTAAAGGTGTTCACACCGGCCAGGAAGGTTCCGGTGGGCACTCCGCCGCCGATCGTGTTATTAGGGATCGCCCGCGAGTTACCGCGAGCATAGGACCAGGCGGCTTCACCGATGAGCTCAAACGGACCTTTTTGCAGCGTCCAGTCGATTGCGGTGATACTTAACGGGTTATAGCTGGATGGAGATGAATTGCCATAATAGCCCGATCCCGCGACTTCCACGCCAAGCATCGGACTGAAGGCAAGACGACCTGAGACCGCTTTTCCGTTGTTGATGTCAAACCCGTCGGCGGTCGATTCACATTTCCGTTGGCGAGAATTTTTTGTTCCGTTTTCCTCGTTGATCCGCGGGGAGCCGTCACTGTTATACCCGCAGGGGCCGGTTGAGAAATATAATTCGTAGTCCAATTTACTCGTTCGACCCGGATAAAAAGTGCCGTAAAAGCCTGCACCGGTTTCTGACATCGTTGACGGGATGACGAATTGGCTGACGAGCGGCCTATCCGTTAAGTCGTTCAAGGGCGAGTCGTGCAGCAGGTTAAACTTGCCGATCGGAATCAGCAGGATTCCTGCCCGAATATTGAAGGGTTCGTTTACCAGGTAGTCCATGTGAGCGAACTCAAGACTGATTTCGTTTTCACCGGCCCCTCTAATCCCGTGCTCGATCTCGAGTTCTGATGCAAACTTCACATGCTCGGTGATGTCGGCGTAGATGAATGGCACGAATCGCTGTTGGTCGAATCCGTTGGTCGTCCCCTGTCCACCGCGAATATCGTTATAGTCTCCCGTTTCGATGACACCATTGCGGTGAGCCCGATATTGAATGTCCATATAGCCGCCCACAATGGCCTTCGGCGCAGCCACGAACGGCTTGGCATAGACCAAGCGGCCTGAACCTGTCGCGCCAAACGAGAGGGGAACCTTTTCTTCTCCCTTTCGCTCGACCCTGACGTCGGTCATCGGACCCGTGGCCATGGGATACTGCGAGGCTGGGGCGCCTTCTCGTTGCTCCATGCTCCGCTCGGCAGGGGTTTCACGCCGTTCGTGCTCCTGCATCTTTTTTTCGACTGCATCATCAACCATCTTTTTGATTTCTTCGGGGGTCATGTCTACGGCTAATGCCGGCAGCACCGGCAAGCTTGCGATCATGAGAGTCCCGAGGATTGACCGGATCCTCATTGCAAAACCTCCATGGAAATGGGTAAGGGTCAGACTCGGGACTCGACGGTCTCTGGTCGTTGTCATTGATACGACTATGACTGTCGCCAAAGTGTGATCGAAGCGCCTCCTTTCATGAGTGAACAGGTGACTGAACGTTGTTCCATCCTTCGATGGACGAGAACGGAATGACGACAATGCGTTTGCACCGCTTGCACTTAAGCTCAAGGCATTGGCCGCGAACTTTCGCGATCAGTTGGCCGCATTCGCAGCGGGTTTCTGTGCCGACGGTCGTTTCAGTTGGCGGCAGAGGCATGGGTGAGTAGTTCCTGATATTGAGAACAATTATTAAAATCGTCGGCAGTATAAAATCACGCCGTTCCCGCTGTCAAGTGGGCCTCTAGGTTCAAGGCCGCATACTTCCCAGGCATGATGCCGTATAATCAAGCATGGCCATGAAGGCATTTTTACGGTGGTCTTGCGCTGCGGCCTTCCTATTTTTGCCGGCATGCGTCAAGGAGCTGCCTGCCGTGCCTGAAGAGGGCATCGTCCAGTCGAATGTCGCTGTCGGGCGGGTAGTGGCGGTGCTGACCGGAGAGCGGAGCAGGATCTATGAACCGGCTGTCAGATCATTCGAGGTTCAAAATTTATCGACAAAAGAACGGGTCACGGTCGAAGTCGAGTCGAACGACGAGCGCTTCATCGTGCCTCTTACGCCGGGGGACTATGAATTGATTCGGGTCCAGATCAACGAAGGGCCCTTTCTCTCGATGGCCCAACTCGGGTCGGTTTTTTCCATCGGTCAGGAGCCGGTCACCTATGTGGGAACCTGGCGGTTCGGCGTCGATTCTCCAAAATACGGCCGGATGGTGTCGGTCTCAATGATCAGCGACGAAGAGGATCGCGCGGAAGCGCTCGATGCATTGACAAGCATGGATCGATCATTGGATGTTCGCGCGGTCACGACGGTGCTGCCTAATCCCACCGAGCAGCAAGCCAGGCTTTACGAAGTCATGCCCTATCCTCGCGTTCCCCGCTATTTTCGCCGCCATTGGTGGTGAACGCTTCCGCATGAATTTCAAGGTCACAATCGGTCTGCTCCTCTGTGTATCGGCCGGAGTCCTCTCTTGTGTTAAGGCCGGATCTTCCGGGCATCCCCTGCTCACGCTGAAACGCACGCAGATGCACATGGGCACGCTCGTGTCCATCACGGCCGTCGGTCATACGCATGACGAGGCCAACGAAGCCATCACGGCGGGTTTTCAAGAGATCAAACGCCTCGAACAACTGCTCAGCACATGGGTTGCCTCGAGCGAGCTTTCGAAGGTCAATGCCGCTGCGGGGAAAAGCGCCGTGAAGGTGAGCCTGGAAACGATGGCGGTCGTGAGAAAATCGCTGCAGGTCGCCGAGATGACCGAAGGAGCCTTCAACATCGCTATCGGTCCGGCCGTCGATGCATGGAATATTTCTGCAGAACCACGGATTCCTACATCTGAAGAGTTGGCCGCACTAAAGCCACTGGTGGATTTACAGTACGTCCACACCAATGTGTGGGAACGGACCATTTATCTTCAGAAGCTGGGCATGCGCATTGATGTCGGCGGCATCGGGAAAGGGTATGCGGCAGATCAGGCCGTGACGGTGATGAAAAAAGCGGGAGCGGTGGCGGGCGTCGTCGCCTTGTCCGGAGACATCAAAACCTTCGGACGGTTGCCGGACGGCGGAGCATTCCCAGTCGGCATCCGGCATCCCAGGAAGGAAGGAGAAATTTTAGCCCGGATCGATCTGCAAGACGAGGCCATCTCGACCGCCGGAGATTACGAGCGGTTCTTCGACAAGGACGGAGTCCGATACCATCACATTCTCGATCCCCACACGCTTCAACCAGCCCGCGCCTGTCAAAGCGTGAGTGTCATCGCCAAGGAAGGGGTGTGGGCGGACGGTCTTGATACCGGCATTTTTGTGTTGGGCGCGGAACGGGGCATGGAGCTGGTCGAGCAGTTGGAAGACGTTGAAGTGATCATCGTCGATGCGGAGGGGCGCGTTCTCATCTCATCGGGACTGCGGAACCGAGTGACCGTATTAAGTGGACTGGGCCAATGACATGCGCTCACGATCACCGGCGCCTGCACCATCCCGGAAGTACTATTACGGTGCGAGCTTGTAACTCATCGGGATCTTCACCATCATCTGAAGCTTGTCCAACGAATGCGGGAAGCGAAACGGAGCGGCGAGATTCAGCAGTTCGACGGCCGCCCGGTCGAGACTTTCATGGCCTGAACTCCGGAAAACTTCGACAGCCTCGACGTTCCCGTCGCTTTTGACGATCGCTTTCAGCACCACCTTGCCCTCGACCCGATCGAGCCTCGCCTCGGCCGGATACCTTTTAAGTTCCTCCATGCGCCGAAGAATGGTCTCGGATAGCCATGTGTAATCGGCGCGTGCGACGGGTGTCGCGACGGAACCCAACGTCGGTGTTTCGACCGGTGAGCCGGCTTCCTGCGATGACACTAGCTCGCTGTGAATGTATCCAACATCATAGTCGGCGGACGCTTCCGGCTGTCGAAGCGGTGATGGCAACGGCGAGTGTGCCGGCGGCTGAGGCGAGGTCAGGTCGTCGGCTGAAGCAGGCCGCGAGTACAGTTCGTTTTTCTCAAGGGTCGGGTCATTTGTGACCGAGGCCACCGATGAATTTTTCGTAGGGCTACTGATGCGGGGCGCCGGGCTCGAGTCCCGAACATGCGGCGTTTGCAACAGCGATGTACGCAGCGGCGCATGGACGGGCGTCGATGGTAAATCGGATGACCGCGGTAAATCTGAAGGCGCGGCGACCATGGTGACGCGCCAAGTGAAGGCAGGCGGCTGGGGAGCGAGCGTCATGCGCTGGGTAAGGATCAATGCCACGAAGGCAAGCGCGCCGTGAAGACCCAGCGATGCCAACCATCCGAACGAGCGGGCGTCTGTCCGTCCATGCGCTGATGTCATAGGCGAACCACTTCGAGGCTGACATGCTGAAAGCCGAGCCCTCTGACGTCGTCGACGAGCGAAACAAACTTTTCCAGCAATGTGGTCTTGTCCGCACGGACGACGACCGCTGACTCACGGGGATGCACTAGGAGGCTCTGTTTTAGCCCGTCCGAGCTTACCGGCCGATCATTCACAAACAGATGCCCTTCGGCGTTAAGCGTGATCACAATGGGCACGTCTTTACGGTCGCCGGCTTCCTTGGCTTTGGCCAGGTTCACCGGAATTTGGCCAGTGCTGATGAACGTCGCCGTCGTCAGTACAATAACCAGCAGAACCAGCATAACGTCGACGAGAGGAATCACGTTGATTTGATCAAGCTCGCGATCCATGTATCACCTTGTACTGTGCCACGAGCTCGCTCACTCTTCGCCGAAGGATGTTGTTGAGGACCACACACGGAATGGCGACTAGCAATCCCATCGCCGTCGCCTTCAACGCGAGGCTTAAGCCGGTCATGATCGTGTTCACGGCCATCGTGCCGGACGTTCCCATGGTGTGAAACGTCAGCATGATGCCGAGAACTGTCCCGAGCAGGCCGATATATGGGGCATTGGCCGCCACGGTGCCGATGACGACAAGCCGCTTTGTGAGCGCGATTTCGAGAGTTTGCTGGGAGGTGAATTGCGCCAGATCAATGCGACGATAGTAGAGCCAGCGTTCCACGGCAATGGCGACCGACCAGACGCTCAAGGCCAAGAGCAAACCGATGATGCCGTAGTCGACTGCATTGTTCAGCGCCTCCATTACATACTCCTTCTCAGGGCCGTGTTCAAATGGCGGGTGAAGGTGGCTACCTGGGCGGTGACTGTGCCAGAAGCGGAAAATCGCTGTCAACGTGCGGTTCTACGTTCTAGCCTGCATCCGCCTGTCGAAACAGCACCGTATGTGAGGCCAGAACACGGAGTTCGACCGGGGTGCCTTCCTGGTACACGCTGGTGGAACCTTGGCTGCTATGGACGATTTGTCCGGAAGGAAGACTCACTGCGTACAAGTTTTCCGATCCTCTGAACTGACGAGAGATTACGTGCGAGGTGGCTGCTTTTGTCGGCACCAGGTGAATGTCGTCCGGTCTGATCATCACGACGACCTCAGTCCCATCGTCACACTCGAGCGTATTGGGAAAGTCGCCCAACTCCGTGTGCACCATCCCTTTCGAGACGGTGCCGGGGATAAAGTCGGCCTGGCCCACAAAATCGGCCACGAATGGAGTTTCAGGCATGTGATAAATGGTCTCAGGTGTGTCGAATTGTTCGAGGCGGCCTTGGTTGAGCACGGCGATGCGATCAGCCATGGCAAAGGCTTCATCGTGGTCGTGCGTGACGAGGATCGTGGTGGTCTTGGTGCGGCGCAACAAATCGTGCAGCTCCTGGCGCATGCGTCCCGCCATATCGGGATCCAAGTTACTGAAGGGTTCATCCAGCAAAAGCAACACCGGTCGCTGAACCAAGGCCCTTGCGAGCGCCACACGTTGCTGCTGGCCGCCCGACAATTCATGCGGGTATCGCCGCTCGAACCCTTCCAATCCGACCAGCCGGAGCATGTCCTGGACGCGCGCTTTGCGATCGCTCCGGCTCAGCCGGCGCAAGCCGAATGCAATGTTCTCATGCACGCGCAGATGAGGAAACAGCGCATATTCTTGAAAAACCATGCCGACGTGTCGATCTTCGGTCGGTACCATCTGATCGACTGACGACACCAGATGGCCGGACAGGAAGATCTGTCCCGATCGAACCGGCTCAAACCCGGCGATGGCCCGGAGGATCGTAGTCTTCCCGCAGCCCGAAGGACCCAACAGGCAGAGAATTTCTCCTTCATGGGCGACAAAGGCGATGTCGCGCACGGCCGGACGTCCAACGTCATAGGCACAGGAGACAGCCCGCAACTCCAGGACGGACGATGCCGGACGATAGAGATCTGGTTGCAGGTTCGATTCTCCCATGAGCGGTTGCTGCGGCTTCACGCCGCCCGCCAATCCTTCGAGAGCAACAAGAGTAGGGTCGGCAGACCAAGCAGCACGATCAGGAGCGCTGAGGGCGCAGCGAGGCGGTAATACTCTTCGCTGGCTTCCATCCACACCCGAATCGCCAACGTATCGAATCCGACCGGCCGCAACAGCAATGTGGCAGGAAGTTCCTTCATCGTTTGGAGGAATATCAACACCCAGGCGACGATGAACCCGTTCCGCATGAGCGGTAGCGTCACTCGCTGCCAAGTTTGTCGCACCCCAAGCCCGAGGGTGCGCGCGACTTCCTCGAGGTTGGGCGTTATCTGCTGGAGCGCCGGCTCCAGGGACTGCAGTCCTGCAGGCAGAAAGTGGATCACGTAGGCGACGATCAGCACCAGTACGGATCCGTACAGGAACGGCGTCGCATTCAGGCACAGGACCAGTACGGCGAGCGCCGCCACGGGGCCGGGAAGGACGTAGCCCGCGTACGCGGCTTGGAGGCACCCAACGTTCAGCCAGTTCGGGCGCCGGTTGGCCATGTAAGCAAGGGGGAGACCGATCAGCACCCCGCCGGTCGCTGCACAGGCGGCCAGGAATCCGCTATTCCACAAAAAGCCGAAGAACCGGCTATCGATGGTGGCCTGTGCTTCTGGCGAGAGGCTCCAAGCCAGGAGAAGCCACGCCGGCAGTGCGAACGAGGCCCCGACGACCACCATGAGATAGCCGGTGATCACCGACGTTCCAAGCCAGCCATAGCGATGCCGTTCGGCGCGGCGGTAGCGTCCAGTCGTCTGGTAAAACCGGCTGCGGTGGCGAAACCACCGTTCCGTGACCAAAAACAGGAGCGCCAGTCCGACAAGGAGCAGACTCAGAATGCTCGCGGCCGTATTATCCGATCGGCCAGTCATCTGTTGGAACACCGCATACGTCAAGGTTTGATATCGCAGCAACGACACCGCCCCGAAATCCGACACCACGTAGAGAATGACCAGCGCCAACCCCGCGGCAATTGACGGACGCATGAGGGGGAGCGTGACAAGCCACAAAGTTTTCATCCGAGAGATCCCGCTGGCGCGCGAGACTTCCTCGAACGAGACGTTCATGTTGAGGAGCGCGCTGCGGCTGAGAAGATAGACGAAGGGGAACGTATCAAGCGTCATGACCAGGGTCGCGCCGAGATAACTATGGGGGGAGAAGATCCGCCCCTGCGGGCCGGCGATGAGCTGCCATAGATGTTCTGCCGGGCCGCCGAACCCGAGAAGGTAGGAGTAAATGTACGCCAGCACATATGTGGGCATGGCGAGGGGTAGCACGAGCGCGACTTCCCAGAGTCGACGTCCGGGGAACTCGACTCGCGTGACGAGCCAGGCGGTAGAAACGCCGAGAATGAGCGTCAGACACGCGACGCTGGCCGACAGTCGTACTGTATTGGTGAGCAATTCGGGGATTCGCGTCGTCCAAAGACGGCTCCAGACGGCCGAATCCGCCGACAGTGCTTGCGACGTCACGTAGGCAAGCGGCAAGAGGATGAGCACGGCGCTGGCCAGGGTGACGACCTGCAATGGCGAAGTGAGCTGCGGGCGAGTGGTGATCACCTGGGTCTCGTAGAAGTCAGCGAAGCCCCACTTGTTCGATCAGGGTCAGAGTCGGCTCCCGCAGCTCGGCCAACCTCGTCAGCGGTACCTGCGCCGCGCGAAAACTCTTTCGCTCGACCAGCGCGGGATCGGCTTTGACGTCGGGATGCAGGGGATACTCTTTATCAAGGTCGGCAAACAGCTTTTGTCCGGCTTGAGCCACGAGAAATTCGACGAGCAGCTTCGCTGCGTCGAGATGCTTCGTTGATTTCACGATTCCCACGCCGGCGACGTTCATGATCGCGCCCATGCCGCCGTCTTGTTGGTCCGGCATGAAGACGGCCACTGGCGCGGCCGGTTGGGCGACGAGGTGGCGGTAGACATAGTAATGGTTGACGATCCCGAGCGAAGCCTGCCCCTTCGCCACCGCTTCCACGATCTGCGAGCTCTTCTGATAAACCTGGGCCCCGGCGTTGTCCCTCAGCCCTTCGAGAAATTCCTTGGTTTTCCCGTCTCCGTACGTCGCGCGGATCACCGAGACGCCGGCCTGCAAATATTCGCTCCCGGCGTTCGGAATCGCGATCTTTCCGTTCCATTTCGGATCGCCGAGATCCAGCAGCGACTTGAGATCCTCCGGTTTTACGAGCGTCTTATTGTAAACGATGATCCAAAATCTGCCGGAAAGGCCGATCCAGGCGTTGTCCGGTGCGCGGAATTGCGGTGGAATCGAACGGTCCACTTCGCGCATGTTCAATGGCCGAAGGATTCCGGCCACCCGCGCCTGCTCGAGGCTGCCGGCGTCGTTGGTCAGAAAGAGATCGGCCGGGGTCCTGTCCCCTTCCGCCTTGAGGCGATTGACGAGTTCCGTCGTTCCGGACGAAAGAAGATCCACCTGCACGCCCGTCTTGGCGGTGAATTCGTCCAACACAGGCTTGATTAAACGTTCGGCGCGTCCGGAGTAGACGGTGAGTTTCTCGGCGGCGGGCAGCGACTCGGTATGGGCAGAGAGGACGAGGAGGCAGGCAAGCGCCGCCAGCCACTTCCCTGCCGACGGAAGGAATTGAAATTGATAAGCCATCTCAAAAAGATATCAGATGCCTGGGGCCATCGTCAATGACGACAGCGGGAGCAGAGACCGTAGAGCTCGAGCCGGTGTGTGTGGATGGTAAAGCCGTTGCGGGCGGCGACTTCCTCCTGCAGCTTCTCGATCTCGCAATTTTCGAATTCGACGATCTTGCCGCAGCCGGTGCAGATGAGATGATCGTGATGACCCTTGTGGGCGACGTTGTCGTACTGTGTTTGCGAGCCGAAGTGCCTCGCCTGTGCAATCCCCGCGTCGCAAAACAGATTCAAGGTGCGGTAGATCGTCGCCAATCCGAGGTG
>DATELB010000020.1:0-15020 GCA_035277085.1 Nitrospira sp. | reverse complement strand
TTGAGAAAGAACTGATGGATGTCCTCTTCCTTGATTCCCATTTTCAGCAATTTCGCCCGGTCCATGGCTCGCAGGTCGGTCGGTGAATTATCCCTGACTTGTTCATCGAGGTATGACGTCCAGCGAGTGGCACTAAAGGTCATCCACATAATGGCGCTCGCCGGCATAAAGACGTATCCGATTTGAGGAGCGAGATCGGCGCTGAAGGCGATCCAACTCAATTCATTGAGTTCGTCCTGCAAGACAAGATTCGATGAATAGGGATCGACGCCGAACTGAAAGGCAATTTTTCGCTTCATATACGAGAAGCCGATCGCCGATTTCGTCACGCTATCTTCCTGCTCGCTCCCCTCAAACTTGCTCACTTGTCCGGGCATGGCAAGAAACTCCAAAAGTCCGCCTCCAACGCTATTCCCGAGACGCCGAGGGTCCGTGAGCAGTATTTTCAATCCTTGCAGGGGATATAACAGTTGAGTCTTCAGCGCATTGATGAACACTTCCGATTGGCGCACAACTTTTAACGCCGCAATGGCTTCGGTTTCGATCACTTGAGTTCGAAGCATCGGCATGCCGACGGCAGGGAATGGCCCGAATTTAGAGCTCACCACAAAATGATGTTGAGCGCCATCGTTCAGCACCTCCTCTTCAACTGAGTGATGAGGTCCTTTGAGCCACTCAGATGTGACCAGCCCTGTTGCAGAAAAGAGAGGAGGCACTTCCCATCCAAGCGGTCCTGGCGATGGGAATGGAAGGGACTCGCGCTCTTTGGGCACCGAGCAGGCCATTAGAAGTGCACAGACAAGCGCCCACTCAAGAAAGGCGGCCAATCCGTATCGCGACATCGCATGCAGGGACGTCGTACGCACAGTGGAGGTTCCCGAGCCCAGCTTTAAGGGGCAGGGGTTTGCATCGTCAACAATGTGAGAAGTGTATGACAAGCCGAGCATCAAGGTGAGCGTGCCTGTATGAATGGCGCCCGTTGTGTTGAGATGCACCAGCCGCCGGCGTTTGGAGTATCATTTTTCCCAAAAGGCGAAAACTGTCAAAAGTGACAGAGGATGAGTGTGGATACGCTAGGATACTGGCGGATACGAATGCGAAAGGGGGCTTCATGCCGCTAAGCACAGAGATGATGCACGATGTGGTCGACCGATACTTTGCTGCCTGGCGCCGGTTGGACCCGGCCGCTTATGCCGCCTGCTTCAGCGCGGAGGCGGAGCTCCATGAGCCTTACGGCAGTACGCCGCACCGAGGGACGCAAGGCGTTCGCGCGTTTTTCACCGCGGTCGCGCAGGCCCTCTCGGAAGTCAGGCTTGAGCCGAAGGCCGTCTATCCCGCCGGCAACCGCGCGGCTGTGGTCTTTCATGGCAAAGGCAGCGGGAAGAACGGGAAGGTCGTCGATGTCGAGGGCGTGGACGTCTTCGAGTTCGATCAAAACGGACGCATCACGATCTTATGGGCGTATTGGGACAGTGCGGCCGTGTTGGCGAAGCTGCGGCAGTAGCTCCCGAGTTGAAAGCGATGAGCCCTAATTGCGGTTACATCGAGGCAAGAAGCCTTCTCACGTCGGTAACTCGGCGGCGACGGTAGCCGCTTCGTTCGATACCACCATCTCGAGAGGATAGGCCAGCTCGCGCCATGCGTCGATGCCGCCTGCGAGGGGTCTGACGCGGGTGATGCCTTTCCGTCGGAGGATCATTGCCAGCCTGGCGGCAGTGGCTTCGTTCGGACAGGCACAAAACAAAATGACGTCCCGGTCTCGCGGAATATCCTGATGACGCTGTTCGAGCTCTTCCGCGGAGATGCGCAGCGCGCCTGGAATCGTGTAAGGGTCGGCGATGTGGTCCAAGGCGCCGCGCAAATCGACTACGACCGATTGATGGCCGTCGTCCATGAGTTGTTTGAGCTCGGTCGCGCTGATCCGCGCCACTCGAAGCTCCCTCAATAGTCGTCGCCGGTGCCAATACTTATAGAGGAGATAGCCTCCGAGTCCGACGGCGATGATCGCTGTCGCTGTTTTCCCGAATTGTACGGACAGTTCCGCCACGTAACTGATTTGATCGCTGAACACATAGCCGAGCACAAGAAAGCACAGGCTCCACAGCAGCGCGCCCGCACCGTTGAAGAGGAGAAATCGCCCGAGCGGAATTCTAAACAAACCGGCCAAGGCCGGTGCAAGGGTGCTCAACCCGGGGATGAACTTGGCGAGGATCAGCGCCCGGATGCCATGGATCAAGAAGAAATTCTCGGTGCGTCTGACACAGGCGTCAGGCTCGAGAGCAATCCGGCACAAGAGGGTCAGCGTTTGCCGTCCTCGATGACGTCCCAGTTCAAACCACAGCATGTCGCCGAGCAGGCATGCGGCGACGGCGAGGGCGGTGAGCACGGTCAGATTCGCCTGGCCGTCGCCCGCCACGGCGCCGGCGGCCAGCAATAGCGGAATCGCAGGGATGGGAAGGCCGGCCTGTTCCGCGAGGACGGTCAGAAACACCACGAGCTCGATGTGCCGGAGAAGAAATTCCAGTGCTTCCTGCATCTCGTAACTAACCCCCGCTACGTACACCCCGTCAGCACCTTGCGGATGGCCGTCGCCAATGCGGGCGCGTCATCGGGGCCGTCCTGCCTCTGGCCGTTGACGAAAAAGGTCGGCGTGCCCGTCACGCCGTGCCGCCGGCCTGTGCCCACATCGGTCCTGACACGCTCAAAATAGTGGTGCGTCTTGAGCGCCTCACCGAACGTTGTCTTGTCGAGCCCGAGTTGTCCCGCGTAGTCCATCAGATTGCCGTGTTCCAGCTCCCACTGATGTGCAAACAACAGGGCATGCATCTGCCAGAACGCTCCTTGTGCGGCGGCCGCTTCGGCGGCCTCCGCCGCCTGTATGGCATGAGGATGCTTCTCGGCGAGGGGAAAATGCCGAAACACGAAGCGAAGATCGCCGCCGAATTCACGCTGCAGGGCCTGGACGGTTCTGACCGCCTCGCGTGAGTAGGGACACTCAAAGTCACCGTATTCGATCAACGTGATTGGAGCCGCCGCGGCTCCCTGCGCATGATCCTGGTTGGTAACCGGCAATTCGTGTGCGTGACCGCGGCGCTCGGCCATCGTCGTTCCCTTCAGACTTCTTCCAGGTAGCGCTCGATCATCTTTTCGGCGATCGTGCCTTCACCGACGCCGGATGCCACCCGTTTGATCGAACCGTGCCGCGCATCGCCCGCGACAAAGACACCCGGGACACTAGTTTCGAACAGGTAGGGGGTCCGAGCGAGCGGCCAATTGGAAGGAAGGCATCCATCGCGCAGCAAGTCAGGGCCGGACACAATAAACCCATGCTCGTCCCGAAGGACGGTTTCCCCCAGCCAGTCGGTATGCGGCGATGCGCCGATCAGGATGAACAACGATTGCGCCATGACGGTTCGACGGTTGTCGGTGTCGGTCTGCCGGAGCACCAGAGACTCGAGTCGCGACGTGCCGTTGGCTTCCGCGACTTCCACACCCGTTTCGACAACGATATTCGAGGTCTGCTTGAGCCTCTCGATCAGGTAATGCGACATGGTTTGGGTCAGCGAATTCCCGCGAACAAGCATCGTCACTTGGCGGGCAAACCGGGCGAAATAGACGGCTGCCTGTCCGGCAGAGTTCGCTCCACCGACGACATAGACGTCCTCGCCTCTGCAGGCAATGGCCTCCGTCATTCCGGCCCCATAGTAGACACCGGCGCCGGTCAATGGCTTCACTCCAGGCACATCGAGCGTGCGATAAGAGACTCCCGTCGTGATGAGGACTGTTTTTCCGCTGAGTTCGCTGCCATCTGAGAGCGTGACGATACGCGCCGGCCCGGCCGCACGAAGACTGACAGCTTCCTGTGGTGTCAATAGTTCCACTCCGAATCGCTGCGCTTGCGTCAGGGCACGACGGGCGAGATCCTGGCCGCTGAGACCGGCGGGAAATCCCAAATAGTTTTCGATTCTCGAGCTCATCCCGGCCTGACCGCCCGGCGCTTCTCGTTCGAGCAACACCGTCTTCAGCCCTTCGGATCCGCCGTAGACGGCAGCAGCCAAGCCCGCCGGCCCTGCGCCGATCACGATGAGATCGTAGAACGGTTGTTCGGCCTTGGTTCGAAACCCCACCTTCTCGGCCAGTTGAGACGTCGACGGTTGGATCATCGACGAGCCGTCCGGAAACACGACCACCGGCAGTTGCTCTTCCGTGGCGTGCGCCGACTGGAGCAGTGAACGCGTTTCGGCGTCCTTCTCGATGTCGAGCCATCGATAGGGCACTTGATTCCTGCCGAGGAATTCTTTGACCTGATGGGTCTGAGGAGACCAGCGGTGGCCTAACACGCGGATCCCTTGAAACGGCGCCTTAAATGAGGCGTGCCAGTCGTCGAGGAGGTCGTCGATGACCGGATACAACCGCTCTTCAGGGGGGTGCCAGGGTTTCAACAAGTAATAATCGACCTGAGCGTCGTTGATGGCGCGAATGGCTGCGTCCGTATCGGCGTAGGCCGTCAATAACGCTCGTTTCGCTTCGGGATACAAGCCGATGGCGCGCTCGAGAAATTCGACGCCCGTCATCCTGGGCATCCGCTGGTCCGCCAAGAACAGCGCCACCGTCTCATTCCGAAGCTTGAGCTGTTCCAGCGATGTGAGCGCTTCCGGGCCCGACTCAGCCCGTAAGACTCGGTAGTCACTTCCATATTTCCGGCGAAGATCCCGCTCGACTGCGCGCGAGACTTCCGGATCGTCATCCACGGTGATTAAAAAGGGTTTCACGGAAGGCTCCGACCCTAGACGGTGTCCTCTGTTGGCGGCTCGTTGCCCCGGGCCGACGTCTCCAACGCGTCGCGTGTCATCGGCAAGCGCGTCACAAACGCAGTATGGCCGGGCTTCGATTCGAACTCGATCTCTCCGTGATGGCGATCAGCCACGATGCGATAACTGATGATCAGGCCAAGTCCGGTCCCTTTACCCACGCCCTTCGTGGTAAAGAACGGCTCGAACAGGTGCTCCCGAACATTTTCAGGGATCCCGGGCCCGTTGTCATGGATTTCCACGACAAGATGGTCATCATCGCGCCTCGTGCAGATTCGTACTTCCCCGTGGCCGTTCACCGCATCGACCGCATTATCGATGAGGTTGGTCCATACCTGGTTGAGTTCCGTTCCATATGCCGGTATTCGCGGGAGAGATCGGTCGTAGTCGCGCAGCAGTGTGACGCCTTTGAGTTTGTGGGACAGCATCGTGAGCGTGCTCTCGAGACCTTCGTGGATGTCGACGTCCTGCACCGGGGCACGGCCCTCGTAGGAGTAGGCCTTCACCGCATTCACCAGTTCCGCGATGCGGCCGGTGCTCCGTTCGACCTGCTGCGTGAGGTCCTGGAGCGCGAGCGTGCCTGTCATCCATCCGAGTACATCGCCGATCGCCTCCTGAGGAAAGTGTTTGGCAACGCCGTCCAACCAGCTGCGGTCGAGACCGGCGTTCACCAGAGCGCTCGTGAGTTTCCATGCATCTGCGATGCGATGCTGCTCGAGCCACCCGAGCAGCTCTTCCTCCCGGTCGGCCCTGGTAAGCGGATCGAGCGGCGTCGGACGTGGTCGGGAGGCAAGATCACGAAGGAGTTGTGCGACCGCATCGGATTGGTCGGTCGACAACTGCTGTTTGTTGAGGCGGCACGCGAGGAAGGGAAGGCCGCCGGCGACGGTGAGCAGGTCGGCCGCCGCGCGGCGTGCTGCCGCCGCGGGATTGTTCAGTTCATGCGCGAGCCCGGCCGCCATCGTGCCGAGGGAGACGAGTTTCTCCCGCCGCTGTGAAAACCCTTCCAGCCCTCGCAGGCGTGCTGCCATGGTGCGCAGGATCTCCTTCGAGACCGACGGGCAATTGCGCATCAGGGACCAGAACTGTTCCTTTGAATAACGCAAAAGGCGGCAGGCAGTCCTTGCCTTCGCATCGACGAAATACGGCATGTCCAGCAGGAGCGACACCTCCCCAAAGAACTTGCCTGCCGCATGGACAGCCATCACGACGTTCTGGCTTCCGTATGTCTTGCTGACCCGGATCTCGCCTGCGACGATCACGTGAAAATAATCGGCGGGCTCTCCTTCTTTGGCGACGCTCTCGCCGGCGGCCACCTCGATCTCTTCGCCCTGCTCGAGGCAGCTGCTTTCCGCCGCCGAGAGGCCGGCGAACAAAGGAAGCTTTTGCAGTTCGCGCGCGTCCATATGATCACATCCTGATGAGGTTCTACACTGTCCTCCTAACGGTCATGGCTTTGCAAGAGTGCTGTCCCGGCCAGAATGCTTCTCATGGCGTCTGATGGCGACTGACTTCAAGTGCTTGCTGCCCTCTCTCATCGAGAGATAGAGAAACCAGAGCATGCTGAAGACGCCCGCTGCGAGAATCCAACTGAACAGGTGCGATCCCATGGTGTCCTCCTTGTCCAATATCTCTGCGTTGACCTGCCATGAAGTAGGGCAATGATCATTCCTAGGCCGGCAGTTAGCGCGAAAAGACGAAAAGCATTACGAAACGGTGGGTTCGACAACGAAGACATACCTCTGCCGGGAGAGGCTCTGCCGACTGTTCGGCGGCGCGCCGACAGTTCGTCGGCGCGCCGAGCCGTCAAACCGAAGCAGCGCCTGAACGCCGCGTGAGTGCACCCATCTGAGGAATTTCTGCCCCCGAACTGTCAGAATTGACAGGGGCGGTATCCGCGGCGCATGTGCAATACTGCTCCACGCGAGGCCGGTCATTGTGAAAAACGCCGAACGTCACGCATTCCTACACCATCTCTTTGTTCCGACATGAGCCGATCAGATAGAAAAACGCCCGAGCTGACGACGCCCAGTTAACGGTTCGGATTGTAGGGAGGCCGACATGCCACACATGACTGCCGTTCAAATCCGCTCGCCAGGCGGGCCGTTTGAAGTCGTCAAACGCGACATTCCCCCGCCTGGCCCCAACCGCGTTCGTATCAAAGTACAAGCCTGCGGGATCTGCCATAGCGACATGTTTGTGAAGGAAGGTCATTGGCCGGGACTACAATACCCGCGTGTCACGGGTCACGAGGTGGCCGGCGTGATCGACGAGGTGGGCGCTGGCGTGACGATGTGGAAAAAAGGCCAGCGCGTCGGTGTGGGCTGGCATGGCGGCCATTGCGGTCAATGCACTTCCTGCCGGCGCGGCGATTTCATGGGCTGCCAAAACTTTCAAGTCACCGGATTCCAGGAAGACGGGGGCTATGCGCAGTACATGATCGCGCGGCAAGAAGCTGTTGCGGCGGTTCCGGATGCGCTTTCGCCGGCCGAAGCGGCTCCAATTTTGTGCGCCGGCGTCACGACCTTCAACAGCCTTCGCCATAGCGGCGCACGAGCAGGGGACGTCGTGGCCATACAGGGGCTGGGCGGGCTGGGGCATCTTGGTATTCAATTCGCGAGCAAGATGGGTTTTCACACGGTGGCGATTGGTCGCGGCAAAGACAAGGAGTCGCTCGCGTTGAAGCTGGGTGCGGCCCGCTATCTCGATACCGAAGGCGTCGACGCCGCGAAGGAGCTCACGAATCTGGGTGGCGCGTCCGTCATTCTGGCAACGGCTCCCGACAGCAAAGCGATGTCCGCCCTCATCGACGGCCTCGGGGTGGGCGGACAACTCCTCGTGGTCGGAGCCTCGGCCGATCCCATCAACGTGACGCCGGTTCAACTGATTATGGCCCGGCGGTCCGTGCGGGGATGGCCATCCGGCACGGCCAAGGATTCTGAAGATACCTTGAACTTCTGCGCTCTCACGGGGGTTCGCGCCATGATCGAGACCTTACCGCTCGATCAAGCCGCGGCCGGTTACGAGCGTATGATGAGCGGCAAGGCGAGATTCCGCGTCGTGGTCACCATGAATTAGGGTCGAACCTCGCGAGGGAGGAGGACACAGCATGCGTGGATACACGAACCTGTGGCGACACATGTCGGTGTGGATGTGGACGGGTGCCCTTCTTGCGGGCGGCTTCGCGACATGGACCAGCGCGTCCGCCCAGGAACTCAACGTGTCAGAGGAAAGCTTCGGCTGCGTGCTCGACATGCCGAAGGTCAGAAATACGCGCTTCAAGCACGCTGATCCGCAGAAGTTGAAGGAAGCCATGCGGATCTTGCGCGAGAGTGTGCCTGACGTGGAGTATCCGGTCGGCACGATTTTGCAGCTGGTCCCCTTCGAAGCCATGGTGAAGCATCCGAAAGAGAAGTTTCCCAAATCGAACGGTTGGGAGTTTTTCGCGCTGGAGGTCTCGGAGGCCGGCACGAAAATCATCGACCGCGGGGATGAGCACGTCCTCAACGTCTTGTTGAAGGCGCCCTGTCTCAGCTGTCATCAGCCGGCGGCGAAGTTCGACTTCGTGTGTGAAAAGGGACACGGCTGTGCTCCGCTCTCCATCGATGATCAACAGATCGCGGACCTTCAAAAAGCAGACCAGCGCTGCGCGAAAAAGTAGCGACGACCATGAAGCTCAAGTGGAGAACGATTCAAGATCTGGCCCTGTGGACTCCCGCCGTCGTGACGTGGTTGGTCCTGTCCGGCTGTAAAGGGGAAGTGCAGTCCTCGCCCGCCCCTCAGGTTCCGGAAATCGGCGTGATCACGGTGACCCCCACGTCGGTTCCCGACGAGCCGGAGTTCATCGGCCAAGCCGAGGCGTCGCGCATCGTCGAAATTCGATCGCAGGTGACCGGCATCATCCAGGAGCGGTACTTCCAAGAGGGCAGAGAGATCAAGAAAGGCGAGAAGCTCTATCGCATCGACGACGTGCCGTTCCGTGCCGCCTTTGCCAGCGCCACCGGCCGGGTGTCGCAGTCGGAAGCCCGGCTCGTCCAGGCCAACCAAAACCTGGCCCGCGTGAAGCCGCTGCTGGCTGAGCATGCCGTCAGTCAAAAGGACTACGACGATGCGGTGGCGGAACAATTGGCGGCGAGGGCGTCCCTCGATACGGCCAAGGGCGATTTGATCAAGGCCAAATTTGATCTGAACAATACCGTCATCGTGGCGCCGATCACGGGATTGGTCGAGCGCACCAGGGTGTATGAAGGACGCCTGGTCTCCGCGCAGACCGATCTCCTCACCATCATCCACCAGATCGATCCGATGTACGTCGTCGTCAATGCGCCAGAGGCCTTCCTGCTCAGGCGGCAGGAGGATATTGCCGCTGCACGGATACAACATCCCGGAGTCTATAAGCTCACGGGCACGCTCATTTTTCTCAATGGCAAAACGTATTCACACGAAGGGACTCTGGATTTACTGGACGTTGGTCTGCGCAGCGACACCGGCGAGCGGCCCGCGCGCGTCACATTCCCGAACCATGACGGCGTGATCATTCCGGGTCAGTTCGTCACCGTACGCTTTCATGGAGTCTCGAGGAGCAGCGTGATGCTCATTCCGCAACGAGCCGTGCTGCAAGGGGCCAAAGGGCCGATCGTGTACGTCGTCAGTCGCGACAACAAAGTGGAGATCCGCGACGTCAAGGCGACGGCTTGGAAAGGGAATCAATGGCTGGTCGAAGAAGGCTTGGCCTCGGGAGAACAGGTCGTCGTCGATAGCCTGCAACGCATCGTCCCTGATTCGACCGTCAAGCCGGTCCCCGCCGCGGTCGAACCCGTAGGGGTACAATCCCCACCGGCGAAGACCGAACCGTCCAAATGAGCCCGCGGTTTTTCATCGATCGGCCGATCTTTGCCTCGGTCCTCTCGATCGTGATCGTGGTCATCGGCCTCGTGGCGATGGTGACGCTTCCCATCGCGCAGTTTCCCCAGATCACGCCTCCGGTCGTCCAGATCGACGCCGATTATCCGGGCGCCAGCGCGGAGACCGTGGCCGATTCCGTCGCCCGCGTCATCGAGCTGCAGATTCCGGGCATCGATAACCTTCTCTACTACGACTCGACCAGCACGAACGACGGGCACATGACCCTTCGGCTGACGTTCGAGATCAACACCAACATCGACATCGCCCAGGTCCAGGCCCAAAACCGGGAGAAACTGGCCGAACCTCAACTCCCCCCCGAAGTGATTCGTCAGGGTGTCTCGGTCAAGAAGCTGTCGACCGATCTCCTGGGCGTCTTGATCCTCCAGTCGGACGATCCCAAATACGACGCCTTTTTCCTCGCCAACTACGCGACCGTCCGTCTCGTCGACGACATCCGGCGCATTCCCGGCGTGGGCGACGCCTATATTTTCGGACAGCAGAACTACAGCATGCGGGTGGTCCTGGACTCGGTGCGCATGGCGCAGCTCAATCTCACTCCCAGCGACATCGTCGCCGTCGTCCGGGAACAAAACCGCGACTTTCCCGCCGGCCTGATCGGCCGCGAGCCGACGCCGCAGGCGAACGAGCTCACGATTCCAATCATCACGCGCGGCCGTCTGACGGAAGTGAAGGACTTCGAGGAAATGATCGTGCGGGCGCTGCCCAACGGTTCGATGATCCGGTTGAAAGACGTGGCCCGGATCGACCTCGGCGCGCAGTCCTATGACCTGGAAGGGCGGTACCGGGGGAAGCCCACGGCCCTGCTCGTGACGTTTCTCGCGCCTGGCTTCAACGCGCTCGACACGATCAAACTCATCCGCCAGCGAATGGATGAGCTGGCGAAGACGTTTCCGCCCGGTGTCTCGTACGACGTGCCCTATGACACCACGAGGTTTATCGAAGTGTCGATCGAAGAGGTCGTCAAGACCCTGCGCGATGCGATGATCCTCGTCATACTCGTCGTGTATCTCTTCCTGCAATCCTGGCGCGCGACGCTGATTCCCGCGGTGGCGGTGCCGGTCTCGCTGATCGGCACGTTCGCCGGCATGTCTGCGCTGGGTTTTTCGATCAATACGCTGACGCTGTTCGGCATGATCCTGGCCATCGGCATCGTGGTGGACGACGCCATCGTCGTGGTGGAAAACGTCGAGCGTCACATCGAAGACGGCCAGTCGCCCAAGGAAGCCGCCAAAAAGGCGATGGACGAAGTGACCGGCCCGGTGGTGGCCATCGTGCTCGTCCTCTGCGCCGTCTTCGTGCCGGTCGGATTCCTGGGCGGCATTACCGGCCAGCTCTACAAGCAATTCGCAATTACCATCGCGATCTCCGTCATCATCTCCGGGTTTGTCGCCTTGACGCTCAGTCCGGCGCTGTGCGCGTTGATTCTCAAACCGCGCCATGCGCCCAGGAAAGGAGTGTTCGCCTACTTCAATCGCTTCTTCGGGTGGGCCCAAATGCGCTATGCCGGGGCCGTCGGCCACACGATCGGACGTTCGGTCGTCTCGCTCGCCCTGTTCGGAATTGTCGTGTTCATCGCGCTGGGGCTGTTCCGTGTCACTCCGGCGGGATTCTTGCCGGACGAAGATCAAGGCTACATCATTGTCGTCGCTCAGCTTCCCGACGGGGCCTCGAAGAAACGGACCCTCGCCGTGATGGATCGAGTCGAAGCGTTTTTCACCTCGAACCCGGCCGTCTACGGCACGAATGCATTGGTGGGGCAGAACTTCGTCTTCAATACACGCGGGACCTACATGGCGACGACCTTCGTGCCGCTCATGCCGTGGGATGAACGGAAGGACCCGCAAAAACACGCGAAGGCGCTGATCGCCGGGGCCTTCAAAGAGTTCGGCAAATTCCGCGATGCCATCATCCTGGCGTTCAATCCTCCTTCGATCCGGGGCCTCGGCGCGACGGGCGGCTTCTCGGTCCAGATCCAGGATCCCAGCGGCGGCGATTTCAAAAAATTCGCGGCCGTGACCAGGGAGTTCATCGGGAAGGCCAAGCAAGACCCGGCGATCGGCGGCATCAACACCAGCTTCCGCGTGACCGCGCCGAGGCTCTACGCGACCATCAACCGCGACCGCGCCAAAGCATTGGGAGTACCGATCTCGGAGGTCTTCGACACGATGCAGGCGTATTTCGGGAATTTTTACATCAACGACTTCGTCAAATTCGGCCGGGTGTACCGGGTGCAGACCGAAGCCGAACCTGCATACCGCTCGGCGCCGCAGGACATCTCCAAAATTTATGTCCGCGCGTCGAACGGCCAGGGCCAAGGCCATGCCATGATTCCGCTCGACACAGTGGTGAGCACCGAATCGACGAGCGGCCCGGATCCGGTCACACATTTTAACGGCTTCAATACCGCCCTGGTCCTCGGCGCCTCGAGTCCGGGCTTCAGCTCCGGGCAAACTCTGGACGCGCTGCAACGGACGGGTCAGGAGGTCTTGCTTCCGCAAGGCTATCGGATCGACTGGAGCGGGATTTCTTTTCAGGAGCGGAAGGCGGGCGCCCAATCGGTGCTCGCCTTCGCGTTCGGTCTCCTGATGGTGTTTCTGGTCCTTGCGGCGCAGTACGAGAGTTGGACGGTGCCTTTTGCCGTGATCCTGGCGGTGCCGTTCGGGGTCTTCGGCGCCTTGACGGCGGTGTGGCTCCGCAGCATGAACAACGACATCTACTTCCAGATCGGGCTCGTCACGCTGATCGGCCTGTCGGCGAAAAATGCGATTTTGATCGTCGAGTTTGCCAGTCAGGAATATCACCGTGGCCGTCCGTTGGTCGAGTCGGCGATCGATGCGGCACGGCTGCGCTTCCGGCCCATTATCATGACTTCCATGGCATTTATACTCGGTGTCTTGCCCCTTGTGATTGCCACCGGCGCCGGCGCCGCCAGCCGTCGGTCCATTGGGACCGGGGTGCTCGGCGGCATGCTCGCGGCGACGTTCCTCGCCATTTTTTTCGTGCCCCTGTTCTTTGTGCTGATCGGCAAACTGAACCAGTGGGTCACCGGCCGGAAGCCGGCAGAACCGACGGCAGTGCCGCTCGAGAAACATTGAGGGAGGTGACGACGATGCCTTCCATCATTCTTCGCATTCTGCTTCTCGGCCTGGTGTTTGTGCTGGCCTCGTGCAAAGTCGGGCCCGACTATACCCGCCCCGATATTCCCGTCGCCGATGCATTCCGCATGGCCGAGGAGCAAAAAGACATGCAGTCATTGGCGAATGTGCCCTGGTGGGAACTCTATCGCGACGAACAACTGCAACGGCTGATTCGGATCGCGCTGGAGGAAAACAAAGATCTCAAGCGGGCGGTCGCCACCGTGGACGAGTTCGCCGCCCGTGTGCTCGTGGCCAAAACCGATTTTGTTCCGCAGATGAATGCCAACATCAGTTCACCGATCTTCGCGAACACGAGAAATGTCCAGTTCCCCGGGTTCCCCAGCATCTTCAACCATTACATTCAGGGCAGTCTCTCCTGGGAACTCGATTTCTGGGGACGGATCCGCCGCTCCAACGAGGCCGCGCTCGGGGACTTACTCGCCCGGGAGGAGAACCGGAGAGCGGTGATTCTACAAATCGTCGCCGGCGTGGCTCAGGCCTATTTTGAGCTCCGGCAATTCGATCTGCAGATGGACATCGCCAGGAACACCCTGCAGGCATGGGATGAGTCGGTGAAGCTGGCAAAGGCGCGATTCCGGGAAGGGTACATCAACAAACTCGACGTCGACCAGTTCGAAGCCGAGCAGGCGAACGCCGCGGCCCGCATCGCCGAATTGAAACGGAACATCGTTCAGAAAGAGAACGAAATCAGCGTTCTGCTGGGGAGGAATCCCACGAAAATCGCGCGAGGGCGGGCTCTCACCGAGCAAGTGATGCCGCCGCTGGTGCCGGCCGGTCTTCCCTCGGATTTGCTCCAGCGCCGGCCGGACGTCGTCCAGGCGGAGCTCCAGCTGGCAGCCTCGACCGCGCGGATCGGGCAGGCCAAAGCCGACCGCTTTCCGAAAATCAGCCTCACGGGAATATTGGGGATCGCGAGTCCGCAATTGTCTCACTTGGTCAGCAACGACACGTTTTTTGGAGCAGCCGGAGTCGGGGTGGCGGCGCCGTTGCTCAATGCCCAGGTGCTGGGCTTTCAACAGGCAGCGTCGGAAGCGCAAACAGGCCAGGCCGTCGCCCAATATGAGCAGACGATCCTTACGGCATTCAGGGAAGTGGAGGACGCCTTAGTGGCGGTGACGACGGCCGTTGAACAGGTGGCGGCCCAGGAAAAGCAGGTGAAGGCGCTGCAGTCGGCGCTGCATCTGGCGAATCTGCGCTATACAGGAGGGATCGCCAACTACCTGGACGTCCTGATTGCCCAACGGAATCGCTTCGATGCGGAACTTTCGCTGGCTTCCACGCGACGGTTCCACCTCGTATCGGTCGTCCAGCTCTACAAAGCTCTGGGCGGCGGTTGGTCGCCCACCCCGGAGACGGAGAACCCACAGCCGTTCGGAGTCACGAATCGAGAAGCAGCGGTCATGACGATCAGCCGGTGATGACAGGGTCCTGCCAGCCCCCGATCGGCGCCACGAACCGGTTGGCCTCATGCGGCCCCCAGGTGTTCGGATCATATTCGTACAGGGGAGTGGATTCTTTCAGCACGGCATCCACGATTCGCCAGGCTTCCTCCACATAGTCCTCCCGGGCGAACAGCGTCGGGTCGCCGGCCATCGCGTCTCCCAGCACCCGGCCGTACGCGTCCATGTCATCTGTTCCGGGCCAGTGGCTTGCCACCATCTCCACCGTTTGACCGATCATGTGCTCATCGGCATCCATGACTGTCGTGCCGAAGGCGATGGTGACCTCGGGACTGATCCGGAAGCGGAAATAATTCGGGGCAGGGCAACAGGTAGGAAAGATGTTCGGAGGCCGCCGCAGGCGGACGATGATCTCCGTGCACGTCACCGGCAGGCACTTGCCCGCACGGATGTAGAAGGGAACGCCTTGCCAGCGCCAGGAATTGATGTGCAGGCGCAGGGCCACGAACGTTTCGGTTTTCGAATTCGAGGCCACGCCGTTCTCGTCCCGATAGCCGCGAAATTGCCCGCGCACGACGTCGGCGGGCTCGAGGGTGGGTATCGCCCGGAGGATTTTGACCTTTTCATCCCGAATCGACTCGCTGTCCGTTCTCACCGGCGGCTCCATGGTCAGATAGGCCAACACTTGAAACAGGTGATTCTGGACGACGTCGCGAAGGGTGCCG
>DATELB010000019.1:0-7847 GCA_035277085.1 Nitrospira sp. | reverse complement strand
GGAGGCGCCCAGACGATCGGCTTCCGTGATCAAGTGACTGGTCAGCCGCACGATCAACGAATCGTTTTCATCGATCGGATTTGCAGCGAGATCCGGAATCGGCTCAGGAGGGGCGTCTTCAACCAATTCCGTAAGCAGCGTCCCGATGGTCGGCGCACCATCATGCGATGTACACGTGCCAAGAAACTGCTCCACGTCACAGCGCAACCCGACCGAATACCGGATCGACATCCCTGGAAAGCTTCGCCGCACGTCCCAACCCCGCTCGAGATTGTGGGGGTCTCGCGTGAGCACGTCCACAATCTGTCCCCGGCGGGCGATCGGCAACCAGAAATTTTTCTTGAGATAGTCGTGACTGAGTGTGCGGATCAGGTCGCCGTCGATGACCGTCCGCTCGTCGAACGGAAGGTAGGGACATTGGTAATAGTCGCTGAGAATTTCGCCCAGCAACGCTTTCGGCACCCGATAACGCTCCAACAGCAGCGTCTCGATGTCGACAGCTTCATCAGTCGCTTCTCCGACCGCGCGGTCAAGCTCGGCTTGCGAAATGGCCCCGCGGCAGACGAGGAGGTCGAGCACGTTTTGCTCAATCGAGAGCCGGCCGAGTTTGGCCGGTCGCGCGGGCCGTTTGGCCGTGTGTTCGGCCGGAAGGGCGCTGCTCGTCTCGACGGCTGAGAGATGCGCTCCCTCCATCGGCTGCTCGCGTCAATACTTCGCTTGCCAGGTGGAGGGCGCTCGGTAGACAACGGGCAATCCGCGAAAGAAACCTCTGCCAAAGTCAGCGTTGTACCAGACTTCCATCGCCGGGCCTGTGTTGATGCCGCCGGCCGCAACCACGGCGCCGTAGAGACGGCTCTCGCGCTCCACGGTAATCGTCCCCGCCGCAAACAACAGGCCGCTGACATGAATGCCCGACAATGTGACCGGAATACGGCCGGCCATGCCGCTCGTTCCTTCCGGCGGCGGACTCAACACGCTGAACGAGCGTCCGGCGCCGCTCGGCTTTATCACGACGTGACCTTGGACGACGAGGAGCGCTTCGACATACTCGGTATCGAGCACCAACGTCCCGAGGTTGTCCGGTCTCGGGGCTTCCCCATCCAAGGTGTCCATGAACACAAGCCCGTGCGACTGTCCGACCGCCGATGACGTCAGTACGTCGGCGGGTACTCGTCCGGGGTCGGAGTCCAGTGATCCTAATGCATGGAGCCGCCCATCTTTGTCGAGGCGGTAATACGTCCCATAGCGCTGAGCCGTCTTCTTCAACAGGTCATAATCCCAGCGGTCTATGGCCATCCCCGGCGTGGGGTGCTGATGGCGATACACGTTGGCCGGAAACCCGGCGCTATCAAAGGCCGAGGGAGTCAACACTGAGACATCGCCGCCGATCCAGTAGTCCACCCATCGGTCCTCTAAACTTTTGACGGTCTCGTAAGGCTGACCGGTGACAGAGGCTGTGGCGTTTTTTAGGACGAGATCGTTCATGCGATCGACGACGATATCGCCCATGACGCGCACGTCCCCCCAATGTGCGAGGATCCGCGACGATCCTCCGGGCTTCGGCATCCCCAGTCCCTGGCCGCTCTGGACGGCCGCGCGGATCGCCGGGATGTTCAATGCGCCAAGCTGGAGCCGGATCGTATTTGCCAGCGCCCGTCTACTTCTTGTGGACGCCGTGACCTCAACGGTGCCGAGGAGCCCGGGTTGTATCGGCGCGTACATTTTTACTTGCTCTAGCCACCCAAGTTCCGACAGTCCCCCGTTGAAACCGGTCGAAGACCCGTTCAGGAGCCGCGCATCGCTCTCGTTGGAGGCGTCGAGCAATATGTCAGGCCGTTCTGATGTGCCTATGAATTGGGAGCGCCCGGCCGCATCAAAAAACGAGGGACCGGCTCCGCTATCTTCCCGTTTTGCCAGTACTCCACCTAGCGAAGGCGGCGCTGTGGATGGTTCGTGGAACCAGGCGACCACCAGGTCGGTGGCCGCCTCGGCCAGGTGTTGGGCCTGCGTTTGTTCTCTCATGGCTGAAATACCGGGCGCGTCCTGCGCGGCCAGATGCAACAGCGTCATGCTCAAGAGCACGAGTATGAGCATGAGGATGAGGGCTGCCAGCAGCACATGACCCTGTTCTGCTCCGGTCCATGTCCGCGCCATGATAACCTCCGTACGTGTTTACGTTCGTAGAGTGATTTCTCTCGTCTGCGTGATCGTTCGGCCGGGAAGCGAGATCTCGGCCTGAATCCGGCGAACCCACTCGGGACGGGTGACCGGACGCCCCTGGGCATCCCAATACCGAACGGTGAACGCCGCGATGTTGCCTGTGATGACGCTGGCCCCTCCGTCGACCTGGCGAAGCCATCTGAGAATCCCTCGTTCACCCGGACGGCTGTAGTAGCGGACGCGATTCATCACTATTGCAGATGCACCGGATGGAATCGGTTGGGACGCAGGTTCAACGAACGTCAATAGATTCCGCTGCCCGGCGCGCGCGAGCGTGAAGTCTTCGCATCGATCGTTCCAGCAGATTCTCACCACTTTTCCGTCCGGCCATCCCCGTCCATCGTCAACCGTCACCGCAGTCTGTCCCGGCGCTACAGGCGCCGTTACATTTGTCGAGAGATTGTTGATATTCGCGGTGAACTCGATGACATCGGAGGCGACCACCAGAAGAGATCCGGAAGAAACGAGGCGAAGCTCTTGCGCAAACAAATCGAGTCCGAGACGCACGTCTTGCTCCTGTATGACATGTCCGTGCTGACGTGCAAACTCGCGCTGAAAGTAGACGACCGATTGCAGAGCAGCGCCGAGAATGACGAGTCCCGCGGCCATTGCCGCGACAACCTCGATCATGCTGAATCCCCTCTGGCTGTAATAACGGCAGCTCTTCATGTCCCACCCGCGATTATAAGAACGGAGTCCTATTGCTAATGACCGGCAAACGCCGAATTGGCCCGAAGCGTGGCAAGTCGTATTTCACGATCGCCTGCCCCTGCGGGATAAAAGCCTCGCGCTTCGATGATCACACCGCCGGCGCTGCCGAGAGGTCCTGAACCGCGTGGCTCGACGGTCCAGACCACCTTGACTCCATGCTGCTCCAGCATGGCAGAGTAGATGCCGTCGCCCGCAGTACGGTCTCCTCCGGCGCCGTCATCCCGCATGGTGACATCGGGCACACCATCATGATCCAGGTCGTCGGACAACAACTGGTTCCACGGCACTGCGAGCTTCGCCTCCAACCGCGATTCCGCCATTGTCAAGGCGCGGGCGGCCAAGGCATCTCGCGTCAAACTCTTGTCCGCAGCGGCAAAGGCGCCCATGGCTCCCGTCACGCCAAGCGACGTCAAGACCATCGCAATCAGTACTTCTGACAGCGTCGCCCCGCGCTCGCGAGTACATCCAAGATCAATCATGAGATCACGACTCGTCCGGTGAGACTCACGGTCACCGTCGTACGGCGACGCTCCCGATCGTAGATAACAATCGTGCTGGCGCTGGCCGAACGGCCGCTCGGGTGGAACAGGAGATCGGGGCCCGCCGTCGGTTGCTCGATGACGATACCTTTATCCCCGTAGCGGTAGACGTTCAACACACCGTCGGCATCGGGCCGGCGTAATGTGATTGTGTGCGTCGACAGGTCGAACCGGATCAGCAGACGCTCGCGTCTTGCCATTGCCAGCTGCCTGGCCATCCTGAGAGTCGAAGCAATTTCAGCGACCGCAGTCCGGCCCTGCTGCCGAGCATGGAAGTTTTGATAGGCCGGAGCTGCCATACCTGTGACGATTCCCAGAATTGCCATCACGACGACGATCTCCGCCAGACTTTTTCCCGTTGACGTGCCGACCCGGGCGATGCCGTCCATGGCCATCCGTTATTACCAAAACCTGTGCCGCGGCCGATCGCGGCAAGGCCTTCGTCATCTCATCGGCATTTCAAGGGGTTTCGGCGGCTTGTCAGCAATAGGAATGACTTCCGAGAGATTTTCGGATACGTGGGAAAGAGCAAGGGATACAGCTGCGGGCGAGACGCCGGTCGGCCGGCTAGAGGGAGGGACTCAGCAAACGCATGTACCAATCGACCAGCGGGTGGCCGAAAAACAAGGAAACAAGCGCACCAAAGACGAGATAGGGACCGAAGGGTATGTAGTCCTCTCGTTTCATCAATCCCAAGACGATCAAGGCTATGCTAATCAGGGAGCCGGCTAGCGACCCGATCATGATCGTCAACAACGCCGGTTTCCATCCCAGGAACGCCCCGATCATTGCGACCAACTTCACATCACCTCGACCCATCCCCTCTTTCCCAAAGAGGTAAGGACTGACCCAGACGAGGAGCCAGATAATACCTCCTCCGATCAGAACCCCGAGTGATGCGTCGAAAAGTCCTATGGGCAGCACTGTCGCCGCGCCGATCAATCCCAATACGATGCCGGGCAATGTAATGGCATTTGGTATCATGTAGTGCGTCAGATCTGTACCCGTCACCACCAGGAGCGCCGAAAACAGGACGCCATAGAGGATCGTCGTCCAGTTCATGCCGAACGCAGCAAGAATGAGCACATAACCTGCGGCATTCGCGGCTTCCACTAGCGGGTAACGCAGAGAGATGGGAGCACGGCATTTCGCGCAGCGTCCCAGAAGCCGGAGGTAGCTCATGACCGGTATGTTGTCGTACCATGCGATCGAGGCCCCGCAGGAAGGACAATGGGAACCGGGCCAGACGATGGATTCGCCCCGGGGGAGCCGGTAGATACACACGTTCAGGAAACTTCCGACCAAGGCGCCGAGCACAGCGACGAGGCCGTACCAAAATCCGTCAATCATAGGCTGCCATGCCGTACCAGCGAACCCGTACGTGGTATAATTGAATAAGTATATACACTAGGGCCATTGTGCATTGGTTTACATGACTTAGAGGACTTCCTATAATTTCTGAAGGGCTCCCCGACGTGCATGAGCAGATGACCCCATTGCCGCAGTATAGCGCAACCGATCCGCGATCAAAGGAGATCCAGAAAACATGGCACGATTCGCCAGAGTGCGATCCCGGGCCTCGCTGGCCGATCTCACTCCCCCGCCCCGGAAGAAACGCCCCGAATCATTGACCAGCCGCGAGCAGGAAATCCTTGAATTGATCTGGGCCGGATTCAAGAACAAGGAAATCGGGCAGCGGCTGAAAATCAGCGTGAAAACGGTCGAAGCGCACCGGGCCAATATGATGAAGAAAATGCGCGTCTCGAATACAGCGCAATTACTCAAGACGGCGATTCAAGGGAACATGATCCGTCTTCGGTAGCGCGCCCGCCTCTCGGCTTCGCTGGCGGACGCCTTCGAAGAGGGTGACCGCGACTGCAGCTGAAACGTTCAACGATTCAACTTTCCCCTTCATCGGGATCCGGATCAGCCCGTCGCACTTTTGTGCGACCCCCGGGCGGATGCCTCCTGCTTCTCCCCCAAACACAAATGCGATCGGTCCTGTCATGTCGATGGCGGTGAGGTCTTGAGGCGCCGAAGGCTCGACGGCGTAGATCCACAGACCGGCCTCTTTCAGGTCCTCGATCAGCCGCGAGAGATTGATCACCCGCGCGACTAACATGTGTTCGAGCGCTCCTGCCGACGTTTTCGCGACAACCGACGTCAGGCCGGCCGCGCGTCGCTCGGGCACGAAGATGCCGTGCGCTCCAGCCGCTTCCGCGGTCCGGATGATCGCACCGAGATTCTGCGGATCTTCGACTCCGTCCAGGATGACAAGAAACGGCGCTTCACCCTTCTGGCGAGCCGATTCCAAAACGTCGGCCGTGCTGCTGTAGGCTTTGGCCGCGACGAAGGCGATGACGCCTTGGTGATTGCCGCCGGGAACGAAGCGGTCGAAAGCCGGGGGCGGCTCGACATGGACGGGGATCTGTCGGGCCTTTGCCTGCTGAATGATCTCTGTGAATTGCCGGTCAGTACGCTGAACGAGCAGGCGTTGTAGCGGCCGGCCGCCGCGTAACGCTTCCCGAACGGCATGCAGACCGTACAGCAGCTCAGGCTTCTTATCGTTTCCAGCGGCTGCTACCGTCTGGCCGGTCTTCGATGATAATGCCCTGTGCGGCGAGTGAGTTCCGGATTTCATCGGCTTTTGAGAAGTCCCTTCGTCTCCTAGCCTCATTGCGCTCTGCCACTTGCCGAGTTACTTCATCGTCGGTCAATTGAACCGTGACCGCAAGGCCCGTAGGTTTGGTAGGGCCTTTCCTGAACTGCCACCGCTCGAGACCAAATAATCCGAACACCTGACCCAGCTCGATAAACGTCGCTCGGGCCTGAGCGCGTTGGTGTGTCGAGAGGCCGCGTTCGACGAGTTTGTTCACATCGCCTCTCATCTTCTGGAATGCAGCAAGGGCCTCGGCCGTATTCAAATCATCGTCCATAGCTTCTGAAAACAACGCACGCGTTCTCTCGATCACGGGCATGAGCTCACCGTCGCCCATCATGCGGGTATCTGGCTCTCCAAGGCGCTTGAACAGATCATAAAAGCCGTCTAACGCCGATTTTGCTTCCTCGATCGCTTTGTCAGAAAAATCCAACGGGCCTCTGTAATGAGTCGCCAAAAGAAAGTACCGGATCATTTCCCCTGTAATGTCCTCTGACCATTCAGATTTCTCGAAAATCTCTCTGATCGTAAAGAAGTTACCAAGAGACTTGGACATTTTTTCGTGGTTGATCTGGACGAAGCCGTTGTGAACCCAGTAATGGGCGAATTCTTTCCCGGTGGCACCGCAGGATTGCGCGATTTCGTTTTCATGATGCGGAAAAATGAGGTCCATGCCTCCGCCATGGATGTCGAACGTCTGTCCGAGGTGCTTCATGGACATCGCGGAACATTCGACGTGCCATCCGGGGCGTCCCGGCCCCCATGGGCTCGGCCACGAGGGTTCTCCGGGCTTGCTCCGCTTCCACAGGGCAAAATCCATCGGATGCCGTTTACGCTCGTCGACCTCGACGCGCGCGCCGGCCTGCAAATCTTCCAACTTGCGCCTGGAGAGCCGCCCATACTCCTGATATTTCTGGACCTCGAAGTAAACGTCTCCGTCGACGGCATATGCCAGGCCTTTTTTGATCAGCATGTCGGTGAGAGCAATGATTTCCGGCATATGCGCCGTGGCTTTCGGTTCGACGGAGGCAGCTCTGATGCCTACCTTGCCCATGTCCTCATAGTAGGCGTTGATGTAGCGGCTGGTGATGACGTCGCAGGACACCTCTTGTTCATGAGCCCGCTTGATGATCTTGTCGTCGACGTCGGTGAAGTTCTTGACAAAGGTGACGCGGTAGCCGCTGTACTCCAGATAGCGGCGCAGGACATCGAAGACGAGGGCGCTCCGGGCATGACCGATGTGGCAGTAGTCGTAGACGGTGACGCCGCAGAGATACATCCGGACGTGCTTCGGCTCGATGGGCCGGAACTCGTCCGGCTTCCCGATGAGCGTATTGAACAGTTTCAGCATGGCAATACTACGAGTCCGGCGTCGCCGCCCGTTTCGACCAATGCGACCAGACGAAGTATCCCACGGCCGCCGCGAGGGCCAATCCTATGACGATGTCGAACTCGTGAAAGTATTCGCGCAACTGGTCCCAGCGCTCGCCCATCGCGACACCGATATACGCGAGGGCATAACACCATGGCAGCGCCCCGATGAAGGTGAACAGGACGAACCGGGGAAAGTTCATACGGGCGATGCCGGCGGGCAGCGAAATAAAGGTCCGCACGACGGGCAACAGCCGGCTCACGAACACCGCCGCCTCACCGTATCGGGCAAACCACCGATCGGCGATGTCCAGATCCCGCCGAGACAAGAGGACGTACGGCCCGTA
>DATELB010000018.1:0-11429 GCA_035277085.1 Nitrospira sp. | reverse complement strand
CCGCAGGTCGGACCTCTCAAGGAGGATCTCGGCCGCTATCTCGTGACCAGAGCTCAAAAAGACAAGGGCGCTTTCAAGACGCCGACCTTGCGAAGCATCGTCGAGACGGCGCCCTACATGCACGACGGTGTCTTCAAAACCCTCGAGGAGGTGATCGACTTCTTCGATGCAGGCGGCGGAAGCAATCCGAACTTGAGCCCCCTCATGAAGCCGTTAGGCCTGTCATCGGAAGAAAAGGCGGACCTGCTCGAGTTCTTGAAAGCGTTAACAGGGGCGCCGATCAAAGTGGACGTCGGCAAGTTGCCCAAATAGCCCTCGATGTCACAGTGAACGGAGGACAGGATGAGAACACGATGCATTGGATTGTTGGCAGCGACGGGAGCAACGCTCCTGGCCGCATGCGTGGACATACCGGGCGCGTCATCGGCCGGCGCCATGAAACAGACGCCTGCCCAAGGTTATACCATTCATGTCATGGCGCCCCATAAATATGAAGACGGGACGGTCCACGGCCCCTACCATCATTATTGCAAGCCGATTTCTGCTGAAATCATTCAGTGTCTGCTGTTCGAATCAACCGATCCGAACGGATTGTTGACGGGCGTCGAATACTTCGTCGCAAAATCGGTGACGCGCGCGCATGTGCCGCTCGAGACGTGGAACAAGTACTATCATGACCATGAGGTCGAGATTGCGACCGGCCGCGTGCAGGTGCTGGATGTGCCGGAAGCGCAGGCGAAGGACATCGCCGCGTCTGCAGCCAACACCGACGGCATTATTTTTCATCTCTGGCCCGATGGCGCTAAAGCGCCCGATGGCACGGTGGGGCATCCACAGGCCGTCGGCCACAAGCTGAGAACGCACTGACACCGGCGTAGGTCGTTCATTGCGCCTTTTGAACAGAGGACGTCGCATGATCGAGTCGTCCTTTTGCTTTTTGCCGGGCGTCGGCTCCGCGACGGAACGGCGCTTCTGGCGTCAAGGCCTGCTGAGCTGGTCGGATTTTCTCTCCAGGCCGTCCGTGGATCGGATCGGTGCGGTGCGCAAGGCGTCCTACGACAAGCAGGTCGCCGCCGCTATCAAGCGGTATACCGATGGCGACTCCCGTTATTTCGGCGTCGCGTTTCCTGCCCGAGAGCACTGGCGCCTCTATGACTGGCTCCGTGAGCGGGCCGCGTATCTCGACATCGAGACCGACTCGTTCGGCCGGATAACCGTCGTGGGACTCTACGGTCGAGGGCGGATGACGTCTTTTGTCCGCGGCGAATCCTTGGACGCATGCCGGCTCGGTGAGGCGCTGCGGCACTATGATTTGCTCGTAACCTTTAGCGGCACGACGTTCGATCTCCCCATGTTGTTGGGTCAGTACCCCGATTTGCCGCTCGATCAGGCCCACATGGATCTGTGTCTGCTCGGAAGGCGGCTGGGGTACCGCGGCGGACTCAAAGCCGTCGAGCGCCGGCTGGGCATCCAACGGCCGGTGGACGTTCAAGGAATGACCGGCGACGATGCCGTCCGTTGTTGGAACCGGTGGCGGCATTCCCGCGATGAGCAAGCGAGGAGGCTCCTGCTGCGTTACAACGAGGCGGATTGTGTGAATTTGGCGCCCTTAGCCAGCGCGTTCTATCGTGGCATGGTTCAGTCGACGAGACCTTCTTCGACCGCATAGCGGATGAGTTCGACAAGATTGCGCACGCCGAGCTTGTGCAGAAGTCTCGCCCTGTAGGTGCTGACGGTCTTTTCGTTGATGTTCAGTTCCTTGGAAATCTCCTTCCGGCTCAATCCCCTCACGAACAGCGCGAGCACCTGAACTTCCCGGTCGGAAAGCACCGGTTGCGACACCATCAGCTCCCGCGGTTTTTTGACGGCCCCTCCTTCGAGGGTTGTCTTGACCATGTCGATTAGATCGCGAGGCGGGCGTTCCTTCGAGAGGTAGGCGACGGCCCCGGCCCGGAGCGCGCGGGCGGCGTACTGTCGTTCGGAATACAGGCTGAACACGATGATGGGAATGTCCGGGCGACGGCCTTTGGTCTGCTTGATGATGTCGAGCCCGTTCTGTCCCGGCAGGTTGATATCGAGCACGACAAACGCCCATGGCGTTCCGCAGACCTCTTCGAGCAGTCCGTTCCCGCCGGAGGAATCTTTCACGGTCACCGATGGAAATGCGCGTTGAAGCAATTCCTTAATGCTGTCGCGCACGATCGGATGGTCATCCACCACAAGTGCTTCTTTCATCAGTCACCACGCACGGGCACCGGCCTATTTGATCGGGCAGTCTTCGACATGGCTAAGGCTAGTTGCACAATGAGGAGATGGTTCTCGATGAACATCTGCTCTTCACCATTTATCCGCCCCCCTTCTTTCAATCGCTGGGCGAGTGCGACGCTGTACTGACCGTACAGCTTGAGAATATCGTTCTTTTGGGGCATGGCGCACCTACGGCGTGGATTTCCCAGCGAAATATAGATTAAACGCCTGGGTTGTCTATCAGCAAGGGCCTACGAGCCTGTGCGATTATGGGAGCTGCCTTCGATCGAACCACCATCGTTCTTTGGCGACGTAGAACGCAAGTACGCACATCTATGATGGATTTAGCCGAATGGCCTGCCGTGGTCATCCCGTGGGACGCCAGGTCTTGGAGGACCTCACTCGCCCGACAGGAAGAGCCATCATGCATATCGGTAAGACGGTCATGCTGGTGCCGAGGGGATGTTCACGCCATATGGCCGGGGCTCATGCAGATTTCTAAGAGGATACGCACAAGGTTTCTTCCTCCAAGACCCCGTAGCCGGCTCCGCTGGACATGAAATCCGAGATGTCCACGTCTCCGGTTTTCCAAATGTGCAGGCAGCGGGCGTCAACCGATGGGAGGCTGCGCATGACGTCGTCGACGGCGACGAGCCTGGATCCACTCGTCATTCCGACGACCATGATTCGATTTCCCGGGTGAAGAAACGGCCGCTCAATTTTGCCCCGGTACGTAATCACGAAGGTGCCCTTGCTCTTTCCCTGCTTCGGGCCATAGGCGGGAAAGCGGACGACGGTAAGCTCAGCCACAACGATCGTGACGGTATCTCCGATCGTCTGCGTTTCTAGGATGCGGCCCCCCAGTTGAATTTTTGCCGGAGGTGTCAGGGTCGGCGCTGCATGCCAGCGGGCAAAGTCAAAGGCAGGGTCGATTCCATCGGCGACATCAGGGGGAAAGACGGCCTGCGTGCATCCGACGACCGCAAGCGAAGTCCACATCACAGCGTGAAGCCAAGGTTTCATCGTGCGCCCCAGACGGCGTCAATTCTGCTACGTGCTCGAGAGTATACCAACACAGGGGTCTTGGCCCCAGCGCATACGTGTAAGTCATGTCTTACGCGCTTTGGAAGAGAAAGAACTGAGATTCGTCGTCGCTTCCGGTAGACGAAAAGAAAACGAACGGGCTGTCGTTGACAATTTGCAACCATTACGCTACTAGACAATCATCTCAGCAGGTGCCGTCTCACACTCTCAGAGGAGTGCCATGGCTGAACTGGCCAAGCAAGATCACTCCATTTCGGAAGACACCCTGCATGGAGCCTTTCCCTTCATCAAATCGAAGAAAAGCGGCGGACATGGGACCAGCCTGTCCGAGTCACGGCAGAAACCGCTGTCTCCGCTTGGAATTCCACGTCGTACGTTTCCATCAGAGCTCTTTCAGAACCTGACAAAATCCGAAATGCAGCGTGTGCTCGAAATCCTACATTTCGCGGCCGAAGCCACAACCGGAGACGACGTCCACTACCTGCTCCAACTCTTGCAGAGAGCCGTGGCTTGTCCTCGAGTCATCGGTGGCGTCGCTCAATTAGATACGAAAGGCGGATTTAAGGAATTCAACAGCGTGATTAATGTCAGCTATTCGAACGACTGGCTGTACACCTATGGGACGCGGCAATATGCGACGGTCGACCCCGTGTTACAAGCACTGTTGTCTTCCTTCAAAACGCAAACATGGGAGCAGACCTACAAGAAGACGAGTACACCAAGGCAATGCGAATTCATTGAAGAAGCGCGTTCCTACGGCCTGACGAACGGAATGACGACAGGCCTATTGGAACACAGTCGAAGGTTTGCGAGTTTTTTTTCATTCGCCGGAGGTGATCCGGATGACGTGCACCGGTATAAGGGCCTGGTCGAGTATCTGATACCGTATCTCCATCGCGTGCTGATTGCCAATATTCATACGCCGCTTCCCAATCGGGTGAAGGGGCTGTCTCGCCGTGAAACCTCAGTGCTGATGTGGATGAAACAAGGCAAGACCAACTGGGAAATCTCCCGCATTCTGGGGGTCAGTGAACGTACTGTGCGCTTCCACGTGGAAGGCATTTTTGTGAAGCTGGACGTCAGCTCCCGGACACAAGCGGTTGCGTGTGCGATAGAACAAGGTCTGCTCTCCGACGAGTAGGCGTCTCTCCCTTCTCAGGCAGCCACCAACTCGCCGGCGTCTTCCTCTTGAAGTGCACACTTGGGATCTCGTGCAAGGAACACACTTTTCTCGAATGACAGAGAGCCATCGATGGCATGCATCCAACGAAAAAACGCCGGCTGTTTCATCGGACACGTATCATGAAATTGTTTCCAGTCCAGAACAGCAGCGATCGAAAGCGCTCCGGCCGGCGGAAGAGAGACGGCCGGGCTGACCGGTTCGCACGTAAATCCCATCCCGCGAAGCACCCGCAAAAATCGCTTTTCTACCACCATATAGAGAAAGCGGATCTCGTTCTGCATCGACCATTGATAGACCCCTTTGAACAGCACCTGCATCAAGCGGATCGATAATCCTCGGTCGGTGAGAGTGGGGTCAATCGCCAACCTAGTGATCTCCGCAGTGTCGCGCTCCCTCCGAACTTCGCAATCCGGCAAGAGGCACCGCCTGAACTCGCTTTCGAGCATAAATGGAGCCGGGGGAGTCACCATACGGAAAACACCTCTGAGCGTTTCTGCGTGGTCGAAGAGCCCGACGGACGTTGCAAAGGCGTCGTATGAATCCACCTCAATCCCGTCGTCACTCTTGTCGACCCATTGAAGGCGCTCGGCAAACACCTGGTGCCGCAAGCGGTATGAAGCGCTCAGATCCTCTTTGGTGACCAGCGTTCTCACGTGTAGCCCGTGTTCGCAAAATACGACCCGACGCGTTTCCTCCATCAGCGGCATACCGCCTCCTTCTGTTGGCGTGACATCGACCTTCCAGTGGAGACGAAATGCAACAATTTCTACACAACAGTCACCTGGCCATTCCGCCAGGTGAAGATCATCGCGGAGTGGAGTACAAGTCTCTCGGCGCGTCTGTGACGTCTCATCGAAAGAGCGCGAAACGATGAGAAACCAGTTTCGATTCCAAATTATCGATGGATTCCTTCCGGACGCCGAAAAGGCGTCGAGCAGCAAGCGGGCGTCGCCTTGCGCGGGCCATTCAGCCGCCAACCAATTGCTCCATCATCTCGCGGGTGATGTCACGGAAAACCATATGTCGCGTGTGATGGAGGGGTTTCAGGCCCGCGTCGCTGCGTTGCTGCAAGATCGAGCCCGGACCGGACGTACACTCCACGACGATGTGTTGCGGCCGCTGTTTACGATGAGTCTGAACCTTCATGCCCATCGTCATACATGCACGAGCGGCTCCTCAGACGCGCAATGTGTTTGGGATGAATCGATCGCGACGTTGAATAAAGTGATCCATGACACCAGGAAGCTTATCCGGGGGTTGGAAGAAGCAGAAGCCCAAGAGTCTGACCTGATGTCGGAGTTCTACTCGATGATCAACGCCTATGAGGCGCTCGGAGGGCTCCAGATCGAGCTATATATTGAATCCCACGCGCTCAATCTTCTGACACAGGAAGAGAAACGTGAAGTGCTCACGATCACGAGAGAAGCGTTGAACAACTGCATCCGTCATGCGCAAGCGACACGTGCGACGGTGAAATTGCATCAGTCAAAAGCACGGGTGTGTTTGGCCATATTGGATGACGGCATTGGTTTTAGCTCAACCGAGACGCAATCGCGCGGGTATGGTCTTTTCCATATGGAAACTCGGGCACGAAGGCTCGGCGGAAAGTTGCACGTACGTTCCCAAAAAGGGCGAGGCACGACGATTATTGCCGAGTTTGCCCTGGAGCCGATGCTCGCGCCTCTATGAGCATGGGATCGATTCATGCTCCATGGGAAGCAGCAACCTGGGATGGGCACAGGACGAACAACAGCAATGCACCAAGGAGACCCGGATGAAGTCACGGAAACATCCTCGGTATCGCGTCGAATACTGCGGGTCATTTTCAGGAGAACGGGTACGGGCGCCCGCTGTGATTCTTGATCTTTCATCGTGCGGCTGCCGAGCCCGCAGCGACACTCCATCCAGCATCGGTGAATGTTTACGGGTGCTGATCGATGTTCCTCGATATGAGGCTCCCATCCAGGTCATGCGCGCTGTCGTCCGGTGGTCAAAGGGTCAAGAATTCGGCATAGAGTTTACGCAGATGGAATTGCATGACGAACAACGCTTGAATCAACTCATGCGCCAACTGGCCGCAGATAGCGCCTTGCGCACGCTCGAAGGATGCCAGGCGAAAGCCCGTTAAAGGCCGGGTGTGCCTTGCACACTGGGGCAGGGTTCCGACGACGTTCAGCGTGATGAGTGAACGAATGAGGCTGGCGGCGATTGTTAAGCCGCCATAAATTCCAATGAGACTGCGCCGATATGGCCGTATCGCGGTTGAACTGTCTGCTTCGATCTCCGGAGGTTCGTCACGAGCCCAAGGCGTCATTCTGGATATTTCTTTAACGGGTTGCCGGGCCCAAAGCAGTCTCGCCGTGAAGAAAGATGATTTCGTAGGCGTCCTGATCGACGTGCCGGGACATGAGAACCCTATCTACGTGACCCAAGCGGCGATTAAATGGGCGAACGCCCAGGAATTCGGCATGGAGTTTCTGCAGATGGAATTGAATGACCGGCAGCGACTGCAGGAAATCGTACAGAAGCAGGCCGGAAACAGATAAGCCTCAATTCAAGAGATCATCGCCACCCTCCGCACCTCTACCTTCACGACAAGCGGTTGACCCTGCTCCACCTTCACTCATAGCCTCGCGCGGAAAATACTGCAATATTCGCCACTGCGACACAGCGCTTCTCCCGTTGCTCCTCTGCGCCGGGATAAAAGGTCTTCAGTCGGACACTCATTCATTCACGCCGCGGCCTCGACCCTGGGAAATCACTCAGGCGTTTCTGGTCGTTCTATGCCTTGAACCCTAATTGCAGCCGGTGCAAGCAAGGTTGTTGACTCAGCGTTTCGAGCGGAACCGCTCTTGCACAAAGAGAAGTGCAACCTTCCAAAAAAAAGGAGATACGCATGATGTCGTTGACGACGAGCATAAGACTCTCACTCATGATTGCAGGTATCGGCACGGCGGTCGTCTGCAACGCGCTTCAGGTGGGGGCGCAGGGAACGGTGGATCCACGGCTTGATCCGAGCCAACTGGGAACAACCGAACCACAGCCGAGAACAACCGAGCCTGGGACGCCGGAAACTGGCCCAAAGAGCACGACGCCGCGCACGGATCAGGCGATTGCAGAGCAACAACGGCTGGAACAGCAACGCCTGGCTGAACAGGAACGAGCGATGCGCTATCGCGACAACCATCGGCATCATGGCGAAACGTACGTGGCAGGTTACGGGGGCATGACGTTCGGCAGCACGACAACGGGCATGGATGGCCGCGGCAGCGCTCTGGGGGCTTCGATTGACGATCCCAGTCTTGCCAATTCCGTTGTATACGGTATCAAGATGGGATACTTCCATCCCGGGCGTCTGAACTGGCTGGGTCTGGAAGTCGAAGGCTTCAACTCGACGCCTCACATCCGGGAAAGCGGAGGGCTGCCCGGCAGCCATCTGCGTCTGACCACCCTCGCATTCAATGTGATCGGAAGGACGAAGCTCGGCTGCCGCGACCGCCGGGATGACCGAAGAGCCGATTCCCGGGATGCGTCGTACTGGAATGCGGACGACTATTCAGCCCTTCATGACAACGCGCGCTGTCCGATGCAGGTGTATGGAGGAGTGGGGTTGGGTCTGTTCTTCGCCGAAACCTCGAATCAATTTGGCCGAGCGACGGACAACGCCCGGGCGGGCCTCAATGCGCTCGCGGGAATAAAATACTTTTTCAATGAGCACCTCGCGCTGTTTGCCGAATACAAATTCAATTATGTGGATTTAAAATTTGACCAGAATCAGGTGGTCGGTGGCCCCACCGCCGGCTTGAACGGGACCTACTTAATCAATCACGTTGTAGGCGGACTCGCGTTCCACTTCTAAGCATGATGTACTGCGGGCGCCAGGCCATGCCAGGAATACCGCCAGGAGATGGCCTGGCCATCCTATTTGCTCACGTATTGTCCGATCACCATGTGGCCAAAGAGTAACACATGAATGCGATCACCTTGTTTCTGACATTGGTGAGGAATGGAAATCTCACGTGTGGCTCGGAGGTGCCTGCCCGGGTGTTTCTCGGTAACGAAGAGGTCCAGGTACAAGTGGACAATTGTTACTGGAGCGAGGAAGACCTCCCCCCCACCAGTTCGTGGTGATTTCACCTATCTGTCCGAAGTATGTGGCACAACCGGTCTTAATCAAGGAAGTTCATGCCAACAAGGGGTGGGTGAGGAATCAGTTCGGACAATTCTACCCAGCGACGATCAACGTCGACATGATGGACGTGGACCGTCCGGCTTGCGAACACCACAGAACGGGTCCCCTTTAAGGCCGTACCTCCTCTCCATACACTACGATCCGATCTTTCCCGTCTAGCGGTGCCGTCAGCCCTGCCTTCCTGTCCGTCACTGGATTGCCACCGAGTCCATGCGTCCGCATGGAGAGATTGTCTACGCCGATTACTAGGCTACTTTCCTTGGCAATGCCGACGGTACCAGATGCGGTGGTATGTGGAGCGGCCTTCAATCTCGTAACGACTGGATATGTGCCTGCGGCGATAGTGCCTCACCTCTTTTTCGGTTCCCTGCCTAATTCTTTTGCGGGATAGGCGTTCCGCCGGTCTCGCTCTATCTTATTTTCAAGGCCAAGCCTGTGAAACCTAAATCAACACCGATTCAGGAGGGGTTATGTGTCGCATGAGTCAGTGGAGTGAGGCCGCAATAATTTGCATCATCGCTGGGCTGTTCGCTGCGTGCTCCGGTGGCTCAGACAACTCTCCCGCAGCGACCGTCACCACAACGCCGACTACGGTCGCAAATAACAGCACCGATCAAGATGGAGACAGCGTTCAAGACAGTACGGACCTTTGTCCTACAGTAGCCGGGCCCGTATCCAATGGTGGCTGCCCGGTCAGTGCGAATGATGCCGATGGCGACGGGACCCCAAATTCCAGTGATCAGTGCCCCTTGGTCGCCGGACCATCGACGAATGGCGGCTGTCCCGTGACCGGGACCGATGCGGATGGGGATGGGACACCCGATACGACGGATCAGTGCGTTTTTCAGCCGGGTCCAACGAGCAATCAGGGTTGCCCGATGAGTGCAAACGATGCCGATGGCGATGGCACCCCCGACTCGGCGGATAAGTGTCTCCTCGTTCCCGGCTCGGTCGCGAATGAGGGCTGCCCGGTCAGTCCCACCGATGCGGACGGCGATGGCGTATCGGATACGACCGATCACTGTCCGTATATCCCGGCGCCGGGGACGAGCGATGGCTGTCCGGTCGATACGGATAACGATGGGGTGCCCGATGACGACGACGCCTGTGATACGGTCGCGGGGCCGGTCAGCAATCAAGGCTGCCCGGTAAGTACAACCGACAGCGACGGTGACAGTGTTCCCGACTCGAGCGATCAATGTCCCACTCTGGCCGGACCGGCCAGCAACAACGGTTGCCCGGTGAACAGCGAGCAGTATCGGACGCCAAACGATACGATCGTGACGCTGACGACCGATGGGTCGGGCCACACAACCTTTGTCATCACCGTCGGCTCGATTACCTATACCGGCACATATCGGACACTCAACTCTGGGTTTGACGAATTGCGTTGCACGGGGACAACAGAGTGCCGAGGCTATGCCATCAAAATCGCGGACAACGTCATCGTGTTCTGGTGGACCGACCTCAATGATCCGCTCAAAGCCGTGTCCCTCCCGACGATGGCGATCGTGCAGGGAGCCTGTCCGATCCAGGGCGCGAACTACAACTTCGTCCGCTTGCCCTCGAATACGCAGAAGCAGGCCGGCTGGTTTCCGGTGGATAACGGGTCTGGCCGCGACGATATGAGCGTCAGTGGCAATAACGTTGCCTTCAACTTGCGGTACGTTACGTTTGTGCCAACCTTCAATGGTACCACGCTGAACGACCAGTATTCGTGCACCAATGGGATCATTCATTCCGCGGTGGGAGCGAGCGTGAGCAACTCCTCGAGCGGGTTGCAGATTCGCGATGACGGCAATGGGAATGGCGGGTCCATCGGTCTCTTGCGGCCTGATCAGGCGTTGGCTCCAGCCAGCAACCCAGATTTCTTGCAATCACATCTCGGCAACCGATACTTCCTTGGTGTGCAATGGAATAGCACAACGGGAGAAGTGATGGCCCTGGATGGCAAGTATCTGAGCCACGGGGAATTGACGGTGGTCGATACGTTTACCGGAAACGACAACTACCAGTGTAAAAATACCTTGGGCTGTGTTGTTTCGCAGGTGGTCAATCCGGCCACCGGCGTCTCGAGAAAGACCCCATTCAGCCGGTCTTTCTTGAGCGAGTTTCATGACGACAATAGCTCGAACGTAAACTACTACGGCTTGTTCAACATTACGGCCACCCATGGCACCGGGGCGATTGCGATGAACGCGGTCGGCCACGACGGCATGTACGTTCTGCTCGAAGCCGTCAAAGGAACAGCCGTAGGAAATCAGGCGGGCAATGCTTTTAACGCGGTCCATCTCGAGTACAGGAAAAAGAAGTAAATGACTAGGAGCAGGGACTGGGTCTTTCTTCTAAAGACTCAGTCCAGGCCCAATCCAAGATCAAGAATCCGACGTATAGCGAGAAGGAAGGGCGTGCAGATTTGTGCAAGCGAGCCGGATAGTATCAGGTCTTAATGACTCGTTGAACGTACGGTCGGTTGAGCGGGTCAACTGGCCACAGGGCGCTACTGCCTCGCCTTGGAAATTTCGTTGGAGCACTGACTTTCAAGCGTACCGTCGAACGCGCTGACAGCGAAATAATACGTCGTCTCGGTCGATAGACCGGAAATGGTGGCGGTGGGTGCCGTGGCATTTGCAAGCGATGCGAGCGAGTAGTAGGCACTTTGTGAATATGCGCAGGAACCTCGCACGTTCGGCGACTGTGCCCCGTAGTGCACATAATACCCAAGAACATCTTGCCCGACGCCATCCCATGCCATACTCGCTG
>DATELB010000017.1:0-2678 GCA_035277085.1 Nitrospira sp. | reverse complement strand
GGCTCGGTTCCACCGTCTTTCATCGCGGTGTCTTGCGCTTGGACCTCGGCGGCGCTGAGACCGACCAGCAGCGCAGCGACCAACAACAAACTCATGTACCAACCACGGCGGGTGACAGCACGCATAAACAGCCCTCCTATTATGGAATTAGAACTTAGGTACTCCCTTATCTCTCGATAGCGCCGCAAAATCAACACTCTTTTACCCCTGTTGCGGCTGATATAGGCATCTGCCGGTGAGACATTTTGTCCGGGCGAGATGACCGCGACTGGTCACGCGGTGCGGTGTGAATCCGAACGTCTTAAGTCACGGCAAGAGAGCGAGGGGATCGCTTGGGCGAAAACATGATCGAGGTGAAAAAGACCATCGTAGAGAGCAGAACAATCGCGGGCCCCGAGGGAACGTCCCAGAGGGCGGACAGTAGGACACCGGAGACAGAGCAGGCGATCCCGATGATCAGTGAGTACCACGTCAAGGTTGAAAGACTGTGCGTCAACTGATAGGCCGTGGAAGCAGGGATGAGCACCATCGCGAAGACGAGAATCGCTCCAACGGTCTTTAAGGACACCACCACCGTCAAGGCCACCAGGGTGAGCAGGAGAAAGAACATTCGCCTTGCCGGTACCCCTGAGGCTTCAGCCATCTCCTGGTCGAATGCAATGAAATAGAGTTCCTTCGAAAACAGAAAAATACATCCAATCACGCCTATGGTCAATGCGCCGACGATCCGAAGCTCCTCCGGCGTCACCGACAAAACGTTGCCGAACAGGTAGCCATAGACTTCAGCATTGTATGTCTTCATCAGCCCGATGAAGAGGATGGCGAGCGCCATGGTTGTGGTATAAAGAATTCCGATCGAAACGTCGAGCTTCATCGTACCCTTCTCTTCGACCCATCCCGTTATCCACACCGTGATCAGTCCGAACACAATCGCAAGCAGCAAGGGCGGCCAGCCCATGAGGTAAGCCAACGCTACACCGGCAAAGGCCGCGTGCGCCGTGCCGGCTCCGACGAATGCCAACCCGCGCAAGACGACGAAGACGCCGATCAGCGAGCAGAGCCCTCCCACCATGGCGGCAGCCAGCAGCGAACGCTGCATGAAGTCGTAGGTCAGGAGATCCAGCACAGGCACTCCTAATGATGGTGGTGGTAGTCCTCGACGATGATCAGATCTTTTTCCGTAATCACAAGGTCTTTCCCATACACTTCTCGAAGAATCTCGGCCTTGAGCACCTCGGCCGGCGGACCGGCTGCGTAGAGCCGTGTTTTCAACAACACCAAGCGATCCACCCTCGTGCGGATCATGTTGATGTCATGGGTCACGAGGACGACAGTGAGGCCTAATTCCTGGTGAAGATGTTCGACCAATTCGATGACGTTGTGTTGAGTCGTGATATCAAGGCCGGTGGTCGGCTCGTCAAGGAGCAATACGTGGGGCTGCTGAGCCAGTGCGCGGGCAATGAAGACGCGCTGCTGTTGTCCGCCTGAGAGTTGCCCCAAGGCGGTGTCTTTGTGCCTTTCCATTCCGACGTGCGTGAGCGCTTCCATGGCAATGTTTCGATCGGCTTTTCCGGGACGTCTGAACAGTCCCATGGCTCCGTAGCGTCCCATGGTCACCGTTTCGAGTACCGTGACCGGAAAATTGCGGTCCACGACGCCCTTTTGGGGGAGATAACCGATCTTCGCCCTGTGATGGCAACGCAGTTCATCGCACGCACAATCAAAAATATGGAGATGTCCTTCCATCGGAGCCATCAATCCCAACACCGCTTTGCACAGCGTGGTTTTGCCCGATCCGTTCGGGCCGATGACTCCGATGAATTCTCCGGCTCCAATCGTCAGCGTGAGATCCTTGAGCGCAATCACGCCCGGGAACCCGAAGGAAGCGTGGTCGAAACGAATAATCGGCTGTCGGAAAGAGGACACTGACGGGCATCCTTTCGGCCAATGGCGCCGACGCCTATTGGAAGGCGGGACTAGGAGGCTTCCAGCGCGTCGGCCAATTGGAGCACATTATAACGAAGCATGTCGAGATACGTGTCGGTCCGGGGCAAGCCACCCGGCAGCGTCGTCAACACTACCACGCGCGTGCCGGTTTCCCTCGCCAAGAGCTCGGGCAGCCGCTGGCTCAGCTGGATCTCGGAGACTACGGCTTTCACGCGCTGTGTTTTGATCGTCGCAATCAATGCCTGAAGGTGCACGGCCGACGGTTCGCTGGCCGATTGTGCTTGAATAATGCCGACAATCTCAAAACCGAATCGCCTTGCAAAATACGGCCAGGCCGGATGGTGGGCGATGAAACGTCTGTCGGTCACTTTGGCGAGACGATCATTCAACTCCGTGCGAAGCTGATCCAACCGCTTCAGATAGGTGGCCTGGTTGTGCCGGAACTCCTCGGCATGCGCGGGATCCGCCTGAACGAGGGCTTCGGTCACATGGCGCATCATTGTGGCCACGTTCTCCGGGTCCATCCAGATGTGCGGATTTCCGCGCCCGTGGTCTGCATGGGCGGGATCGGTCTCATGGCCGTCCGAGATGAGGCCGATGCCTTTCGAGGTGGTCACGATTGTGAGAGAAGGACGTCCCGCGCTCTTGACGAGTCCGGCGACCCACACCTCGAGTCCGAGTCCGATCTCGAAGAGCAGCTGCGCGTTTCTCACGGCGACCAGATCGCTCGG
>DATELB010000016.1:0-7313 GCA_035277085.1 Nitrospira sp. | reverse complement strand
TGTCCTCGAGCCGCTGTCCGAGAAAATTATCGCGAGAGAAGTTCACCCCGGTCAACAGATCCTCGTCGATCATGGGCGTCGTGGTCTGACCATCCAGACTGTGCCCAAGCAGGAACCGGTAGGAGCGTTACAAGGGGCCTGAGCGCGTTGACCATACACTCAAGGCGACTGCTATCGGCGATACGCCACGAACAACAGCAGGGAGGTCATGATGAACTTGATGCGCATGGTGCCATCTCGAGAGCTAGAAGAAATGACCGAGCGCTTTGCACGCTTGATCGGTCGGCTGCCGGCAGAGCGAGACAACGGTGACGGAAAGGAGATGATGGCCGTCACGGATTGGGCTCCTGCCGTCGATATCGTCGAGGACGACAAGGAGTATCTCATCAAGGCCGAACTCCCAGAAGTGAAGAAAGAAGACGTGAAGGTCATGGTGCAAGACGGCGTGCTCACCATCCAGGGCGAACGCAAGAAGGAAGGCGAAGAACAGGGCAAGAAGTATCACCGCACGGAGCGGCCCTACGGACGATTCGTCAGAACGTTCACCTTGCCGGACGATGCAGACGAGACCAAGGTCATGGCCGAGTTCAAAGACGGCGTGCTGAGGGTCCATGTGCCGAAGTCCGAAAAAGCCAAGCCTCGAGCGATTGAGGTCAAAGTCGCCGCGTAGCCGGACGTGCTCGCGAAGCGGCATCGATCAGGCACAGAAGGCTTTGTGATCCGGAGGACCGAGGAGTGAAAACACTGACGACGACGAGTACGACGCCTAACGCGGGAAGGAGAGCGAGCCTGATGATCTGCCTTCTCCTGCTGGGGGTGGCTCAGTTGGGGATTGCGGGGGATCAGATCCAGCCGCGGGTGCTGCCGCGTGTCTTTCAGCAGGTGAAGCTGGGAATGGCGTTGAACGAAGTGCTACGGCTCAAGCCCGATATTGCCGTGACCAAACGTACGAATTTCGCCACCGTATCACTGATTCAGACTCCGTCGGATCGCTATGTCCAGCGCGTAGTGTATCGGTTCCATGAGAACACCCTCTATGAGATAGAAATCCGGTATCGTCCCGATCGTTTGCAGCACGGCGCGTCGGGACTGCTGGAGCGCCTGAGGGAAGAGTATGGTGAACCGTTAACGGATCGCCTCGAGGAAGTGGATTTTGAATCGAACGATCTGCACAGGAGACGCACCCTTTGGCAGGACGAGAGGACCAAGATTACGCTGCTCGAGCGTGAGTATTTTCGGGATGGGAACAGTGTGACGGAGATCACTTTGACCATGACCGATCTTGCGCTGCAGCGTCGCCGTGATGAGGCACAGGAAAAGCAGATACATCACAAAATGCAGGAGGTCCCTATCCCGCACGTGAAGACATGATGCGGCTGTCGAGGAGAAACCTATGGCAAGGATTCCCATCAATGAACACACAGCAGCTGATGCGGGAGTCATTGCGGAGCCGTTCGGGTATCAATATGCCCGATTCATTATTCAGTTCCTGACGGCGCTTGCCGGCTATGATTTTCATCATCCGGCGCCACGCCGCAACGTCCCGCCTCCGACGCTTCGTTGGGCGCAGTCGCTGCGCTGGTGGACCCTGGATCGGCCTCAGCGGCTCAAGGAGGAACTCAGACTTCGTGATGAGCTGGTGCAGTCTATTTTGATGCGGGGAGAGGGAGGATACGGACGCGCGTACCTCGGGCGGAGGTGAGGAGGGAGTCCACATGATTGCAATTCGAGATCTTGAGCAATTGATGAAGCGAGAGCCGAAGCCTGGGAGTCCAACTCTCAGCGTGTACCTCTCCACCGATCCTTCGCGGCCGGCAAATACCCGTCGCAGCTTCGAGGCGGTCCTGTATCAAATGTTGCGGTCCATCGAAGGACAGCTGAAGGAGAAACCACTCCGGAAACGGTTTGCGCAGGACGCGGAGCGAGTGCAGCAGGTCGTGGAGACTCATTTCGCCAGGGAGAAAAGTCTCGCCATCTTCTGCGACACTTCCGAGGATTTTTGCTGGCTTCGCGGGCTTCAAGTCCGTTTACGGGACGACGCTCACTGGGAGGAGTCGGCATATCTTCGGCCGCTGCTGGAAGCGCTCGACGAGCATGAACGGTACGGGGTTGTCCTCACCGAACATGGTCGCTCGCGCCTGTTCACGGTCTATATGGGCGAAATCGAGGAGCACGTCGACGCCTTCGCGCCCGCCAAAGTCCGCTCGCTGACGTCGACGGGGACAGACCATCTCTTGTCCCAGAAACAGTTCCAACGGAAAAAAGAGGTGCATGCGCTCTGGCATCTTAAACATGCGGCGGAACTCCTTGACCACTTGGTCATGCAATACGCCTTCGATCGCCTGGTCCTGGCCGGAACCGAAGAGGTCACTGTAGAGTTTGAACGAGTCCTCCCAAAGCGGCTCCGAACACGCGTCGTCTCCCGGATTGCCCTCCCCTTCATCGCCTCGGCCGCGCTGGTGTTGCAGGCCACCCAAGAGGTCATGGCGCAGGTCGAGCGAGAAAGTGAACGGCAACTCGTCGACAGGCTGCTGAGGGATGCGCCAGCGAAGAACCGGGCGGTGACAGGCCTGGATGCGACGCTTCTGGCGCTGCAGGAGGAGCGAATTTGGCGGCTCATCTATGTGGATGGATTTCAGAAAACGGGAGGCCGATGTCACTCCTGTGGTGCCCTCTGTACGGACTATTGTCAGGCGTGCCCGTTCTGCGGGGGAACATTGTCCCAGGTAAAAGATCTCATCGACGCGAGCGCGCAACGGGTCGTCGATTGGGGCGGAAAAATCGAGCCGGTACAAGAGGACGCCGCGCGGAAGCTCGCCGCCGCCGGCAGTATCGGTGCGCAGTTGCGGTTCTAACTCTGGTGGACGTTGAAGTAAAGGAGGGCGTCATGAGGTTGACTACTACAGCCGCGCGGTTGAGCGCCATGATGTGGCTCTGGAACGGCGTGGTGATGCTTTTGATGGTTCCTTTTCTGTTTGCGGAAGAACCAGCTTCGGTGGCCAAGACGAGTGCTCCCATGCACGGGATCACCGTGACACAAGGGCAGGATACGGCCGAGTACCGCGTGCTGTGGCCGGGCCATCGGATCCTCACCGGCACGGTGGAGTCGGTGACCGGCGACGTGGTGAAGGTCAATACCGGTGAACTGATGCCCCGCGTCCTGTCCTTGAAGGAGGCGAAAGACAAAGGGTTTCCTCCCTTGCAGAAAGGACAGCAGCTGCAGATCGTGGTCAACGACCAGAATATGGTGGTGGATTACCATCCGGCCGCCCAAGGCATGTGGCACCGCATCATAAGGGGTCAGCTGGCTCAACCGCTGCCCGTCGGCCAGGAGTGGGCGGTGATTCGGACGGACGAAGGCAAAGAGGAAGCCTTTCACGTACGACCGTTAGCGCGTGCCAAGGTCGGTGCCATCCCCATCAACGTCCCTGCCGTGTTCCTCACGGACGAAGCGAATAAGATTATTGATGCCACATTTGGAAGCGAAGAAGTGCTTCAGCGCAAGACGGGCGAGTGGAAAAAATCACCGCCCAAAGCTCCTTACCGTCGGGTGGAAGGGACCGTGGTGCGATCTCCGGGTTGGATCATGGTGAAAACGCCAGACGGTAAGGAACAGGTGTTCGAGGTACGTCCGTACGTGCAAGAGAAGCTGTCGAAGGCCGGAGAGGGGGCACCCATCGTCTTATTGGTCGACGACGAAAACAAAGTCTCCGATGTCGCCAGGCCTCCCTCGTGAAGCGCTCGCGAACAAGGGAGAGGGACGAATCTGATGTGTGCGAACTCGAAGGAGGACCAACCATATGACGCAAGAAGCCCAAGCGACAATAGACGGCACGCTGTCTGCCTCGCAACTCACAGCGAACCTCTATGAGACTCCTGGCGGTGAGGCCTATGTGCTGGAAGTTCAGGTGCCGGGTCTCAAACCCGAGGAGATTGTCATCGAAGCCGACAGTTACAGCCTCACGGTTGCAACCGAACCTCGTGAGGAGTCATCCGGCTCCCGAAGGTATATCCAACGGGAGCAGTCGGTACGGCCGACGTCACGAATCTTCGACTTTCCCGATCAGATCGATGTCGACAACATCCGGACGTCGCTGGAACATGGGGTGCTGGTAATTCGCGTGCCCAAGGCTGGCGCCAGCAGGCGCAAGATCATTCGTTTAAGCTCAGCGGCCTTGCCGCCGCCCCAAGGGAGGAGGTAGAGGATGATTATCCCTCTGAAGGACGCCGTGACGGCGACGACTGTCTACATCAACCCATCGTATGTGGTGACCGTACGCCCCGATCCGGTGGATCCAGACCACATTAGCCTCGTCAGACTGCGGGACGGCGAACCGATTCGGATTAGCGAAGCTCAACGGAATGTGTTCGACAAACTGGCGAAGGCCGCGTGAACTCTGCTGAGGTGGCTGCCGCATGGTGACTCCCGAGGACGTCGAACGACTGACCAGATTTGAGGCACAGGGCGGGCGAGTGCTCAGTACGTATCTCGATCTCGATCCTGGAGGTCAGATCAAACGCTCGTATCGCATGGCTTTCGAGGACCTGGTCAAAGAGACAAGGGCCCCGTTGAAGGAGGACGACCGCAAGGCGTTCGAAGCGGAGGTCGTCCGCATACAGACCTGGCTAAACGAGCAGCCGACTTCGGGGAGAGGGATGGCGCTGTTTTCGTGCGCGTCGCGAGACCTGTGGCAGTCATTTGCCTTCCAAGTGGATATCCTCGAAACGTGTGTCTGAGAGCTGCTCTCGCGCGACACCTCCACGTGCGCGGTATGAATCAGCCCCGATAAATCTCACAACTCGACTCAGCGACAATAAAGGAACGCTTCCATGAAAATCGCTCAAATCGCCCCGCTCTGGGAACGTGTGCCGCCCAGGTTTTACGGAGGGACGGAACGCATTGTGTCCTATTTGACTGAGGAACTCGTGCGACAGGGGCATCAGGTCACTCTCTTTGCGAGCGCAGATTCACAGACGTCGGCACGGCTACAACCCGCGATGTCGCAAGCTCTTCGCCTGAGCGGCATGATAAATCCTGATGTGCCGTTCACCCTCATGCAGGAAATGGCCTTCGGTCACGAAGCGGAACAATTCGACATCATTCATTCCCACTTGGACTGCCTTGGGTTTCCAATGAGCCGGCGGTGCGTCACGCCGGTATTGACGACGCTACATGGACAGCTGGATTTGCGTGAGTTACTGCCGATCTTCGAAGAGTTTAGTGAGTTGCCGCTGTGTTCTATTTCGAACGCCCAACGAATTCCATTGCCTCATCAAAATTGGCAGGGCACGGTTTACCATGGATTGCCGGACGTCTATCCGTATTTTGGACAGCCCGGTTCTTATCTGGCTTTTCTGGGGCGCATGGCCCCGGAAAAGCGCCCCGATCATGCGATTGAAATCGCCCGTCGCGCTGGAATTCCCCTTCGAATGGCCGCAAAAGTGGACCCGGCTAATCGTGAGTATTTTGAGGCGGAGATTGCGCCACTCTTGAAGGATCCACTCATCGACTACATTGGAGAAATCAGCGAGGCTGAGAAAGGCGATTTCCTTGGCCAGGCCGCAGCAGTGCTTTGTCCTTATGATTGGCCGGAGCCGTTTGGATTGGTACTGATCGAGGCCCTGGCGTGTGGGACGCCTGTGCTCGCGTATCGGCGCGGATCTATTCCCGAAATCATCGATCACGGGGTCACTGGATTCATCTGTGAGAACCCGGCCGAAATGGTCTCAGCGTTGAAGCAATTGCCATCTATTGCACGTCAGCACTGCCGGCAGGCTTTTGAAGCGCAATTTACTGTCCGGCGCATGGCACGAGACTATGTCAGCCTGTATGAGAAAATAATGGATCAGCAGAACAGACCGTTCACTCAAAGACGAGCGAGGCAAACAAGTCCGCGAACAAGATCTGCCGACATGAACAACATCAGCGGGCAGGAGAAAGCCGCGTAGAGCTGCGGCAGGCAACTTGTCGTGGAGTGGAACATTTGTCTCCTTCAGAGGTGATCGCATCAGGGACCAACTTCGTGTGGTGGACCGGGAAGCGGAGAGTAGAATTCTTTTCTGAGTGGTATTCAACATTATGGATTGGGCAATAGAAGATCGATGGATGCTTCTGGCAACCGTCACGATTGGGGCGATCCTCATGTATCTCTTCGATTCTTTCACGGGAGCGAAGCGGCGAGCATGGCTACGCCAACATTTCATCAAGTCAATACATCGGAGTAGGGATGCCTTGGCTGCCGCTTGGCGGGATGTCCGCAATGAGGCTCGCAACCTTTTTGACGAAGCGAGAATGTTGTTAAGGAAGTTGTAGTCACTGGAGCTTGTAAAGGCAGCTAATCAAATCGGCGCAGAGGAAGCGACGATGAGAATGAGGTGCGGCTCTACTTGATTAATCATCAAGTCCTGAGAAGGAGTCCGGTCCGATGCCGAATCGTGACGGCTTTGTGCCAAATCCTGTGTCGAAAGAATCAAAAGCCATTTCATGAGGGTCTCGTGCTGGAAAGATGAAACAAAACGATCGTGCGCTCTGGCGCGCCCCCTATGCTGTCAGATAAATTCGAAACGCTCCGTATCGAGGCCTTCAGCGACGCCGTGTTCGCAATCGCGATCACGCTCCTTGTGCTTGAAATCAAAGTTCCGCCCGACGACGAGTCGTCCGGAGGACTCTCGGGGGCCCTCCTCCATCTCTGGCCGTCCTATCTGGCCTTTCTGACGAGCTTTTGCACCATCGGCATGATGTGGATCAATCATCACCGGTTGTTCACCCTCATCCAAACGGCGGATGAGACCCTGATTGCGATTAACATGGTGCTCCTCCTGTTTATCACCTGGGTTCCGTTTCCGACGGCCGTCCTGGCCGCCTATCTTCGCCACCCAGAGGAGTGGAGTGCCGCCGTCCTGTACAGCGGCACGTTCGTCATGATCGCGATCATCTTCAACGTGCTGTGGTGGCATGGCATACGACGCGGGCATGTGCCACACAAAGGCTGGGCCTCCCATCCCATTACTCGCCAATATATCCAAGGGCCGGTGCTGTACGCCGTCATGTTCCTCGTGGGACTCGTCGATGGCACGGCCTGCTTGATCCTCAGTACGCTGTTGGCCATCTACTTCTCTCTGTCCCCGCGGCTGTGGGAACGCGGTCAGGGGAGGCGATGGGTGTCAACGGTTCGGCACGAAGCCAGTGGGATCCATCACTCTGGGGAGTGAAGAGATGGGTTCAGGTAACCGGAAGGACAATGTGCTCACCCTGATCATAACGCAATTGAGTGTCGGAGGTGATTCATGCCCGTGATGAGCGTAGCGAAGTT
>DATELB010000015.1:0-4556 GCA_035277085.1 Nitrospira sp. | reverse complement strand
AGCGGTATCGCGCTGCCCACGATCACCGACGCTTCAGTCGATCCTTATATCAGAACGCGTCCCATTCAGACCGTGCAGGTTGAGTGCATCGAGTTTTGGCCGCAAGAAAAAGGCCAGTACCCGGGCATCGTGCTCTTGCATGAGTGGTGGGGGCTGAACTCGCAAATCAAGGATCTTGGTGCGCGGCTCGCCTGCGAAGGCTACGGCGTCATCATTCCGAACCTCTACGCGCGCATCGGCGGAATGGTGACGGGAAATGCGGAGGTGGCCGAAGCCTTGATGGGAAAACTCAATGAAGGCCTGGCACTACAAGATATCAATTCGTGCTGCGAATTCTTGAACACCCGCGAGTTTATCAAGCGCAACATCCATGGTGTCGTGGGGTTCGGCATGGGCGGGGCGCTGGCCATGAAATTCGCCTGTCAGCGCAAGCGACTGCGGGCAGCCGTCTCCTACTATGGACGGCTCGGTCAGGCGGATACGGCGCTGAAGGATGTGCTTTGTCCGGTGCTCTACCACTACGCGGCACAGGACTCATGGGTTTCGGCGCAGGACATCGAACGGTGGGAGCAATCGGCCGTGGAGCAGAAGAGAACCCTCGAGATCCGGACGTATGCCGATGCGCCGCATGGCTTCAGTAACGAGTCTCGGCCGGACCATTATCGCGAACAAGCGTCAAACGAGGCATGGGCCGCCACTGCGCTGTTTTTAAAGCGGCATCTGCAGGGCGCCTGACGCAGGGAGCTTGCCGCGGAAGCCGATTCTCACCTTCACCCTCCATGTTCAACCGTGTGACAGTGACTTCTCTACGCGCTATCGGCGCAGCGCTTTTGCTGTTCGGCGCGATGCACTCGGCGATGCTTGCTCCGGCGGCCGCCGACGACGGAACACCCGAGTCGTTGCCTGATTGGCCTCAGATCATCGCCACCAATCGGGAGCGCCTGGCTCATGTGGAATCCGATCAGGCCGCGCGGGACGTGTTTGTGACGACGGTCGGTCGGGCCTCTGGTCTGCAGGACGTGGTCGGCACGTTGGCGGTCCAGGGACTGTCTCCGAAGTTGTCCAGAGAACTTCTGGTGCCGGAAATCACGTCTTCGGCACAACGCCTGGTTGCCGCATTGGCCGCATCGCAGGTAGCCGATCGAATGATGGAGTCTGTGGAAGGCGCTACGCCCGCGACGGACATCGTCGTCTCGTCATCACAGTTGCAGTGGCTTGCAGCGAATGGAGCGTTTCCCTCATTGGATCAGGCAAGCAGACTCTGGGAGAGCGGTAACCGGACGGCAGCCATGGGAGTCGCCGCCGGTCATCTGGCGCAGGAGGCGGGCCGACGGACGCTGGAGGAATGGTGGCGTCTCAAGACTTGGAAGGACCGCGTGCGAACCTCACGGGGCCAATCGCGTCTGTGCGGCACCTGGCAATGGGTGATCCACAATCATCAACGCCACCACGAAGAGCAAAAACTTTCCCTCGTGTTTCCTCCACCGGGCAAAGACGGCTCGCCGCTTCCCGGTTTGACGGAAATCGTCGTCCTCGGCGACGTGGTCTACCTCCGCTGGGAACGCGACGGCAAGGTCCAGGAGGACAGTCTCTTGTTTTCCAAGGAAGGACAGCGGCTCGAAGGAACATTCATTAATTCGCAGGGCGGCTGGGGTTCCGTCAGCGGGAAACGAACCGCCTCCTGCACGCCGTGACGAACGGCTAGTGTCGTGCGACAGTCCACGCCAAGACCGCCCACCCTGCCATAAACGCTGCGCCGCCGACGGGCGTGAGGGCGCCCACCCACCGGATGCCGGTCAAGGACAGCAGGTACAGACTGCCTGAAAACAGGACAATTCCGACGGCGAACAACCAGCCGACCGCAGCCATACGAGACTTCGGATGGCGTTCAGCAATCGAGGCAACCAGACAGAGCCCAAGGGCATGGTACATCTGGTAGCGGACGGCGGTTTCAAAGACGTTCAGCATGGCGGCATCCAACATCGGCTTCAATAGGTGGGCTCCAAACGCCCCGGCGGCGACGGCCATACCGGCAAACGCCGCGCCAACAACCGCCATTCGGCTGCTGTCCATGATCTCGTCCCTCCTCCCGGCCGTTATAACCCCCTCCTCTTGAGGGATAGCCAACCGGTCTGTTTGGCACTACCCTATCTTCACACTATGACACTTCGGAAAGCGCAAACCTGCTGGACCATTCCCGACCTCACGATTGACTGCATGCTCGCGAGAGTCCATCGGCAGCTCGAGGCCGACGGCTGCGTGCTGAGAATCAATGAATCCACCTCCGAGGTGGCGGCGCCCGATCAGCTGACTCCCGGCGATTTCATCAAGGTCCGTTTGTGGCTGGACGACGGGAGCGCGAGCATCAATATCGGACTGGCAGAAATCCGAAGCGTTCAAGACCACTGGATCACCGTTGAAGTCATCCACGTGAGCCGGCATGAACGCGCGCGGTTACAGCGGTATGTCGAATCCCGCCATCACATTTCCACCGATAAGCCGGTCTTCCTCGATCACCTCGTGATCCGAGCCTAAGCGCTGCCCATTCCCAGGTGACAGGGGACTTCTTCGATCAAACGCGGTGTGCATACGTTGAGTTGGCTTCGCCGGAATGGTGCAGGAGACGGGGATCGAACCCGTACTCCCCTTTCGGGGAACAGGATTTTAAGTCCTGTGCGTATGCCAGTTTCGCCACTCCTGCATGACGGCTCTCGGGCCAGCGGTCGTGACGGCGGGCACAAGATGTCGAGCGTGAACGCGGGCCGGAAACGCTATTGGTGCACCTGAGAGTCATTAAGCGAGCAGGGGGGACTCTAGCATCGGGGTATGGGACGGTCAAGGCAAGACGCGCGCAATCAGTCTGCGGCAGATTGCGCCGACAGACTGAATGCGCAGCACGAAAAAGACAAACGGAACTGGCAGGCGAACGTTACACCGCTTCGACCATAGGCCGTTTCGTGCGATCCATGACTTCCTTGACGCCTGATTGTACGGCACGGCTCCAGCGAGTGGCCTGCAATTGCGCTCTCTTGGCGTAGCGGGCGATCCCACGCCGCGTCTCGGTTCCGGTCTGCGGCGCGAAGAGCAGCCCGATGCCTGCTCCCACAACCGCGCTTCCCGCCACGAGTGCAGCCCAACGAGCAACCTGCTTTCCTTCGTTCGACATGACAGCCTCCTATCGAGCAGCTGAGGTGGATGAACGATCCGCACGTGTCTGCTCATCGCCTCAGCATCAAGCGTGCCAAGCGGGAAATGCCCCGGAGATGTGCGAAAAGTGCCCGGCGCACCGCCGTCGATTAAGGCGCATTAATATTCGGTCGCCTTTTTCTGACAGCTCGCGACACAGTCGTGCGAGAAAACCAACAAGTAACATGCGGAAAGCGGCATTCAGAGCCGCTCTGCAAGCTCAGGATCGCCGCGGTCCAGGCTTGCATTGGGTGGAGTCGTCACTTATGATCCAGCCACATCGCCACATGAGGCAAGAATGAATTGGCTTCAGGCCATCCCCTACCCGCACCTCAATCCAGTGTTTTTCGAGTTCGGTCCCCTGCAGTTCCGGTGGTATGGACTGATGTACCTAATTGGTCTCACCGCCGCGTATTTCCTCATCACGCGCAAAGTTCGTGAGAAGCATCTGCCGATCTCAAGAGACCAAATCTACGACATGGTCGTCTGGGCCGCGTTGGGCGTGTTCATCGGCGGCCGGTTAGGCTACACCCTGTTCTACAATTTTTCCTATTACGTGCAGCACCCGATGAAGTTCTTCGCCGTGTGGGAGGGCGGCATGTCATTCCATGGAGGATTGCTGGGGACCATCGTGTCGCTGATCTGGTTTGCCAGGCGTCAGGGCATCCCCGTCTACACCATCGCCGATCTCGCGGCCTCCGTGACACCGATTGGTTTGGGGTTCGGACGCCTCGGCAACTTTATCAATGGGGAGCTGTACGGGCGGCCAGCCGACGTCGATTGGTGCATGGTGTTTCCAAGCGGCGGTCCCGCCTGTCGGCATCCCTCCCAGCTCTATGAAGCCGGATTGGAAGGTATACTGCTCTTCACGGTGCTGTGGCTGATCGGGCGACGGCCCACCCCGCCGGGAACGGTCTTTTGGAGTTTCTTGGCCGGGTACGGCGTTTGTCGAATCGTGGTCGAATTGTTTCGGGAGCCCGATGCGCATATCGGTTTCATCTTCGGGTCTCTGTCCATGGGCCAATTGCTGTCACTGCCCATGATCATCGTCGGTGTGTTTATGCTCAGCTTAGGATATCAGCGGCAGGCGCTCGCCCAGCGACGGAACCCCTCGTTCAAGCCTCAGTAGGCAGCTATCTCAGGCCCCGGTTTGCACCCCGCCACCCAAAAATACGGTTTTGTCATGTAGGTGGCAGACTGCTCATTCCGAGATGCCAGATACTGCGCCGCTAATGTACGGATATCAGCGGGCGATGGAAGAACTGGATATTTCAGCCAAGAAGAACAGGATTTTGAACGCGCTTCCCAAGGCCGAGCTCCGCCAGTTGATCCCGCTGATGGAACGCGTCTCGTTGCCTGCCCGTCAGGTG
>DATELB010000014.1:0-6312 GCA_035277085.1 Nitrospira sp. | reverse complement strand
CTGGCTTGCGTCACCATGCGACCGCGATCTCACGATTGCCGCAGCCGCCAAGGTGGTCGCCCAAAATGAGGAAAAAATCAAACGATTCCTGGAAGCGGCTTTTGAGGACGGGAAAATGAAGCGACTATGAGGACGGAAGGGCTTCATGTACGGCCTGACGTCAGAACATTCACAGGCTGAACTAGCGACCGCATGGACAGCATGCGGGAAGTTCGTTACACTGCGCTCCAACTTTGGAATTTTCAGCAGACGAGTACGCGCTCAGATACAGGGGCAGTCGCTGAGGAGACGGTTGCTGTACTCGGATCGACGCTGCGTCGGTTCGTGCACTGCATCTACGAGGAGGTCCGCTCATGAATGAATCGGTGCTGCTCAAGAGAGGATGGATGCTGCTCGTCGTTTCGATCCTGCTATTGGCGGTTGCACCGCCGCTCAAAGCGGAAGACAAAACGGCGGAAGAAAAGACGGAGACTCCGTTCAACGACAAATTGATGATCCGCGGCGGCTGGGCCTATGTGTTTGGCGCCGCCGCCAACGTGGCAGTCGGTGGTCCGGTTTTAGGGGTGGGGGCGAGCATTGACTTCACGCAGACCTTGGGCGGAGACACCAGCACCGATGCCTTCCGGATCGATACTCTTTACCGCTTCAACGAACGTCATGCCATCGGATTTTCCTGGTATCGGGTCGGCTTGAGCGGAGATAAGGTCCTCACCCAGTCAATTCAAATTCGCGACCAGATCGTATCTGCCGGTGCGGCAACCCAAACGAGCTTGAGCTTTAACACCTATCGGCTGATCTATAACTACTCGTTCTACCGGAACGACAAAGTAGAGCTCGCCGTGTCACCCGGCCTCTATATGATGAAAACCAATTTTAATTTCGCAGGACAGGGCACCATTACTCCGCCAAATGGTACTGCTACGCCGGGCAGCGTCATCCTCGTGAATGAACAACTGACTCTTCCGCTTCCATCCATTGGTCTGGTCGCGAACTACAACATCACAAAGAAATTACAGTTTCAAAGCCGCTACGACGTGTTCTACCTGTCGATCGGCAATTATGCAGGCTCGATGTTTGAGTTCTACGCAGGTCTCGAATATCGGATTGTGAATCATTTTGCCATGGGCGCCGCCTTTGACCGTCTGCAGGCTGACTTGAGAGGGAATGGACATAACGGGTTCAGCGCGAATTTCAGCTATAACCTCATGTACCTGTATGCGAGCGTATATCTGTTCTAACTGATCATTGATGCCTTGTATGACTCAGATGTCTCGCGAAGATGGCAATTGGTGAGGCGGAGGTGGAGGTGGGAACGAGATAGTCCCGCTGCCGGCTCCGTCCATTGAGAATCCGCTCTGGTCCGAATCAGATTCCGTTTCTCCCTGCCTCGCCGGTCGCCATCATCCAAAGTACTGGATCGTGTATCGAGTTGAACATTGATTCGTTCCGTCGTCTCGCAGCTCAAAGGAGGGCCTGGTCATGAAAACCATTCAGCGCCATCTCCGTCTTGCCCTGATGGTCAGCGTCGTTATGGCAGCCGCTGCCACGTGGATGACCTCTATGGCGGCGGAAATAGAATCCGAGAAGCCGCGCCTGAAGCAAATCATGGAAAAGCCGTCGGCGGGCGCTGTAGGAGTCGAGCGGACGGCGCCAGGAATTCCAGATGACGCGTTGGGTCGCGGCACGCCGCGCTCGAGCGTGAGGGGCTTTCTCTCCGCGGCGAAAGATCGCGATTATGCTCGAGCCGCCGAATACCTTGATCTCCGGAGCCTTCCCGCGGATGCGGGGGGATCGCAAGGGCCTGAGCTGGCCCGGCAACTGAGAATCGTGTTGGATCAAACCTTGTGGATCGATGTTGATTCCTTGAGCACGGATCCCGAGGGCGATCAAAAGGACAACCTCTCGGTCGTCCGCGAGCGGGTCGGGCGCATCACGGCCGAAGACAAGACCTATGATCTGTACCTTCAGCGCGTGCCGCGGGGCGATGGGGTATACGTCTGGAAATTTGCCGATTTGACGGTGGAGCAGATTCCGCAGCTCTATCAACAATTCGGGTACGGGCAGCTGGAGCGGTTTCTCCCAGGGTGGATGTTCGATATCTCGATACTTGGCATCAATCTCTGGCTTTGGGCCGCCGTGCTGGCCCTTGCGATCGTCCTTTTTCCGGTGGCCATGCTCGTGACGAGACTGCTCACGCTCGGGCTGCGGGTCCTGAATGTCGAGGGTGGGGCTCAATTTGAGCGCCTCTTCAGCGGTCCCATTTCGCTGTTGATCTGGACCGTGATGGTGCGCAATGCCGCAACCGTGCTGGGATCGTCCGTGGCCTTGAGCGCACTCAGCCAAGCGAGGACGGTGCAAGTGATCGCTCTCGCCTGGCTTTTTATGCGTGTCGTGGATTTCGCCGTGCAACGGGCCGGAACCAATCTCGAGCGGAAAGGGTTGGGAGGCTCGCGCGTGCTGTTGATGCCCGTCTCGCGACTGGTCAAGTTTATCGCCCTTGCCGGCGCCGTATTGCTCTGGCTGGACAATGCAGGGTATAAGGTCACAACGCTGCTCGCCGGACTCAGCATCAGCGGCGTGGCGGTGGCCTTGGCTTCGCAAAAAAGCTTAGAGAATATTTTTGGCGCTATTACCTTGTTCACGTCGCAGCCGGTCAAGGTCGGAGACTTTTGCCGGTTCGGCGACAAAATCGGGACGGTCGAAGAGATCGGGCTCCGGGCCACACGGATCCGGACCTTGGAGCGCACGGTCATTACCGTTGCCAACGCCGAATTTGCCAATCTTCATCTCGACAACTTCTCGGCGCGCGACCGCTTCTGGTATCACCCGACGTTGCAGCTGCGGTATGAAACAACTCCCGATCAGATCCGCTACGTCCTCGTGGAAGTCCGTAAGATGCTGTACGCCCATCCGAAAGTCTTGGCCCAGCCGCTGCACGTGCGTTTCAAGGGATTCGGCGAGTATTCTCTGGATATCGAGGTGTTCGCGTACATGGGCGTGAAAGAGTACGACGAGTCGTTGGAGGTGGCGGAAGATCTTAATCTCCGAATCATGGACATCGTCAGTGAGTCCGGTTCGGATTTCGCGTTTCCCTCGGAAGTGCAATATTCGCTGCCGGGCAAGCCTTTGGACGAGGAACGCGCGAAAGCGGTGTCGCTCAAGGTCAAGGAATGGAAGGCCAAACGAGAACTCTATCTGCCCAACTTTCCCGCCGAGAAGATCGCGGCCATTAAAAATTCGTTGGAGTATCCGGTCGACGGCTCGCCGCAGTTTTCGGAAGCGCGCGCTTGACGGAGGAAGAGGACGACCATGCGAGGACTGTTCAGATCTGTGTGTGCCTACATGCTGCTGGGTGTCATGTCGGTTGTGGTCGGATGCGAGTACGTCCGTCCGATTCCAAACGTTCCATTGGAAAAATGGGAGCCCACCGGCGGCTACCGGTTTACGAATGTCGCCCCTCCGGAGGCGGACAATACGGATAGTCTGCTCTTGGTCGCTGCCTTTTCCGGCGGCGGCACCCGCGCCTCGACCCTCGCCTTCGGGGCGCTGCGCGAGCTTGCCAATCAACAGATCGTCTGGGAAGGCAAGAAAAAGCGCCTCCTCGACGAGCTCGATCTGATTCACGCGTTGTCCGGCGGCACGTTTACCGGCGGTTACTACGCGCTCTTTCGCGATCAAATCTTTCACGATTTCGAGCATCGCTTCCTGCGGAAGGATTGGGACACCGAACTGAGGGAGCGGATCCTCAAATCGCCGAGCAACTGGATCCGTCTCTGGTCGCCCTATTTCGGCCGCGCGCACATCATGGCCGAGCTGTTGAATGAAGCGCTGTTCGAAGAAAAAACGTATGGAGACCTGGCGGCGCTGCGTCAGCGGCCCATGCTCATCATCCATGCCTCGGACATGGCCACCTTGTCTCGATTTGAGTTTACGCAGTTCCAGTTCGATTTCATCTGCTCCGATCTCAGTAAACTTCCAGTCGCTGATGCATCGGCTGCATCTGCCGCCTTGCCTCTTGTCCTGAGCCCAATCTCGTTCAAGAATTTTTCAAACAAATGTCAGTATGTCGCGCCGGCTTGGCTCGAACAGGCCAAGCGCGGAGGTCGAGTGGGGGCGCAGCGGGCCAATGAATTGCTCTCCTACATGGATCAGGAAAAGCGTCCATACATCCATCTGCTCGATGGAGGACTTTCGGACAATCTTGCGCTCCGAGGGCTTATTGAAGGGAGCGGAGTGCAGGGAAACTTCGAGAAGCTCTTGGTGGCGGGAGGTGTCAAGAACGTCAGGAAATTGGTAATTCTGGCCGTCAACGCGGAAACAACGCCCGACGTGATGGAATTTCGAAGCGACCACGTTCCGGTACTCTCCAAGGCGATGAGTTCGTTGATCGACATCCCGATCAATCGGTATTCCTTCGATACGACGACGCTCATCAATATGGGTGTGGAGAAGTGGAAAGCCGAGTTGAAGGCCAAACCAAGAGGCAAAGACAGTCCCTGGGCGAAGGATGCCGAGATTTATTTCATCAATGCCAGCCTGAGCGAAATCGAGGATCCGGACGAACGGATCGCATTGATGCGAATTCCCACCACCTTGTATTTGAAGGACGAGCACATAGACAAGTTGGTCATGGCGGCGTCCAAACTGATCCGTGGCAACAAGGAGTTTCAGAGGCTCATGGAGGATATTCGGGCAAAAGATTGACCATGCTCCGCCGGGACCGGCGCCCTGTCAATTTTGACAGTGTGAACGGCGCGTGAAGGATGCTATGGATGGCCACTCTCCATGGAATGGGTGCGAAGTCAAACCACAAAGGAAAGGATAGATTTATGATCTCCAGACTCGTGTGCTCAGTGATTGTTGGCGCCATGGTCATGGCGGCCCCGGCGTTTGCCGAAGCGCCCTCCGATACGAACATGGAAATCCTGAAGGAAAAACTCAAGGCCGACAAGAAGCTGCTCGTGGCCAGCAACATGGATTTGACCGATGCCGAAGCGAAGCAGTTCTGGCCCCTGTACGACTCCTATCAAAAGGAGCTCGATGGCATCAACAAGCATCTTGGTCAGACCATCAAAGATTACGCGGAGGCCTTCAACAAGGGAAATGTTCCCAACGATACGGCAAAGAAGCTGCTCGGTGAAGCGCTCTCTGTCGAGGAACAGGAAGTGAAGTTGAAAAAGACCTATGCCGAAAAGCTCGGGAAGGTGCTGCCGGCGACGAAAGTGGCCCGCTACATTCAGATAGAGAACAAAATCCGGTCCCTCATCAGATTCGAGTTGGCGCAACAGATTCCATTGGTGTATTAGTCCATCGCGCTGGAACGAAGAGTTCGACCGTTGCCTCCGTGCATCGTTACGGAGGCAGCAGTACCGGCACGATGAATGGTGAAGAGGAGCCTATGTCTGGAACTGATTCCGACCCCGTACCGGTTCTCCAGCACATCTTTCATCCTTCCGATTTCACCCCGGAAAGCGACGTGGCATTTGTCCATGCGCTGAAAGCGGCTCTTCTCGCCAAAGCCGAACTCACGATCCTTCATGTGTCACCGAAGCACGAATTGGAGTGGACGGAATTCCCCGGCGTCCGGTCGACGCTGGAACGCTGGGGACTTCTGCCGAAGAACAGCGCCCAAGCGGACGTCGCGAAGCTGGGCATCAACATCAAGAAGGTCCAGGCCAAGCACGACGATCCGGTGGAATCGGTGACGGCCTATGTGAGCGCCCATAACACCGATCTCATTGTTCTGGCCACCGATCAACAGAAGGTGGGTGGCCTGTGGCTCAGCCAGTCCATTGCGGCGCCCATCGCCAGAAAATCGCGTCAGATGACGCTGTTCATTCCCAAGGGCCAGGCGGGGTTTGTTTCGGCCCGTGACGGCTCGGTGTCCTTGGCGAGCGTGCTAATTCCGATGGCGGCAGCGCCGGCGGCACAGCCGGCCGTTCAGGCTGCCGCGCGCATGGTCACGCGCCTCAATTGCCCTGCCGGCGTCTTCACGCTCCTTTATGTCGGAGAGAAAGAGGAGATGCCTCAGGTGCGGAAGCCGGAGGTTGCCGGCTGGAAGTGGAACACCGAAGTCCGCTCGGGCGATGTCGTCGAAACGATCAGCGAGACGGCAGCTGCGACGGGAGCGGGTCTGATCGTGCTCACGACCGAAGGGCGCAACGGCTTTCTCGATGCGTTGCGGGGCAGCCACAGTGAACGGATTCTCCAGCAGGCTCCTTGTCCGCTGCTGGCGATTCCGGCGAGCGGCTTTATGGCGTCGGTAGTATAGGGATGATGTCGTCCCGAGCATGAATCTTCGGCGGTTGTTCA
>DATELB010000013.1:0-2711 GCA_035277085.1 Nitrospira sp. | reverse complement strand
GGCGGTATGCGCGCTGGCGCTGGGTGACGCCCGGCTCGCTGTTCGCCGTGCTCATGTGGCTGCTCGTGTCGTTGGGATTCAAAGCGTACGTCGACAACTTCGGCGACTACAACAAGGTGTACGGCTCGATCGCCGGCGTCATCGTGCTCATGCTCTGGTTCTACTGGAGCGGCATGGTGTTGCTGCTCGGCGGAGAGATCAACTCCGAAATCGAGACGGCGGCCGAGCGCAAAGCGGCATCGTCTGAGAGGCGGACCAAACACGCCGCGTAAGAGTACCATCTTTGTTAAACCCGGGAGCGAACCATGCCGCGCACTCTTTGGAAAGGGGCCATTAGCTTCGGCCTCGTGAACATTCCCGTCGGACTCTATTCCGCCGAGAAGCGGAACAGCTTCGACCTCACCATGTTGGACCGGCGATCCATGAAACCGGTCGGATTCAAGCGCTACAACAAGGAAACCGGAGAGGACGTCGCGTGGGAGGACATCGTCAAGGGCTACGAATACGAGAAAGACCGGTACGTCGTGCTGACCGAGGAAGACTTCAAGCGCGCCAACGTGGAAGCGACCCAGACCGTCGATATTCTCAGTTTCGTCGAACGGCAGGAGATCGGTCCGATGTATTTCGAAACTCCGTACTACCTGGCGCCCGACAAACGGGGGCACAAAGGTTATGCGCTGTTGCGCGAAACGCTCAATCAGAGCGGCAAGATCGGCATCGCCAACGTCGTCATCCGCACGCGCCAGTATGTGGCCGCGCTCATTCCCTACAAGGACATCATTCTCATGAATACGCTGCGGTACCCCAGCGAATTGAGGGACACCGATGAGTTGGACGTCCCCTCCGGCAACTTGAAGGAAGTCGGCGTCAGTCCCAGGGAAGTGGAGATGGCGCGCAAGCTCGTCGAGGGCATGAGCGCGCGGTGGAAACCCGAAGAGCTCCGCGACACGTATCACGAAGATTTGTTGGCGCTGATTGAGAAACGCGTGAAAGCGGGACAGACGGAAATGGTCACCGAGCCTTCGCCGGAAGAGGGGAAACGGCCTGCCAAAGGCGAGGTCATCGATCTGATGGCGCTCCTGAAGAAGAGCGTCGAGGCAAAAGGCAAGGTGCGCAGGCCGCAGGCGCCGGCAAAGGCGAAAGGGCGCAGAGGCCGCAAAGCAGCCTGATTCGAGATATGAAATCCACGACGGAGCCAGAAGGCAAGGCGGCGGCTCGTTCCGCCGGTTTGCGATATGTCGATGATCGGCGTCCGGGCATCTCCCGGGTGAAACGAGGGAGCGGCGTGAGCTATTGCGGTCCGGATGGACGGCCGATTCGCGACGGCGAGACCTTGACGCGCATCCGCTCCCTTGCGGTGCCGCCGGCCTGGCGCTCCGTTTGGATTTGTCCCGATCCGCAAGGCCATGTCCAGGCCACCGGAAGGGACGCCAAAGGGCGCAAACAGTACCGCTATCATCCGCGGTGGCGTCAGGTCCGGGACAGCACGAAGTATGAACGGATGATCGCGTTCGGACGCGCGCTTCCCGTGATTCGAAAACGGGTGGAGAAAGATCTGGCGCTGCCCGGTCTTCCCCGTGAAAAAATTCTTGCGACGGTCGTGCGGCTGTTGGAAGTGACATTGATCCGCGTCGGCAATGAGGAATACGCCAAACGCAACGACTCGTTCGGCCTTGCGACCATGCGCGACCGACACGTGCGCGTGAACGGCACGGCGCTGCGGTTTCAATTTCGCGGCAAAAGCGGCATTGTCCATGCGGTCGATCTCGAAGATCGCCGTTTGGCGCGCATCGTCCGCCGGAGCCGCGATCTTCCCGGATACGAGCTGTTCCAATACATCGACGACGGCGGCGAGCGGCGGGCGATCGATGCGGCCGATGTCAACGCGTATCTTAAATCCATTGCCGGCGACGAGTTTACCGCCAAAGACTTTCGTACGTGGTCCGGTACGGTCCTGGCGGCCAGGGCCTTGCACGAAGTCGCGGCATTCGATTCCCAAGCGCAGGCAAAGCGCAATGTGCTGCGGGCCGTCGAGGCGGTGGCGAAACGGCTCGGCAATACGCGCGCCGTCTGCCGGAAATGCTACATTCATCCGGAAGTCTTCAATGCCTACCTCGACGGGACGCTTGCGGCGTCGCTGAATCGAAGGGCCGGGCGGGAACTTCGCTCCAAACTGCACGACTTGTCGCCGGAGGAAGCCGCCGTGCTTGCGCTGCTCCACCGCGGGTTCGAACAGGACGCCCGTAGGGCGGCCTAGAACCACGCCGCGCTCCCGTTGGCTGGTCGTCAGGTGACTTGCTTTTCCAGCGCGCCTTCGAGGAGCAGCGTGCCTTTGACGGCGATGTGGTCTCCCGACTTCAATCCCTCGCGAATTTCAATGAAGTCGCCGAACGACGGACCCAACACCACGTTGCGGCGCTCGAATTCTCCGTTCGAGCGGCTGACGAAGACAAATGCTTTATCGGCAAGGCGGATGACCGCTTTCAACGGTACGGCGATCACGGATTCGGGTGACGTGAATTTCACCGTAATCCGGGCGAACTCCTCTGCCTTCACTTGATGCGTTGGATTGTCGACGTCGCAGCGGATCTTGACCGTCCGGCTGTTTGGATCGACGACATCGCCGATGTAGCGGATGATCCCTTCAAACGGCTCGGCAGGCGAAGACTCCACCGTGACGGTCACCGGGAGCCCCACTTTCACGATCCGTA
>DATELB010000012.1:0-12817 GCA_035277085.1 Nitrospira sp. | reverse complement strand
GCCATTGATGATTGAACGCCAAAAACAGCTCGGTCTCGATCCATTCCCGATGATCGAGAGCGAGCCGGATGCGGGCCTCGGCAACGGCGGCCTCGGGAGATTGGCCGCCTGCTTCATCGATTCGATGGCGACGATGGAGATTCCAGGGATGGGGTACGGGCTCCGCTATGAATACGGCATCTTCAAGCAAACGATCCAGGATGGCTGGCAGCGGGAGCAGCCGGATAATTGGTTGCGCCGTCCGGATCCGTGGGAAGTCGCGCGTCTGGACGAAGCAGTGGAAGTCAAACTGAATGCGACCTTCGAAATGCGCGAAGGTATGTTGCGTCCCGTCATCGGACGTCCTTCGACCCTCCTCGGCATCCCGTATGACCGGCCGGTGATCGGGTACGGCGGCAAGACCATCAATACGCTTCGTCTCTGGGCTGCGGCCACCCCGGATTATTTTGATTTCCAGCTGTTCAGCCGCGGGTATTTCGTGGGGGCGTTTGCCGAGACGCTCGCAGCGGAATCGCTCACGAGAGTGTTGTATCCGGACGATTCGACATCCAGAGGGCAGGGGCTGCGATTCCTCCAAGAATACTTTCTCGTCGCCTGCTCGCTGGGCGATCTGATTCGGCGCTTCCGGCGCAGCAACTCGGACTGGAATGTTCTTCCCGAACAAGTCGCCATTCAAATGAATGACACGCATCCCACCATGGCTGTTCCGGAGCTCATGCGCATCCTGCTCGACGAGGCCCATATGGGCTGGGACCGCGCGTGGGACTTGACTCAACGGACGCTGGCCTATACGAACCACACCTTGTTGCCCGAGGCGTTGGAAACATGGCCTCTCGAATGGTTCGAACACATGCTGCCGCGGCATCTTGAAATCATTCTCGAGATCAACCGCCGTCTGGTCGAGGTGGTTCAAAATCGCTACCCCGGGGACGACGGACGTGTGGCGCGTATCAGTCTCGTCCAAGAAGGGTCGCGGCGGAAGATCCGGATGGCCAACCTCGCAATCGTCGGATCCCACAGCACCAACGGCGTCGCCGCCATTCATTCCAAATTGCTCCGCACCATGACCGTCAAGGACCTGGCTGAACTCTATCCCGAGCGGTTCAACAATAAGACGAACGGGGTCACGCCGCGACGGTGGTTGCTGCTGGCGAACCCGGCGCTTTCGAAGGCGATCACAGAAGCCATCGGCGAGGGATGGATTACCGATCTCAACCAGTTGAGCCGGCTGAAAACCCTTGCCGGTGACGCCGCCTTCCGCGAGGCGTTCCTTCGAGCGAAGCGCGAGGCCAAGGCGAGGTTTGCCCAATGGCTGCAAGCGGAGTCAGGGCAGCGCATCGATCCGGACAGTATGTTCGATTGCCAGGTGAAGCGGATCCACGAGTATAAGCGGCAATTGCTGAACGCGCTGCGGGTCGTCGTGCTGTACAACCGGTTGCGCGAGAATCCCGGTCAGACGATGGCGCCGAGGACGTTTTTCTTCGCCGGCAAGGCGGCGCCCGCCTACCACTTGGCGAAAGTCATCATCAAGTTCGTCAACAACCTCGCCGGAACGATCGACGGCGATCCACTGGTGAAAGGAAGGATCAAAGTCGTGTTTCTGCCGGAATACTGCGTGTCGCTCGCCGAGCGGTTGATCCCGGCCGCCGACGTCTCGAATCAGATTTCCACGGCGGGGTATGAAGCGAGCGGCACCAGCAACATGAAGTTCATGATGAACGGCGCGCTGACGATCGGCACGCGAGACGGCGCCACGATCGAAATGGCGGAGGAAGCCGGCGAGGAGAATTTCTTCTTGTTCGGGTTGACCGCGGAGCAGGTCGCCGGAAGCCGGGAGTGGTATAACCCGCGTTGGCATTACGATCATGAACCGGAAACCCGGGGAGCGCTCGATCTGATCTTCTCCAACTACTTCAGTCAAAACGAACCGGGAGTCTTTGCGCCGTTGGAGCAGGCGTTGCTGAGCGGCGGCGACCATTATATGCATCTTGCGGATCTCACGTCGTACATGAACGCCGACCGGGAACTCTGCGGCCTCTACGGCGATTCAAAGGCCTGGGCGCATAAGGCGATCTTGAACATCGCGGGGTCCGGAAAATTTTCGAGCGACCGCACGATTGCGGAATACGCAGCCGGTATCTGGAACGTGAAGCCTTGCCCGGTCGAGTGATCGGCGCGGAGTCGCAACGAGCAGAGTCATGGGAGTCGAGCTTCCAAGTGTGTTCCTAGCGAGGCATGGCGAGACGGCTTGGACCATATCGGGCCAGCATACGGGACTCACCGATCTGCCGTTGACTGAACGCGGCGAACGCACCGCCCGCCAGCTGGGTGAACGGCTTAAGGGATTGACATTTTCTTTGGTGCTGACCAGTCCGTTGCAGCGTGCGGCTCGAACGTGTGAACTCGCCGGCTTCAAGCCGCTCGCTGAAGTCGATAAAGACCTGGTCGAATGGGACTACGGGCAATACGAGGGACGCCGGACCGTCGAGATTCGCGCGGAACGTCCGGATTGGGAGCTGTTCCGTGACGGCTGCCCCGGAGGGGAATCGCCTCAGCAAGTCAGCGTGCGGGCCGATCGAATCGTCCGGCGCGCTCGGGCGGCGCCCGGCGACGTCTTGCTGTTCACGAGCGGGCATTTTCTGCGGGTGCTCGCGGTCCGCTGGCTTGGATTGGAGCCCTCCGTGAACTGTAAGTTTTTCATGTTGAGCACGACGAGCTTGAGCGCGTTGGGTTATGAACATGAGCGTTCCCGTCCGGTGATACGGCTCTGGAACGAAACGCGGCACGTCGAGATGGTTCACGACGAGTGATGTGCGGAAAGGGACGGGCAACATGACGACGACAGCACGGCGGACGCGTCCGAAGATCAAGCGGATGACGCCCCTTCCGCGGCGGCAAGCCTGGAAAGCGCTGCAAGCGCATTATAAGAATGTGCGGGGGCTGCATCTTCGCGCATTGTTTGCCGACGATCCTCAGCGCGCCGGCCGCATGACCGCCGAAGCGGCGGGGCTCTTTCTCGATTACTCCAAGAACCGGGTGACGGACGAAACGATCCGCTTGCTCGTGCAGCTGGCGGAAGAATCCGGCCTGCGGGACGGCATCGACGCGATGTTCCGCGGCGACAAGATCAACGTGACGGAGAACCGGGCCGTTCTCCACGTCGCGTTACGCGCCTCGCGTGAAGCGACGATCACGGTCGACGGAGAAAACGTTATGCCCAAAGTCCATGCCGTCCTGGACCAGATGACGGCCTTTTGCACGCGCGTCCGGAGCGGTGAATGGAAAGGGCACACGGGCAAGCGGATCCGCAATGTCGTCAACATCGGAATCGGCGGATCCGACCTGGGTCCCGTCATGGCCTATGAAGCGCTCAAGTATTACAGCGACCGGGACATGACATTTCGGTTCGTCTCCAATGTCGACGGCACCGATTTCGCCGAAGCCGTCAGAGATCTCATGCCCGACGACACGCTCTTCATCATCTCCTCGAAAACGTTCACGACGCTCGAGACAATGACGAATGCGAACAGCGCTCGTGCCTGGTCGCTCGCAGGGCTCGGGAATGATCCGGCCTCAGTGGCCAAGCACTTTGTCGCCGTCTCGACGAACTCCGTGGAGGTGAAGCAGTTCGGCATCGACACGGCGAATATGTTTCCCTTTTGGGATTGGGTGGGCGGCCGCTACTCCATGTTCTCGGCCATAGGCCTCTCGACGATGCTGGCAATCGGTCCGGAGCAGTTCAGGGCGATGTTGGACGGTGCGCATCAAATCGATGAACATTTTCGCACGGCGCCGTTCCATGAGAACCTGCCGGCGCTTATGGGACTTTTGACGATCTGGTATACCGATTTCTTCGGCGCAGAAACGGTCGCCGTCCTGCCGTATGAGCAGTATTTGAAGCGCTTTCCCGCCTACCTGCAGCAATTGACGATGGAGAGCAACGGCAAACACGTCACAGTCGACGGGCGGGCGGTCACGTACGACACCGGTCCGGTCTATTGGGGCGAGCCCGGGACCAACGGACAGCATTCGTTCTATCAACTCATCCATCAGGGGACCCGGCTGATTCCCTCCGACTTCATCGCCTTCCATGAGCCGCTCAATCCGCTCGGGCGGCACCACGAGCTGCTCCTCGCCAACGTCTTTGCGCAGAGCGAAGCGCTGGCTTTCGGCAAGACCTCCGACGAGGTGAAGCAGGAGGGAACGCCGGGCTGGCTCGTGCCGCACCGCGTGTTCGAGGGCAACCGTCCTTCGAATACGCTGCTCGCGGAGCGGCTGACACCGGAGCTGCTCGGTAAGCTGGTCGCGCTGTATGAACATTCGGTGTTTACGCAAGGCATGATCTGGAATATCGACTCGTTTGACCAATGGGGCGTCGAGCTCGGCAAAGTTCTGGCGCAGCGCATCGTTCCGGAACTCGAAAGCCGGGAAGAGCCTGCGCTCAACCACGATAGCTCGACAAACCAGTTGATTCGTCGCCACCGTGAAAAGGGCCGGTCCAAAACGTAATCGAGTGTCTGCCAAGCATGGCTGAGAGACCACGCACGCCGTCCAGCGCTTCTCCCACTCCTTCGGAGCCATCAGCCCTGCGGTCTCAAGGCGAAAGCGCGCCGCTCGGTGCGACCGTCGCGGAAGGCGGCGTCAATTTCAGCCTCTACTCTCGGGACGCCGATCGCCTCGAACTGCTCTTTTTCGATCAGGCGGACGATCCAAAACCGTCGCAGATCGTTGAATTGGACCCGGTCGGCCACCGCACCTATCATTACTGGCACACCTTCGTGCCGGGCATTCGGCCCGGACAACTCTACGGCTTTCGCGCTCACGGACCCTTCGATCCTGCGCGGGGGATGCGCTTTGATCCCACCAAAGTGCTGCTCGATCCTTATGGGCGCGGCGTCGTCGTGCCCAAGGGGTACAGCCGTATCGCCGCAAGTCAGGATGGCGGGAACGTGGCGACAGCGATGAAAAGCGTGGTGGTCGATCCCTCCACGTATGATTGGGAAGGGGATACGCCTCTGAAGCGCCCTTCCGCGCGGACGATCATCTACGAGATGCACGTGCGCGGATTCACCCGACACCCGAGTTCAGGGATCGCCGATGAAAAACGGGGTACATACGCGGGACTGATCGAAAAAATCCCGTACCTGCGCGAGCTGGGCATCACCGCCGTTGAGTTGCTGCCGGTCTTCCAGTTCGACGCCCAGGACTGCCCGCCGGGCAAGGTCAATTATTGGGGATATGCCCCTGTCTGCTTTTTTGCGCCTCACCAGGCCTACAGTTCATGCTGTGACCCCCTCGGCCCTGCGGACGAATTTCGTGACATGGTCAAAGCCCTGCATCGGGCGGGCATCGAAGTCATTCTCGACGTGGTCTTCAATCACACGGCGGAGGGCGACGAACACGGACCGACACTGGGCTTCCGAGGTCTGGACAACAACGCGTATTACATCCTCGAGAACGACCGGTCCCGCTACGCAAATTACACGGGCACCGGGAACACGCTCAACGCGAACCATCCGGTGGTCCGCCGCATGATCGTTGACAGTCTTCGATACTGGGTGCAGGACATGCACGTGGATGGATTCCGATTCGATCTCGCGTCGATCTTGACCCGCGACGCGAACGGGCGCGTGATGCCGAGCCCGCCGGTCTTGTGGGATATCGAATCGGATCCTGTGCTCGCCGGGACGAAACTGATCGCGGAAGCGTGGGATGCCGCGGGTCTCTATCAGGTCGGAAGTTTCATCGGAGACAGCTGGAAGGAATGGAACGGGCGCTTTCGGGACGACGTCCGCAGTTTTTTCCGCGGCGAGGATGGATCGCTGGGCCGGTTTGCCGATCGGTTGGTCGGAAGTCCGGAGATATACGGGCATAAGCAGCGCGAGCCGGAGCAAAGCGTGAACTTCGTGACCTGTCACGACGGCTTTACCCTGAACGACCTGGTGTCCTATAACGCGAAGCACAACGAGGCGAATGGTGAAGGAAACCGCGATGGCGCCGAGGACAACCGGAGCTGGAATTGCGGCGTCGAAGGTCCGACCGATGATCCGGCCGTCGAAGATCTTCGAAACCGCCAGGTGAAGAATTTCCTCACCGTCACGCTGCTCTCGATCGGCGTGCCCATGATCGTGATGGGCGACGAGGTCCGGCGCACGCAGCACGGTAACAACAACGCCTATTGTCACGACAACGAACTGAGCTGGTTCGATTGGACCCTCGTGGCCCGGTTCTCGGACGTCCATCGGTTCGTGACGCTGTTGAACGAACGGCGGCTCATGAGAAATGTCGAGCACGAGCATCGACGCCTGACCCTCGCTCAGCTGATTCAGCAGGCCAACAAGTCGTGGCATGGCGTAAAGGTCGGACAGCCCGATTGGAACCCTCAATCACACAGCGTGGCCGTGAACGTGGAGATGAAGCAGGATCAGTTTCTGATTTATGCCATGTTTAACGCCTACTGGGAACCGCTGGATTTCGAGTTGCCGCCGTGGAGCAATGGCGCCGCCGCGGAATGGCGGCGATGGATCGATACGGGACTGCGGTCACCGCACGATATCGTTCCGTGGCGCACGGCGGCCCCTGTGTCGAGAGACAGGTACCGGCTGGAGGCCCGTTCCGTAGCGGTGCTGATGTCGGATCTTGCGGCAGGTTCAAGATGAGTGTGCGGATTGATCTTTTCGAGGAGTAACGCATGGCGAAAAACGGGAAAGGCGAGGACAACGGCAACGGAAAACTCAAGCGCAAGGAATACGACAAGGAGCTATATCGGCTGCAGGTTGAACTCTGTCACCTGCAGGCCTGGGTGAAGGACACGGGGGCCCGCGTCATTGTCATTTTCGAAGGTCGTGACGGAGCGGGGAAGGGCGGCACGATCCGCGCGATTACGGAGCGCGTGAGCCCGCGGGTATTCCGGGTCGTGGCATTGCCTGCGCCGTCGGATCGGGAGAAGAGCCAGATGTACATCCAGCGCTATATGGCGCACTTTCCCGCGGCGGGGGAGATCGTGATTTTTGACAGGAGTTGGTATAACCGAGCCGGGGTCGAGCATGTCATGGGCTTCTGCACGAAGGAGCAGTACAAGGCATTCCTCGAGCATGCGCCGAACGTAGAAGGATATATCACGAGAGCAGGAATCATTCTGCTCAAGTACTGGCTCGAGGTCAGCCACGAGGAGCAGCAGCAGCGGTTCCAGGCCCGTGTCGATGATCCGCTCCGCCAGTGGAAGCTCAGCCCGATGGATCTCCCATCCCTCGAGAAATGGTACGAGTACTCACGCGCACGGGACCGAATGCTGGATGCCACTGATTCGAAGCATGCGCCGTGGTACCTCGTGCGGTCGGATAGTAAGCGGCGAGCGAGATTGAACTGTATCAAGCATCTGCTGGACCAGATCCCCTACAAGAAGATTTCCCATAAAAAGATCAAGCTGCCGAAGCGCTCACGCAAGCATGAGTATGACGATCAAGCGACGTTGAAAGGCAGGAAATTCGTTCCGGAGGTTCATTAATGAGTTCTCGGTGTGTAGCTTTCCGCCACAGCTGTCGTATGGCGACTGTAGCGGGACACCTCGATGGTTTCCGACGAAGCAATCACGCATGAACTGATGAATCCCATCGTATGCCTATAACGTCCAAGGACAGCATTGTCATGCGGCTGTTGAAACGACGTAACCATCTGCAAAGTGGCCGAGTTGTTGCAGTAATGGTACAGAGCATTGGAGTTACTTGGCATAGCAGCGGTATCTGTCTACAACGAGCCAACGTAAGCGAGATCTAATAGAAAGGCGCATATGCCAAAGCAGCCGGCGACAAAAAAGGGGCAAGCCATGAAGGATACGAAGACCGCAGGAACTGCTGAGCACGAACGGCTGTCCACCGATGGACGGGCCTGGAAACGCTGGGGACCGTACCTGAGCGAGCGCCAATGGGGAACCGTCCGTGAGGACTACAGCGAAGGCGGCGACGCCTGGGACTATTTTACCCATGACCACGCACGCTCACGCGCCTATCGCTGGGGCGAAGACGGCCTGGCCGGTCTTTCGGACGAAGAACAGCGGATGTGCTTCGGGCTCGCGCTCTGGAACGGCAAGGACCCGATTCTCAAAGAACGGCTGTTCGGCCTGACGAACAGCGAAGGCAACCACGGAGAAGACGTCAAAGAATACTATTTTTATCTCGACAGCACGCCGACGCATTCCTACATGAAGTATCTCTACAAGTACCCGCAGTTGGCGTACCCCTATGACGACCTGGTCCATACCAACAAGCAGCGAAGCCGGGAGACGACGGAATACGAGTTGCTGGATACTGGCGTCTTTGAGGACGATCGATATTTCGACGTCTTCGTGGAATATGCGAAGAGCGGACCCGAGGATATTCTTATCCAGATCACGGCGATCAACCGGGGCAAGAAAGCCGCCGACCTTCATGTGCTTCCCACCTTGTGGTTTCGAAATATCTGGGCAGAATGGCACGCCAAGCCCGCGCCGAAACCTTCCCTGAAACAGATGAGCGGACTCTCCGGGGTCAGCGCAGTAGAGGCCAAACATGAGCTCCTCGGTGAGTACGTCCTCTACTGCGAAGGCGATGTGCCGCTGCTCTTTACGGACAACGACACCAACAACGAACGGCTCTTTCCCCAATATCCCAACGCCTCTCCCTACGTCAAAGACGGCATCAACAACTACGTGGTCCATGGCCAGCAGGGAGCGGTGAACCCTGAACGGACAGGCACGAAGGTGTCGGCACATTACCGGTTCACGATCAAGCCGGGGGGAACCGCCACTGCCAAGCTGCGGCTGGTGCAGCAGGCCGAATCGTCGGTCGGGGCGGCTCGCGCAAAGACGACCGGGGGAGCCAAGACGACGTCTCCCTTCGGCCAGGCCTTCGATGCGCTCTTGAAGGAGCGTCTTGACGAAGCGGACGAATTTTACCGCGCGGTCACGCCGCCGTCCGTCGGTCCGGATGAGGCGAACGTGATGAGGCAAGCTTTGGCCGGCATGCTGTGGAGCAAACAGTTTTACTTCCTCGACGCCGATCAATGGCTGGAAGAGCATTACGCGCATCCGCTGCACAGCGGCAGCCGGCAGTTCCGAAATCGCGACTGGTTTCACATGGTGAACCGGGACATCATTTCGATGCCCGACAAGTGGGAATACCCGTGGTATGCCGCCTGGGATTTGGCCTTCCACACGCTGCCCCTTTCCATCGTCGACCCGGATTTTGCGAAGCAACAAATGAAATTGATGCTGCACGGCTACTACCTTCACCCGAGCGGTCAGATTCCCGCCTATGAATGGAATTTCAGCGATGTGAACCCGCCCGTGCACGCGTGGGCGACCTTGTTCCTTCACCGAACGGAGCAGGCGTTGAAAGGAGAGGGCGACCTCGATTTCATCAAAGCCGCGTTCAATAAGCTCCTTCTCAACTTCACCTGGTGGGTCAACCGGAAAGACCGGTACGGCAAGAACGTCTTCGAGGGGGGATTTTTAGGGCTGGACAATATCGGCGTGTTTGACCGCAGCGCGCCCCTGCCGACCGGCGGTCATTTGGAACAGGCAGACGGCACGGCCTGGATGGCCTTGTTTACGCAGAACATGCTGGAACTTGCCGTCGAGATTACGCCGCATGACCGGACGTACGCAGACATGGTCGAAAAGTTTATCGAGCATTTCCTGTACATTGCCGCGGCCATGAACGGGGCCGGCTCGGAAGGCATGTGGGATGAAGAAGATGGATTTTATTACGATCTGTTGCGGACACCGGACGGAAGGGCGACCAGGCTGAAAGTCCGTTCCATGGTGGGCCTCTTGCCGATATGCGCGACAACGGTCGTTGAAGATTGGCAACGGGAGCGCGTGCCGGAAGTAGCCGCGAGGCTGCAGCAGCGTGCCGAGCAGATGCCGGAACTCCTGACCTTCATCCATAAGACGGGGAAGAAACATCGCGGGGTGGCCGACCGCGGCATCCTGGCCCTGGTGAACGAAGACCGGTTGCGGCGGATTCTCTCAAAAATGCTGGACGAAAACGAATTTTTCGGGCCGTTTGGCATTCGCTCGCTGTCGAAGTTCCATAAGGACCATCCGTTCGTCTTTCACGTGGGAGGGCAGGTATACCGGGTGGACTACCTTCCCGCGGAATCCAACACGGGAATGTTCGGCGGAAATTCGAACTGGCGGGGGCCGGTCTGGATGCCGGTCAATGCCATGATCATCCGCGCGCTGCTGTCGTACTACCTCTATTATGGTGACAATTTCAAAATCGAATGTCCGACCGGCTCCGGACGGATGATGAATCTGTTCGAAGTCAGCAAGGAGATTGCGAGCCGTCTCACCGGCATCTTCTTGCGCGACGGGAAAGGCAAGCGGCCGGTGTACGGCGGAACGGAAAAGTTTCAGTCCGATCCGCACTGGCGCGACCATCTGCAGTTCTACGAGTATTTCCACGGCGACAACGGTGCCGGGCTCGGCGCCAACCATCAAACCGGGTGGACGGGTCTCGTCGCGAAAATGATCGAGCTGTTCGGCAGGCTCGATGGCCAACAACTTCTGCAGCAGGGAAAGCGCGCTGCACATACAGGGGGAAAGACGGAGAAATGACAACGCTGCCTATGCATCGCAAGTCGTGGGCGAGTGCATTGGCCGTGCTCATGTTGACAGGCTGCGTCTTTCAGGAGGTGCGCACACAACAGTCAAAGTTGGAAACGTATTGTCGCATCGACGGCTCTGTGGGCGCGGAGCAGCAGACGCCAAGCCCTCTTCTGGTGGGGTTGGTTAGGCACAACGGGGGCGCCGTCGAGGACCTAAAAAATTGGAGCCTTATCGACCACTTCGTGTTGGAGTCTCCGGGGCGTTGGATGTTCCGCGCGGGACCCGGTACGTATGGACTGGTTGCCTTCAAGGACGAGAATGGCGACGGCGTGTACCAGCCAGGGGAACCTTTCCTGCCGGTCGACAAGAACCAGTTGGTGACTTGTGCGAGCGGCCATACCCACACCGAAGCGGTGCTCCTCATTCCCACCAAGGGTCGTTCACGGTTGGGAGGGGAAATCGATTTCATGAAGTTTCAAGCTCGCACTGCGACCGCCCAGCTCCAACATAGTCTCGGTACGGCGACAGCGTATGGCCTGGTGACGACGCTCAATGACCCGCGCTTCAAGGAGGAGCATGCGGCCGGCAGCCTCTGGCGTCCGTATGACTTTATCATCGACGTCGGGCCGGGAGTGTACTTCCTCGAGCCGTACGATGCAGAAAAGATTCCCGTGCTGTTCGTCCACGGGATCAACGGCACGCCGACGAACTTCCGCTACCTTGTCGAGCATTTGGACCGGACGAAATTTCAACCGTGGCTCTACTACTACCCGTCAGGTGTGCGCCTGTCCGGCATTGCCGACCATCTCGATCAGACGATGAAGACGTTACAGTTGCAGCACGGCTTCACGCAGTACCATGTGATCGCCCACAGCATGGGAGGCCTGGTCTCCCGCGGATTCCTGTTTCGGAATCAGACCGCGCAGAGGCGCGCGCGCGTCCCCCTGTTCATCACGCTCTCCACGCCATGGGCGGGGCACAAGGCCGCCCAGGCGGGCGTCGATTACGCGCCGGCGGTCGTCTATGTGTGGAACGACATGGTTCCCAAGAGCGCTTATCTGACCGATCTCTTTTTCAACCAGCTCAACGGTGAACCAGTCCATCGAGCGCTGCCGACCGGCGTACAGCATCATCTCCTATTTGGCTTCAAACATCGCGGAACGGGCGAATGTTCAGACGATACGGTGACGCTCGGGAGCCAGTTGTATTCAGGCGCACAGGCAGATGCCAGCCATCTTTACGGGTTCGACGAAACACACATGAGTATTCTGGACAGCGCCGAGACTTCCCGGTTGGTGAATCGTCTGCTCAACGACGCGTCTCAGTGAGAGCGCGACGTTGGCCGGCGTCTGACCGAAAGGAGAGTTCGTGATGTCACGACGCGACGGAACCAAGAAGGTGCTGGTTTACGGACTGTTCGGCGCTGCACTTGTGATCGGCGCCTTGATCGCGATTGCCTGGTTTACAAGGACGCCTCTCTACACGCTGCAGGCCGCCGAACGACCGGATTGCATGACATCGGCTCCGGACGGTGATTCACTGATCGGGCTTGCGGTGTCGGGCGGCGGAAGCCGGGCGGCACTCTTCGCGGCCGGCGCCTTCGAGGCACTGAGCAGGATTCGAAGGGGTCCGGATCAACGTTCGCTGCTCGAGCAGGTGTCGTATATCTCCAGCGTCTCCGGCGGCAGCATGGCGTCCAGTTATTTCGTGGCGCGCAAGCCGGGGAAAAGCGTGCCGGTGTTGACGCCGGCAGGCGCCTTGACACCGGAATATGGAGAGTTCTTCGCGCGCTTCAAAGAAGACATGAAGTTCGATCTGGAAGGCCTTATTTTCCGGCGTCAAATATTTCGACTACGTTGGGTCAACCCCGCTTGGACCGCTTGGTCGCTCGCCGAGTTGCTCAATGAATCCTATTTGAATGATATGACCTTCAAAGATCTGGCCGAACGGGAAGCGCAAGGCGACAGTCCGCGGCTGCTGATCAATACGACGCTGTACAACAACGGCCGCCGGTTCGTGGTGAGCACAGTGCCTCGCGAGGCATCCCAGTATGACGTGTTTCAGGATCTTCGTCGGCTGGCCGGACCGGGAAAGCTCGATGAGGAGGGCGAACAGATCCTTCGAATGCGATGGGAATCGCTGCACTCGGTGACTCCGGAAGACCTCAAGCTGGATATCTGTCCGGTCAGAGTGGCCGCGGCGGTGGTCGGTTCCATGTCGTTCCCGCCG
>DATELB010000011.1:0-23227 GCA_035277085.1 Nitrospira sp. | reverse complement strand
TTCAGAATTTTCACGAGACACCCTGGCCATGTCATACGGGTACCGTCTACGGAAGTCAACCAAGCGCCGTCGCAGCCGGCTCTGGCTCGTGCTTCTGATGTCTATTGCGATTCCCGCGGGGGCCTTAGGGCTGCTGTGGCTCGTCACGCTTCCGGATGTCTCGACCCTGCGCACGGCCAATCCGACGTCGACGGCCTTGATGGAGGCTCGCCAGGCGGAGGCCGAAGCCGCGGGAACGCGCCTCGGCCGCCATTGGATCTGGGTGCCGATGTCCCGGATGTCGCCCCATCTGCGGCGGGCCGTCGTGGCGGCCGAGGATGCTTCCTTCTTCACGCACGAAGGATTCGACTGGGAGGGCATGAAGGACGCCGCGCTGTATGACCTCGAGCAGGGTGCTCTGAAGCGCGGCGGCAGCACGATCACCCAACAGCTCGCAAAAAATTTGTACCTGTCTTCCGAACGGTCGATGTTGAGAAAAGCACAGGAAGCCTTGATCACGCGCTCGCTCGAACACCACCTGACCAAGGAGCGTATCCTTGAGCTGTATCTCAACGTGGCGGAATGGGGCACAGGCGTGTATGGCGCTGAAGCGGCGGCACGGCATCATTTCAGGAAGCCCGCTTCCGACTTGACCGAGGATGAGGCGGCGTGGCTCGCCGCCATTCTCCCCTCCCCCCGACGCTATGATCCGCTGCGGAAGACGACCTCGCTCGTTCGACGGTACGAGCGCGTCCTTCACCGCATGAGCCAGAGCCAGCGTCCTCCGACGCGGATCCGATAGCCCTGGGATGTCCGTCTGGCGCATGACGGCGTGCGTGACGGCTGCGGCTTTCACGCTGTTCGGGCAAGCGGGTGCGGAGCCTCCGGACGGCGATGCTACCCTCGAGACGGACGAACTCGTCATCAGCGCGACGCGCACGCCTGAGGCGGCCGCGAAAACCGCGGCAGCGGTGACCGTCGTGAGCGAGGACCAAATCAAGCGCTCGCCATACCCCGGCGGCCATGAACTGGACGATGTCGTCCGTTCCGTGCCCGGCGTCCAGCCGGCCCTGCTGAGCAGCCGATACAACCATCCGACGGCGCAATCAATCACTTTAAACGGTTTGGGCACGCGCCGCGCGCTCGTGCTTCTCGACGGCGTGCCGCTGAACGACGGCTTCGGAGGCTGGATCAACTGGGGGTTGATCCCCAATGACCTCGAACGGGTGGAAATCGTTCCCGGCGGGAGCTCCAATCTTTACGGCACCTGGGCGATGGGCGGGGTCGTCTCTGTCATCACGCGGACGCCGGGCAGCGGGACCAGCCTCACGTTGGACAGTCAGGCAGGCACGCTGAGCACCTACCAGCAGGCCCTCAACGCCCGGTACGGAGGTGATCGGTTCCGCTTCTCGCTCGGGTACCGCTGGTTTCACACGAACGGCATCATTCCCGTGCCCGACTATCAGCGAGGCCCGGTCGACCGAACGAACGATTCGCGGCATGAGTTCTTCAACGGCAGCGTGGCCTGGCTGCCGACGCACTCCACCGTCTTCGACCTCACCGGAAGCTACTTTCACGAGGACCGGACGTTCGGCACGACGCTCAGCATCGCCTCCCGGACCATCGGCAACGTGTCGCTTGGTCTGCGCAGCGACCAACATCGTGCCGGACTCTGGGAAGGGAAGCTGTTCGGCCAATGGCAAACGTTCCGCAACCTGACATCGCAAATCATTCCCGCGCCGCTCGTGCGTTTGGGAGAATTTCAAAACAGCATTCAAACGATTCCCAGCAACGACTTCGGCGGCTCGCTGCAGTGGACGGGCCGCCTGTTCAATGCCGACCGGCTGGTGCTGGGAACGGACGCGCGCACCATCATCGGCCAGTCGACCGATCAGTTGTTTTCACAAACGGCGTTTCTGGGCCAAACGTCCTCGCGGGGCCAGCAGCTCGGCTGGGGTTTGTTCGGTGAATGGATCCTGCCCCTCGCGGACCGCTGGAGCGTGACCCCGGGCGTGCGAGCCGATTGGTGGAAAAACTACAACGCCCGCATCGACACGCCAGCCGGCTCGGCGGTCCCCCCGGACAACGTGATCAGCGTCGTCAATCCGAAACTGTCTTCGGCCTATCAAATAGCGGACAGTCTCCGGCTCGGCGCCTCCGTCTATCAGGCCTTCCGCGTCCCGACGCTCAACGAGCTGTACCGCGGGTTCGCCTCGGGCGGATTCGTCTTTCTGCCCAACGATCAATTGCGCCCCGAGCGCTTGACCGGCGCCGACGCCAAATTGGAAGGAGAGTTCCTGAGCAATCGCTCGCTGCGTTGGCGCCTTTCCGTCCATCGAGACGAAGTGAAAGATCAGATTTTGTTCGTCTCTCGCAGCGCATCCGCCGCTCAACGTCAAAACGTGGGCAGGACGCTTGCAACCGGCGGAGCGCTCGACCTCTCCTACCAGGTGGGACCGTTGCTCACGATCAATGCGGGCTACGCCTATGTCGATTCGGTGATCCGCAATTTTCCAGGCAACCCCGACCGGGAGGGCAAGCGCGTTCCGAACGTGTCCCGAAGCCAGGTGACGATGGGCGCGACGGCAGGACGGGCGGATGTTGTGGAGCTCGTCATTCTCGCCCGCTATCTCTCGCGCCAGTATGTCGACGACGCGAATACGCAGCCCGTGGCCGACTTCTTCGTCATCGACGCCTCGCTCCAGCGCGAGATCCGGCAAGGCATCCGTCTGCTGATTACGGGGGAGAATCTCACGGACCGCCAGTACATCGCCACGCAGACCGGTCAGGTGAAAACGCTGGGGAGTCCCTTGCTCATCATGGGAGGCATGCGCGCGGAGTTTTGATGTCAGTCGCCGGCCGACGCGTCGCCCACCGCGCGAAAATCCCGCTCGCCGAAGATCGCGGACTCATGCGTGTAGTGTTTGAATTCGAGGAGGTTGTTCGAAGGATCACGGAGAAAGAACGTGTGATGCTCGATGCGGGTTCCGGGAAAACGAATCCTGGGCTGTTGATAGAACGTCAGCCCCTTGGCTTTGGCCCGATCCGCCAGGGCCTGCCACGGCGCTTCCGAGAGGAACACCAGGCCGAAATGACGCGGATAAATACCTTTTTGTTCGTTCGGAGCGTCCTCGACCACATGCGCCACGAGTTGGTGATCGCCAAGACCGAACGTCACGGCTCCCGCCGATTCGCGGCCGAGCGTGCACCCGAGTCCGTCGACATAAAAGCGCTTGGCCGCATCGATATCGTGAATTGGAAATGCCAGATGGAACAGTATGCCGCTCATCTCCAACGCCCTTTGACGGTCGGCCGCGCCGACCCGTCCCACCAGCCTGCCGCCATGTAGGGGGTCACGTGGGCGATCGAAAACCGCCCCTGCGCCGTCATCACCAATGTACCAGCCGCGCCGTCGATGCGCGAGACCAGTTGACGCAAGACCGTTTTGGCCGCCTGTCCTGGACTGCGGCCTACGGCAAGCCGTTCACAAATCGCCTTCGCGACCGCCAGGCGTATGATGCCCTCGCCATGACCGGTCATGGAGACGGCTCCGCTGCGATTGTCCGCGTAGACGCCGCACCCGATGAGCGGCGTGTCGCCGACCCGGCCGGGCAGCATGGCATCAATGCCGCCGGTCGAGGCGCCGGCGGCGATCGTGCCGGCCCCGTCCAAGGCCACGGCGCCGACCGTCCCGTAACCCCTCGTTCGGGTTCTATACTGACGGAAGAGTCGCTCATATGAGCGGCGGCGAGCGGAACTCCGGGGATGCCGCTCGAGCTTGAACTGCCGTGCAAACCGACCGGCCATCGGCCCGGCGAGCAATACGTGATCGGTCTCTTCCATGACGAGCCGTGCGACGGTGATGGGGTGGACAAACCCTTCGAGAGAGGCGACTGCGCCCGCTCGCAGTCCGCGACCTTCCATGATCGAGGCATCCATCCGCTGGATGCCGTCGAGCTGATGCTTTGCGCCGCGGCCGGCATTGAAGAGACCCGAGTCTTCCAGCACGAAAATGGTGCGTTCGACCGCGAGCAGGGCGGAGCCGCCCTGATGGAGAATCGCATGGCCGGCGGCGAGCGCGTCGGCAAGGCGCGACGCTTGGCGCGGCGTCATCGGGCGCCGCCCGGCTCCGCCATGCGCAAGGATCAAGAGCCGGGGAAGAGTCAATTGAGGAGGAGGTCCTTGGCCTTTTGGTAGGCAGGATTTTGCATGCGGTCGAGGTCGGAGCGGACGAATCCCAATCCCGTGACGCAGAGTTCGAAGTTGTCGGACAGCTTGGCGAACAACGGCCGCTCGTCTTGTGACGGCTGCTCCGCCATCTGGGCGACGATGCCGTAGGAGCGTTTTCCGGTCTTCACATAATCCACAAGAAAATCTTTATGGTACACCAGGCCCGCGGTTTTGAGACGCCGCAGGTACTCCGGGAAGAGCCCGGCCATGAACAGCGTAAAGTCGCCGATGTGCTGGTGGACGTCGCGTTCGCGGTCCAACGATTGGGCTTCGAGCAACACCTCCGATTCGAAAAGGAGATCGACGACCGTATCGACGGTCTCGTCCTGGCGATTTCTGATCTTGAACAACTGATCGGTGCGCGTGAACTCTACGAGCAGGTTCGTGACGTAAGTGGTCACGTTGAGGTCAGGCCAGCCGAGATGTTCGGTAAAGCTCTTCTCGGTCAAGGCGCTGAAAAGTTGCCGCAGGGGATGTCGAGCCGGGATCGAAGTTCCCATCTCTCCCTCGCTGATTCGAATGCGGTTGCTCCTATTATAGCAGACTTCTCTCAGGAGACCGCCGAAGTCCCGCTCCGGCTGTCCAACAGGAACGTGACCGGACCGTCGTTCACCAACTCGACCATCATGTGAGCCGCGAAGATTCCGTTCTCGACCGTCGTGCCCTGCGCCTTGAGTGCTCCCGAGAGCTGGTCATACCATCGCTTGGCTTCGTCGGGCGGCGCCGCGTCGTCGAAACCGGGCCGCCGGCCGCTCTTCGTGTTGCCCAACAGCGTGAACTGAGACACGAGGAGGATCGCGCCGCCCACGTCGACCAGCGAGCGGTTCATCTTGCCGGCTTCATCGGCAAAGATCCGGAGTCCGCGCAGCTTGTCGACCATGAAGCGGCAATCCGCTTCGCCGTCCCCCTTTGCCACACCGAGCAGGACGAGCAGCCCTGCGCCGATCTCCCCGACCCTTCGTCCCTCGACTTCTACCGACGCCCTGGTCACACGCTGAATGACCGCTTTCATCGCGGCCTGTCCGATGCCCGGAGGCGGGGCAGCGAGCCTTCAAGCGCCAGGAGCCGGCGCTTTGCCGGCAGACCGGATGAGAATCCGCCGATCGTCGCGTCTTGCGCGACCACCCGATGGCAGGGGACGATGATCGGCAGCGGATTCGCGCCGACGGCCCCTCCAACGGCCCTGGCATACTGTACCCCGCCGACCCGCGACGCCAGACCTCGGTAGGACCATAGTTCGCCATAGGGGATTGCCCGTAACGTCTTCCATACCCGCCGCTGAAACGCCGTACCCCCCGAAATGTCGAGCGGGAGATCGAACGACGTCCGGGTACCGGCGAGATATTCCGTCAGCTGCTCCCTGGCGCTGCGCAAGATATCGGATAGCGGTCCCTCGGACCTCCCGGCCTCGGGAGGTAAGTCTGCCGCCACCGCCGACTTGGAAACCCGCGGCAGCACGATAGCGGTCACGCCGCGTTCGGATGCGGCCACGCCCATCCAGCCCCACCGCGATTTGAAGATCAAGACGCGACGCATGGGCTCCTCTAACGCCCGGCGATTCTCGCCCATTTCTTCCTGGCCATCGTCCACACCAGATCCAGTTCTTCCGAGCGCATCAGCGCATGGACGCCCACGTATCCGCTCAGGCTGAGCCCGATGGCCACCGCCAGCATCACCGACTTGGCGGCCCAGTCGTCGTCATGCGTCCACACCTGCGCCCCCGACACCCAGAGGCAAGCGAGTGCGAGCGGAATACAGGCGACCATGACCCGGCCCGCAGACCTGCCGACCGACACCCAATCAACACCGCCGAGGCGACGATTGAGTACGGCGACCAGAATACCGCCGTTGACCATCCCGGCCAGCGCCGTGGCCAGCGCCAAGCCCGGCGCTCCCATCGAGGACATCAGCAGCAGGGAAAAGACGATGTTGGCCGTCACGGCCACTGCGGCCGAAACGGCCGGCGTCTTGGTGTCCTGAAGCGAGTAAAAGGCAGCCACGATGATACGGACGCCGCCGAAGGCCCAGAGTCCCACGGCATAGCACAACACCGCCATCGACGTTTCGGCAGTATCGTGCGCCGTGAACGTGCCGTGCTCGAAAAACAGGTGGACGATCGGCGTCCGCAGGAAGATCAAGCCCAGCATCGCGGGGAACATGATGAAGACGATCATCCGCAATCCGAATCCGAGCGTCGTCCGGAGTTCTCCCATCGCACCGCGCGCCGCCTGGGCCGACAACGTCGGCAGGATCGCCATCGCGAGCGCGACGCCGAAGATGCCCAAGGGAAATTGGATCAACCGCATTCCGTAAAATAGATAGGTCGGCGCCCCGGCAATAAACGACGCGAGGATGGTGCTGACCGTCAAATTTACCTGCGTGACCGACATTCCGAGCAGTGAGGGCACCATCAGCTGTCCGATCCGCCTGACGCCCGGGTGGCCCGGCTGAAAACGGAATCCGAACAGCAGCCCCCGCATCTTGAGACTCGGCAGCTGCATCGCGAATTGCGCGGCGCCTCCGGCCACGACGCCGATCGCCACGCCGATGATCGGCTCTTCCAGGAGAGGCGAGAGAAACAACGCGCATCCGATGATGAAAATATTCAGGAACAACGCCGCGTAGGCCGGAACGGCAAAGGCCCGCAGCGAGTTCAAAATGCCCATCGCCACTGCGGCGAGACTGATGAACAACAGATAGGGAAACATCACGCGGGCCAGCAGCGTGGTCAAGGCGATCTTCTCCGGCGAGCCGTGGAAGCCCGGCGCGAGCAACTCGACCAGCCACGGAGCGGCGACGATGCCCGCAAGCGTGACCAGCGTGACGACCGTCAACAACGTGGTGAACGCCGCGCTCGCCAATTCCCAGGCTTCCCGCTTGGATTTTTGCGAGCAGTACTCGGTAAAGACGGGAATGAACGCCGCGGACATCGAGCCCTCTGCAAACAACTCTCGCAGCAGGCTGGGAATGCGGAAGGCGACGTAAAAGGCATCGGCAGCGGGGGTCGCCCCGAACAGCCGGGCCAGCACCATGTCGCGGATGAACCCGAGGATGCGGCTGGTAAACGTCGCCACACCGATCACGCCCGCCGCTTTGACCAGCGAATGGTTTTCCGGCTGTAGGGGGACGGGAGAGACGGCCGCGCGGTCGGACATCGAGCGGATTTTAGCAGGATATCCGGAAAGTCTCTATTTTTTTGGCGAGGAGTCGAGCCGACTTCCCGTTACGGTTCCTGAACGAGACGGTTTGACAATTCGTCCGGATTATCTCCGGGGAGCGCTGGGCACGCGTGCGCCAGCAGCGCGCCGCACCGTTCGATGCCGGCGCAGAATCCGCCTGCGACGTCGTCTTGCCTCAGCTTCATCACGACCGCCTCGACCACCTCGCTCCATTCCGCCGGTGCAATGCCGCCGATGCCTTGATCCGGGAGCACAAATACATGCCGTTCGAGGAGCGAGACCATGAGCAACACCGCCGTACGTTGGCGCGTGCGCGCGAGGCTGTGTTGGGCAAAGGCCCGTTCGGCCCTGAGCTGCACTTTGGCCCGCAGGCGCTCCCCCGACGTGACCGCCCGAATAACCGGAGAAAACGTTCCCGCCCAGGACCCGGCCGCATATGCGACGAGCGTCGCGACCAGCAGCCACGCAGCGTGAGCCTTCTCCCACGCCCATGAGACCCAGAACCCTTCGCCCATCAACAGCCCTGCCAGCACGATCAGCGCCAGAGCCAGTCCGGCACGATGTTGCGCATCGCGATACAGCCCGGACCGGGTGACGAGCAGCGGAACTATTTCAGCGCTCGTGCGCGCTTCCGCCGCGCGGACCGCCTCGCTGATGCGCGCTTTCTCCTCCTCGGTCAACTCTATGGCTTTACCAGTCGCCACTCGCGCCTCCGCCGCCGAAGTCTCCGCCTCCGCCGCTGAACCCGCCGCTGCCGAATGATCCGCCTCCGCTCCACCCGCCACCGCCCGTACTGTACCAGCTCCAATCGTTGAAGCCGGATCGCCGCCGGCCGCCGCCGCCCGCGCTGAGGACCATCCATAGAAGCACCGCCGTGACGCCTGCCGCGACGACGCCCCACGGAATGCTGGCAGCCTGCGCGACCATGAACGAGAGGACTGCGCCAAGCAAGGCACGCGCGCGCTTGAGTCCCTGACTCAGAATCATGCCGGCCAAAAACCCGACGATGATGCCGATCACCACATATTCGAACACGCCCGAGGTGAGCGCCGGCCGACCGCGCGGCTCGTCGACGGCCTGATAGGTCCCCTCGATCGTCTTGAGAATGGCTTCAGTTCCGGCGCGGACGCCGCCCGGAATGTCGCCTGCCTTGAGCCGCGGGACAATTTCCTGGCGAATGATGCGGGAGGAGCGCAGATCGGTCAGCGTGCCTTCGAGCCCGTAGCCGACTTCGATCCGCAGCTTCCGTTCCTTGAGCACGATAAGCAGGAGGGCGCCGTTGTCGGTGCCCTTTCGGCCGAGTTTCCAAGTGGTCGCGACCCGGTGCGAGTATTCTTCGAGCGGCTCTCCCTCGAGCGAGGGGAGGATCAACACCGCGACCTGATTGCCGGTGTGTTCCTCATGCGCCTTGAGTTGAGCGGTCAGCTGTTCGGCATCATGAGCGGGCAACACGCCCGCAAGATCCACGACGCGTCCGGTCAGCGGGGGAACGTCCAGCGCGGAAACCGGCAGGGTTGAGAGCAGCAGTCCCAGGAAGACGATGAGCCGTGCCGGCTTCTGCCAGACACGGCCCATACGTTCGGCGAGCATCATGCGTGCGCTGTCAGTTGAACTTCACCTCCGGCGGCTTCGCGACCGCCTTCTCGTCGGCCACCGTGAAATTCGGCTTTTCTTCCATGTGAAGGATGAGTTTCGCCGTCAGATTGGTCGGGAAATAGCGGACCATCTTGTTAAATTCCGCCACGCGGTCGATGTAGCGCTTGCGGGCGACTGTAATGCGGTTTTCCGTGCCTTCGAGCTGGCTCTGCAAGTCCCTGAAATTTTGATCGGCTTTCAGATTGGGGTAGTTTTCCGCAACAGCGATCAGCCGGCCGAGCGCGGACGACAGACCGGCCTGCGCCTTTTGAAACTGCTCGAACGCCGCCTGGTCCCTGAGCATCTCAGGCGTGACTTGAATGCTGGTGGCTTTCGCCCGCGCCTCGACGACGCCTTCCAGCGTCTCCTTCTCATGTGCGGCATAACCTTTCACGGTCGCGACGAGGTTCGGGATCAGGTCCGCCCTCCGCTGGTATTGATTGACCACCTCGCTCCAGGCGGCCTTGGTATCTTCGTCGAGTCCTTGCAAGTCGTTATAGCCGCAGCCCGTAAGACTCACGGCGAAGACGACGGATAGCAGAAGCGTGCGCCCGATGCCCATGGCTCTCCTCCCTTCTGATGAAGGTGCTGACACGAGCATGCTATCATGCGGATATCCTCGAAGATAGCGGAGGTTCCGACGTGTCGCTCGAGCGTTCGTCGCGCCAACCAGGCGGATTTCAGGTGAGACATCGCGCTCTCGGTGTGTATCAGGGAAGCGCGATTGCGCTGGCGTTCTGGCATCCGTCGTCCGCGATGCCGGAGTACGGGCTCTGCCGGTTTGCCACGCACGAGAAGGCGCAGGCCTTGGTGGATTTTCTCACGTCTTCGACCTGTGCGGAGCCGCTCGACCCTGTTGATTTGACGATCGAGCCGTACGATCTGGCCGAGCACGAGCGATTGACGGCAGAATATCCCCTTCCCTCCGCCTGGGAGCAGCCTACCTGATCGCGCTGACGCATTTAGACTTTGGCTGAAACCGCTGACGGCGAGGACTTCGTCAAATGTTCGGCGGTTTGCGCCTGAATGAACGCCAACAGGCGCTTGTTGTCCTGGGCGGCGCGCAGGAACTTGAAGGCGATTCCCCGAGGGCTCACGGAGCGCACCATCGCAGCGACCTCCAGCGGCGGCTCATGCGATCCCGTCGAGATTTCCAGATAAAAGATGTCGTCCACCCGCACGTGGGTCTCGCTTTTGATGATGCAGCCCCCCATCGACAGGTCGAGCACGGTGCCCTCGCCGCGGACTTTGCCGCCGGAAAAGGACAGATACAGACGAACAGGGATCCGGAGATGCTCGCGGCGGTCCATCGGATGGCGTGGTTTGTCCAATCCGATCCGGGACGCCAGAAAGCGGCAGCTGCATTGGGGGCAGGAGAAGGGCGATAACAAAAAGAGGGCCGCGATGCGCTCGCTGGCCGAAAGCGGCCTGGCCCGAAGCACCTGTTCGTAGCGGCATTGGGGGCAATTCAGCAGTCGGCCCATCACTCATCGATAGTGCATGTCACCCGATCTGTCAAGAGAAGAGGCGTAACGCGCGGCCGCTGGTTGAGGCGGTGTTTCAGTGGGATTCGTCGAGGGGTTCGGCCGGCGCTTCCGTGAACGGAACCGGTTCCGAGATGGTGGCGCGGAGAAATTCGCGATTCAGCTTCGCAATGAAGTGGACGCTGATCGATTTCGGGCAGACCGCTTCGCACTCATACTGATTGCCGCAAGACCCGAAGCCTTCCCGGTCCATCGCGGCCACCATGGACTTGGCGCGCTTGTGACGCTCCGGTTCGCCTTGGGGCAGCGAGGCCAGGTGAGAGACCTTGGCCGCCACGAACAGCATGGCCGATGCATTCTTACAGGCGGCGACACAGGCGCCACACGAAATGCACGAGGCGGCATCCATCGCGGTCTCCGCCTGATCCTTTCCGATCAGCAGCACGTTCCCGTCGACCGCCCCGCCGGTATTGACGGAGATGTATCCGCCGGCCTGCATGATCCGGTCGAACGCGCTGCGGTCGACGACCAGGTCCTTGATGATCGGGAACGGCTTGGCCCGCCAGGGCTCGATCGTAATGGTCGCGCCGTCGGCAAACCGCCGCATATATAATTGACAGACGGTGATGCCGCGATCCGGTCCATGCGGGACGCCGTTGATCACCAGAGAGCAGCTGCCGCAGATCCCTTCCCGGCAATCATATTCGAACGCCACCGGCTCTTCGCCCTTGAGCGTCAGCTCGTGATTGAGCACGTCCAGCATTTCGAGGAAGGACATGTCCGGACTGACATCCTTCGCCTGATAGGTGACCATACGGCCTTTCTCGTTCGGTCCGGCCTGCCGCCAGATGTTGAGCGTGAACTTCATCGAACCTCTTTCCGCCGGCTCAATACGTCCGCATGCTCGGCTTCACGAACTCGAACAGGAGCGGTTCCTTGTGCAGCACGGGCGTTCGGTTCGGCACATACTCCCACGCTGCGACATACGAGAATTTGCCGTCGTCGCGCACCGGCTCACCAAGCGCCGTTTGATGCTCCTCGCGAAAGTGCGCGCCACAAGATTCCTCCCGGTGCAGGGCGTCGTGGCACAACAGCTCAGCGAACTCGAGGAAATCGGCGACCCGCCCCGCATATTCGAGTTCCTGGTTGAACGTTGCGCCCGAGCCCAGCACCGCCACGTCGGCCCAGAATTGCTCGCGCAGGGCCGGAATGTTTTCGAGCGCCTGCTTGAGTCCAGCCTCGTCCCGCGCCATGCCGCAGAAATCCCACATCAGGCGTCCCAGACGGCGATGAAAGGAGGCCGCCGTCTCCTTGCCCTTTCCCCGGAGGAGACGCGCGATCCGGTCCTGCACCCGTTCTTCCGCCGCGCGCACATCCGGATGATCCGGGCCGATCGCGCTGCTCTTCGTCGTCGCGAGGTAATGTCCGATCGTATAGGGCAGGATGAAATAGCCGTCGGCCAACCCTTGCATCAGCGAGCTGGCGCCGAGGCGGTTCGCGCCGTGATCGGCGAAGTTCGCTTCCCCGATCACGAAGAGCCCCGGAATCGTGCTCATCAGATTGTAGTCGACCCAGAGCCCGCCCATGGTGTAGTGCGGGGCGGGATAAATGCGCATCGGCGTCTTGTACGCATCCTCGCCGGTGATGCGCTGATACATGTCGAACAGATTGCCGTATCGCTCTTTGACGACGTCGAGACCTTCTTGCCTGACGGCATCGGACAGGTCCAAATACACGCCGTGCCCGCCCGGGCCGACTCCGCAGCCCTCGTCGCAGATCGCCTTGACCGCCCGCGACGCCAGATCGCGGGGAGCGAGGTTGCCGAACCGCGGATACCGGCGCTCCAAAAAATAATCGCGCTCCGCTTCCGGGATCTCATCCGGCGAACGGACGTCTCCCTTCTGCTTCGGCACCCACAACCGCCCGTCGTTGCGCAGCGATTCCGACATGAGCGTCAATTTCGCCTGATAGGCCTCGCTCGGCGGAATGGCCGTCGGATGGATTTGGGTAAAGCACGGATTCGCGAAGGCCGCTCCCTGCTTCCACGCGCGGTAGGTCGCGGTCACGTTGCTGCCGCTGGCGTTCGTCGAGAGAAAAAAAATGTTGCTGTATCCGCCGGTCGCGATAACCACGGCCTGGGCGGTGTGCGACCGGATTTCCCCCGTGACGAGATCGCGCACAACGATGCCTCTCGCGTGGCCGTCGATGACGACGAGGTCCAGCATTTCCGTCCGCGGATGAATCCTCACCTGGCCCCGCTCGATCTGCCAGCAGAGGGCGGAATAGGCGCCGAGCAGCAGCTGTTGACCGGTTTGTCCGCGGCAGTAGAACGTCCGGGAGACCTGCACCCCGCCGAACGAGCGGTTCGCGAGCTGGCCTCCGTATTCGCGCGCAAACGGCACCCCAAGCGCGACGCACTGATCGATGATCTGCGTGCTCACCTGGGCGAGCCGATACACATTCGCTTCGCGCGAGCGGAAGTCGCCGCCTTTGATGGTATCGTAAAACAGGCGCTCGATGCTGTCGCCGTCGTCCTGGTAATTCTTCGCGGCGTTGATGCCTCCCTGCGCAGCGATGCTGTGCGCGCGGCGGGGACTGTCCTGAAAGCAAAAACACTCCACCTGATAGCCGAGCTGGCCGAGAGTCGACGCGGCGCTGGCGCCGGCCAACCCGGTGCCCACTACGATGATGCTGATCGGCCGCTTGTTCGTCGGGCTGACCAGCTTTTCACTGAAACGGTGACGATCCCATTTGGTCTCGAGCGGTCCGGGTGGGACTTTCGAATCAAGGGGCATCATGCGTGCACCAATCTGATCATGTGTGCACCAGGCCGAACGCGATCGCGAGCACGATCGCGGTGTTTCCGACGACCACGAGCATGGCGATCAGAGGTCCGGCGCCACGGAACAGCCGATCGAGCATCGGATGTTCCATGCCCAAGGTCTGGAGACTGCTGGATAGCGCATGGCTCAGATGCAGGCCCAGCACGGCTTGGCCGATGAGGTAGATCAGGACCAGCACCGGGTTTTGAAAGGCATGGACGATGTTGCCGAAGACGTCGCGGTGGCCGCGAACGTCCAAGCGGTTGTGGGCGGCCGGATCGACGAGGCCGGCCGTCAAATGCAGCAAATGAAAGACGATGAACAACAGCAGCAGGCTGCCGGTCAGCGCCATCGTCCTGGAAGCCACCGACGCCCGGCGGTAGTGACGGACCACGTAGCCCACCGGCCGTGCCCGCTGGTTCTGAACGGCCAACCGGACGGAAAGCCCGATGTGCAGGGCGACGATGGCCAACAGCGTGAGCCGCACGCTCCAGAGGGCCATCGGCATCTCCCTCAACAATGCGGCATAGGAATTGAGCGCCTCCTGCCCCTGGAACACTTGGAGGTTGCCCAGCATGTGGAAGACGACGAAGCCGGCCAGCGCCAGCCCCGAGAGGGCAATGAGAACTTTGCTGCCGAGTGAGGTGAGGATGTGTCCGAAGAATCGGATCATGGGCGACGTGCGCGCCGCGCGCCGTCCCTTTCACAGTACTCCGCTCGTGCCAATACCTCAAGTGTCGGGGGAAAACATGCCAGGCTCACGGCGAAAACCCGGCCGCGGCGCAGCCCGCGACGTAGCCCGTCGCCCAGGCCCATTGAAAATTGAAGCCGCCGATCCGCCCGTCACAATCGAGCATTTCACCGATGACATACAGGCCGGGCACGAATTTCGATTCCATCGTTCGATAATCGATCTCCTCGAGCGGGACGCCTCCAGCCGTGACCTCGGCGTAGTTCCATCCCCGATCGGCCGTCACAGGCAACGGCAACTTCGCGAGCGCGGCGATGAGCCGCTCACGTCCCTCCCGCGGTAGTTGAGCGGCGGCTGTCCGCGAATCGACGGCCGCACGTGCGCAGATGGCTTCTGCGAGGCGCTCGGGAACGATGACTGCCAACGTCTTTGAAACCGACCTCCGCGCGTTCGAGGCCGCTTGGGCCATCAACCACTCCCTCGCCGCTTCCTGAGTCCACTCGGGAACCAGACTGACGGAGAGCTCGGCCTGTTCGCCGCGCTCCCTGGCCCCGGTCCAGAACCGGCTGGCATCCATCACGACGGGACCGCTCACACCGAAATGCGTCCAGAGCAGGCTTCCTCTGCGGACGTCGACGGTCTTTCCCTCCACGACCGTGGTGAGCGTCACATCATGAGAGGATCCCGAGAGGCTCGCGTGAAACATCGTGTCGCGAAGGACCAGGGGAACAAGCGCGGCAACGGTCGACGTGACGGAATGGCCGAATGCGCGCGCCAGCGCATAGCCGGAACCATCGCTCCCCGATCTGGGAAGCGACCGGCCGCCGGTCGCGAGGATGAGGGCCCGGGCGGTCACGGCGCCGTCATGGTATCGGACGACGAAGCCTTCCTCGGTTCGTTCGATGCCGGAGACGCGCCGGCCCGCCTGAATCTCCACCCCGAGAGCGCCGCAGCGGTCAAGCAGTGCATGAAGCACCGTCCGCGCCTTGTCCGTGACGGGAAACAGTTTGCCCGTGGCTTCGCGCTTGAGCTGGACGCCCATGCCCGCGAACCAGTCAACGGTCCGTTGCACAGACCAGGCGGCCAGCACATTTTTGATGATCCGGCGGTTGCCGAAAAAATCGGCGGCAGTCACCTCCTGGTGCGTCACGTTGCACCGGCCGCCGCCCGAGACGAGGATCTTGGCTCCCAGCGCCTTCGCCCCGTCCAGCAGGAGGACCCGGCGCCCCGCCTTGCGTTCGCCGGAAGCGATCGCAGCGGCCAGACCGGCTGCTCCGCCTCCGACGATCACGAGATCCGCCGCGTCCATCGGGCGCACTATACACGAGTCCGGCTCGAACCCGCTCGAGGCTCGATGCTGTGGTTCATCCCCCCCTGATCTTGATCGTCAGCGTGGGGCTGATCGTTCCCCGCGGATCTTCCGGGTCGAACCATACGTTGTATTGCAAGTCGCCCGTTTTCGCCGGGCACAAGCTGATGGAGTCGCCGGGCTCGATCGTGACGTGGTCGTTCAACTGCCCGAACATGTCGACGATCCCTTTCTCGCACTGAGGGTCTTCCATCAAGCGTACGCTCAAAAAGCCGACACGGACCGCGTTTTGACGGGCATTCGTCCATCGGACTTCTTCACCGGGCGCGGCATAGATGACGTGCGGATTGACCTGGTTCGAAATTTCGACCGTCCGCACCGTCCTGGCGGCTCCGGTCGGCGGCGTGTGAGCACATGCCGCCGAAACTGCAATGATGACAGTAAGGCCCAAGGCCAGAGGTATTTGTTGCATGCGCATTCCTTCGCTCATGCCGTCTTCCTCGCAGAGAAGAAGACGGTCAGTGTTTCGCGGATATGTTGTGTGGACGAAAAGAAACTCAGGAAAGTGGAGGACGAAACAACGCGCCCGCAAGAATCGGCACGCACATCGAGCGATGACTGTCGTCGATGAGCACATAACAGGAGGAACGCGGTAATTCCACATGGGTCGACTGGATCGACCACCCCTCTTGAATGGAGGACTCGCCGACATCGAAGGCCCCGCCGGCATCCAACAGCGGGGCCGGAACCCCGAGCATCTGCAAAAAGACGCAGAGGCAGAGCAGCAGCATCAGACCGACTCGGCTCTTGTACATCGGATGCTTCATCTCACGACCAGGACGGAACAGTGGGCGTGCTGGACAACCCTCGTCGACACGCTGCCGAGGAGAAATCGCCCGACGGCACCCAGCCCTTTGGCACCCGTGACGATCAAATCCGCCGCGTGCGTCTCGGCGGCTTTCAGGATTTCGTCGGCCGGGTTGCCGATCGTCGACACCTGCGTGACGTGGTAACCGGCCTCAAGCAATTTTTCGGAGCACGCTCCCACCAGGGCGGCTCCCGCATGCCGCAGCTCGGGGTAGTTCAAAAACGGCATGGCATGGACGACCATGACGCTCACGGGTTCTTGCCCTCCCTCCGCGCTTTTCCGCATCGGTCTCATCGTCCGCAGCAGAAACTGCATGGCCCGTTTCGACGCGGCTGACCCGTCGACGGCAAGCACCACACGCTGAAGCGGCCGCGGTGCTTCCCTGACGACCAGCACCGAGCAGGAGACGTGGTGGATCACGTGCGTGGATACGCTGCCCAGCATGAACCGGTCGAGCGCATCCAATCCACGGGAACCGATCGCCACCAACTGGACGCCGCGCTTTGCCGATTCGACAATCGTCGCCGCAATCGGGCCGCGCTCCGTCACCACGCGTCCTTTGAGCCGCAATGACTTCAACAGAGCAGCGGCCTCTTCCTTCGTGCGCTTGGCCTGCTTCAGGAACTTCGCCACCTCCGCCTTGAGGTAGCGCTCGGTGCCTGCGACCACCGGTTGGACCATGAACGGCGCGCGAAGCGAGCCGAGATCCAGAATATGGACCACCTTGACCGACGGCGGCTCCGCGAGCGGCAATCGGGCAACCCACTCGAGCGCCCATTTGCCGAATTTCGATCCGTCGGTGGCGACGAGCACTTGCATGAAGTCGTCCTTTTCGCCTATCCCTTGCGGACGACCGGTGAAAACCGCTGCTTGAACGCCTCCGGCGACAGGTGGACGAGCGCAGCATGCCGTCCCAGCCGTTCAGGATCCTTGAGGTCTTCATCATCAAGTCGAATCATGTACTGCCGGGCGATCTGATACGACTGGGAATCGGTGTTGACCATTCGCACTCGTGCCCGTCCGGTGACAGGATCGAGCATTTCCTTGAATGGAATCGGCGCAAACCTCCCGTCCTGGATCGAGACCATGGCCGCCGTGCCGCCATCCAGCAGATACTGGGCGGCGCAGTAGCCGAGATCCCGCGTGTACTCCATGTCATACGGAATCGGATCGGCGCACCGCAGCTCGTAGCCGACATTTTTCGAAACGACCGTGACGGACAGACCCAATGCCTTCAACGCTTTGGTCACCTCCCGCCGGAGCAAGTCGCCGAGATCGACCTCGGACAAGCGTAAATGGCCATGTTCATCGCGCTCGACGTGCTCCAAGCCGCCTAAATCGTTCTGATCGATGATCTCGATCAAGCCTTCGGCCAGCACGATCACGCCGTCGGTCCTTTCGCCCTCGAAGCGCTTGATCATGCTTCCGACCACCGTGTCTACGAGGTGCTGCAGTTTCAGAGGGCGGTCCGCAAATTCCTCGGGAATAATGGTGAGCGTGGCCCCGGCGGCTTTTCCAATGCCGAGCGCCAAATGCCCGGCCTTGCGCCCCATCGTCACTGCGAGATACCAGCGCGACGTCGTCCGCGCATCCACCATGAGGTTCTTGAGAATTTCCACGCCGAAATGCCGCGCGGTCTGAAAGCCGAACGTCGGAATACCGTAGGGCAGGTCAAGGTCGTTGTCGATCGTTTTCGGCACGTGCACGACTTGCAGCCGTCCTTGCGCGCGCGCTTCCAGCTTGAGCGCCGAAAACGCGGTGTCATCGCCCCCGATCGTCACCAACCGCGTCACACCGAGACTCGTCAGCGTCGACAGCACCCGGTCCAAATGCTCCGGCTTCTTCGTGGGATTGGCGCGAGACGTCCCCAGATGAGACCCGCCCCGAAAATGAATGCGGCTGACTTCTTCGAAGGACAGTGGATGCGCATGCGCCGTGCTGCCCTCCATGAGCCATTTGAACCCGTCGAGGAAACCGAGCACCTCGGAACCGCCGAGCAGGCTGCGAATCGTGACGGCACTGATGACGCTGTTGATGCCGGGGGCCGGCCCCCCTCCCACGAGCATGCCGACAATGGGACGTGACGCACTTGCCATCGATACTCCTCACTCTGAACGAGATAGATTCTTCATGCTGAAGCACGCAGTGTGTTACATCGCCCGGCAAGAATCAACTGCCACGGAAGGCGCGTTGAGAGGACGCGCAGCACGGGGTGATCAGGAGGGATGTTCGTCGTGCGCCGGACGAGGCGGTCTGCGGAACTTCGGACTGCGGACCGTGAAGACGGGGCATTCGGCGCGGCGGAGCACGGCTTCGGTGACACTGCCGGCCAATGCATGGGAGAACCCCCGACGGCCGTGCGTTCCCATCACGATGACGTCGGACGACAGGGCCTTCGCCTGGCTGAGAATCGAATCGACGGCCAGGCCGCCGACGACATGGCCCTTGACCGTCAGGCCGGACGCCGCCAGAGCCATGCATAATTGATCCACCTTCTTCTTCATGCTTTCGCGCAAGTGAGCGCGCTGCTGCGCGTTGTCGAACGTGAAGTCCAATCCATAGGAGACCGGTTCGAGGACATGAAGGACATCGATCGACGCCTTCGCCGGCCGGGCGATCACTGCGGCATATTCGAGCGCGTCGAGGGAACAGTCCGAGCCGTCGATCGGAACGAGAAGACGATGACACGCCACTTCCCGCGGCGCCGATGACTCGGTCATGTGCACCGCCAGCACGGGACAGCGCGCGGTGCGGATGACCCGCTCGGCCGTGCTGCCGAGCAACACGTGCGCAAGTCCGGACTTCCCTCTCGTACCGACGACGATCAAATCGGAGTCCTCGTCTTCGGCTGCTTGATTGATCTCCACGCTCGGAATCCCCGTGGCAATCCTGGTGCCGACACGAAGGTGCCGGCGCAGCGACCGCTGTTTCAAATCTGCGAGTTGATCGGTCGCCTCGCTCATCCGCTGGGTCAGGTAGTGCTGATTCAACGGATAGTCCGGATCCATGCCCGGCGGAAATTCCAGCACGGTCATGATGGTCAGATGGGCGCTCCAGTCGGCGGCGAGCAACGCAGCATAGTCCTCGGCCGGACACGCCAGAGGCGAGAAGTCCGTTGCCAGCAGAATGCGTTCAAGCTTCATGGGCACTCCGGCGCCGTCAGACGGCCTCGGCGATCAACAACAACAGTTCACCCTTCATTTCCGGATGGATCGAGCATTGAAAGGTGTGCCGTCCCGGCCGTTCCATGTTAAATCGAATCACGGCATTACGCTTGGCGTCCAACATGACGCCGCCGACCCCCCGGCCATACACGCTCACGCCGTCCTGCTCGATCTTCGTCGGAATGCCTTCGAACATCGTCGAGCCGAAGTCGTGTCGTTTCGCGTCCTCATTTTTGACCGTGATGACCGTCGGAAGGCCCAACCGCAACACCGCCTGCTTGGTCACGAACGTCGAATCCTTGATGACCACTTCCACGCTTTGCTCGGATTGCGATTGGACGGGCACACCGTCCGACAGACCGAACAAAGCACCGGAGATCACCGACACTGCGAAAGCCCAGCGCTGCCTCATGCGTCCCTCCTCTTTCTTTCAAAGGGGTTCCCATTCGTGTATGTTGCAAGGTCGGTGCTGAAGCAGACCTTTTGGAAAGCCGTGAAATCCCATCGGTCACGAGCCGCATGGCCGTTGCGGCCGTGGAACTCTGCTACAGCGACACCGGATCGAGTGTGGCGCAAGGCAACACGAAGGCGAGATGGGTACTTGCAAACGGCGGTGAATTTCCCAGAATTTTCCCCGACCTCCGAAACCGCAGCCATACAGCGTCGTATGATGACCTTCAAGATTGCCGCACTCCTCAGCCTGTTCCTGTTCGTTGGTCCAAGCATGCCCGCAAAGGTCCTCGCGCAGGAATACCCCCCTGACATCTCGCGCGGCAAAGCGCTCTATGAGCGCCACTGTCTCACGTGCCATGGCCCCAAAGGCTACGGCGACGGTCCCAATGGCCTCCTTTTGACCATCAAGCCGGCAAACTTCCATCGTCCCGGCTCGTTTATGAAATCGGATGAAACCTTGTTGCGCATGATCGAGCACGGGGGGGTGTTCAGCCCGATGCACTCCTGGCGCGGCCGGCTCACGGACGGCGAAATGCAGGACGTGCTCGCCTATATCCGCGCCTTGTCACAACAATAACCGCGCCGACAGCGGGCGTCCGGATCGTTGCATTCGACAAGGACCAGTGAATGGATCTGGGTTAGGGTTGGAACTCCAGCAAGCGCACGATCCGCTCGGCGCAGTTCCTGGTGTGCAATTCGAATTGGCGGGAAATCTGCTCCAACATCCGGAGACTGGTATCGATTTGGTGGATGGTGCGCTCGCACAAGAGATTGGTTTGCTCCATGTCCTGTACGGCCGTCTCGACAATCCGCCTCCGCTGCTCTGAGATCCTCTGAGAGATGTCCGGATGCTCTGCGGCTGCATCGTATGACTGTTTTTTGCGCCGGTACTCGTTCAACCGCTGCCTGCGGTGGTAGATCGTCAGCCGCAACTGATAAAACCACAGCGCGCGCTTAATGGTTTCCGATGCCTCGGCTTCCCGCGAGGGATTTCGAATGACGTCGAACGCCCCTCTGCCGAGGGTGCGTTTCAGCGCCTGAGCGTCGCTTCCCTTGACGGACAACAACAAGGGAATCGGACAAGAGAGGGCCTCGGCACCCTTGAGGAGTGAGTAATCGTCCGCTTCGGCCGAGCGCGCATCGCTGATAACGGCATGATAGCGACCGCTGTTCATCAAGAGCAGGCCGCGCTCTGCTGAGTCACACCTATCTACGGTGACATGAGGCAGCACGCGTCCCAGCGCGGGGGGGGGAGCATTGCTAACAATTCTGGATTGGAATCGACGAAGAGAACCGCCGAATCGCGAAGTGAGTCGAGCCGGCCGGAGTTGAGGAAGACACCAGGCGGTTCCATGTCCGTTTCCCAGGCGGTGCCGCGTTCCCCGGAAAATCTAATCCGTTACAGGGCAAATGGCAAGAGCGGGTTTCGCCTGTAAAGACACCCCTCTGGTTGGCTAGGCATGTTCCCAGTACCTGGACCATGAGGCTCAGAACAGCATGGGGCATGCCGCAAACGCATTCGACGATGATCGGCTGTCCGTCCTGCGCAGGGTGCCTGAGCCTCACCACCGGTCCCCATGATCATGCCCAATTTGCGTGCAGCGTCGGTCACGCATTTTCTCTGTGGGAGCTCTATGAAGCCAAAGAGACCGAGCTCGAGCGCGCCCAGTGGTCGACTCTGGTACTGCTGATGCACCTTCAGAACATCTTGGAGACATTGTTGGACGCTCGCGATTTCCCTGACGCTCCGGACCCCTCGAAAATCAGACAACGTATCGGGCAGGTTCAGAATCACATCTCCGCGGTACAGCGGATGATCGACAGCACGACGCTTGCCGCTCGGGAGAGCAGGACTGCCGTGCAATCGGAGGGCGGCGGCCAGGTTCAGCTATGACCTTCAATGCGGTCAAACGCGATGTCATTGTAATCGGCGCCTCCATCGGCGGCGTCCAGGCGCTGCTGGGCCTCTGCGAAGCGCTTCCCGACGATCTCCCGGCCGTCGTCGGCATCGTGATCCACCGCAGCCCGTGGTACCGCATCGACGCCGCCGCGCTCTATGGACATCGGTCGCGCATCCGCGTCCGGGAAGGACGAGCGGGCGACAATTTGACACCGGGCACCGTCTACTTTGCGCCGTCCGATCACCATATGCTGTTTGGTGCTTCGGGAATCGAATTGTCGAGAGGGCCGCGGGTGCATTTTGTGAGGCCCGCAGCCGACATGCTGTTCGTCTCGGCGGCCGCGACGTTTCGTGACCGGGTGGCAGGCATCTTGTTGACGGGCGGCGGCTCGGACGGCGCCCACGGACTTGTCACCATCAAAGAGAAAGGCGGGCTTTCCATTGTTCAACGCCCGTCGGAGGCGGCCGATCCGACGATGCCCTTGACCGGCATACGCGAAGATTCCGTTGATTACGTGGCTTCACTCGAAGAGCTCCCATCGCTGCTTACCGCGCTGGCATCGGGAGAACCAATTATTCGGACAGATGCGCCCCCGAACGGCGGGACGCGGAAAGGACAAAAAGACGGTGGACGCCGACAAGGTGATCGCAAGGTTTCTCAAAGCCAGCACTGACCTGGAGCAATACCTGCATGGCGACGGTCCGTTGACTCAGCTTCATCAACAGACGATCGACACGACGATCTTGGGGCTGCGGACGATGATGGATTCGTGGGCAAGAAAGAACCGGGCGGAACCTACGATCCTCTCTCAGCTCAACTCTCGGAAGGCGCAGGGATCTTGACGGTGATGGCCGTTCCGCGGCCTGGCGTGCTGTCGATGGTCACCTGACCTCGCAGCGGACGCACGCGCTCCTGCATGCTGGTCAGGCCCAGGCCCTTTTTGTTCTCGGACGAATTGAACCCGCTCCCGTCGTCGGTCACCCGAAGCTCGACCTGGCCGCTCTGCCCTGAGAGGGACACAGCCACGTGCTTGGCGTTGGCGTGTTTGCGGATGTTTCCGAGACTCTCTTGGAGCAGCCGATAGAGACAAATGGTCAACGGCATCGGCAATTGGGCCGGTACATCCTGCTCCTGAAAGTTCACATCGAGATTGCTGTAGTCCATAAACTCTTTGATATACGTCCGCATGGAGCAGGCCAGTGAGACGGTATCGAGGTGGCGAGGATGCAGTTCGTGGGTCATGTGCCGGAAGTCATCCAGAATGTCGCTCAATTTGATTTTGAGCGCACTCATCCTGGGCACCAAGGAAGGAACGACCGCCCGAATCACTTTTTCCATCGCGCTGGCTTCGAGGATCAATGCCGTGATGCGCTGACAGTGATCGTCATGGAGATCGCACGCGATGCGGCGGCGTTCTTCTTCTTGAGCGGTGAACAGCTTCGCCATCAGATCCTGAAGTTCGACCCGGTTGGCCTCCAGTTCAAGTTGGTGCTGACGCAAGGCCTCTTCTAC
>DATELB010000010.1:0-4297 GCA_035277085.1 Nitrospira sp. | reverse complement strand
ACATCGAGCGCGGCGAAGATCAGTCCCCGCGGAACTTTGTTGAACATGTTCGCGATCTCGTCCAGCGCATCCGTCCATCGCGGTGCAACCGCGGAGCGGGTCAGCCCCCTGCCTCCGAAGAGGTCGCCCACTTTGCCGACGCCGATCAAAATCTGGCTCGCCCGGTTCAACACATCCAACATGGTCTGCCCCGGCGGTTCGCCTGCAAAATCGCGCCGCCCTGGTCCGAAGACCAACGCGCCGACAGAGCCGACCACCGGATGCGCGACCAGCCGCCGCATGCCCCAGGTGTCTCGCAAGGCTTTTCGAGCCTCGCGGCACCGCTGGTACAACAGGTCGGCGCTCCACACCTGCTCATGGGCCGCGACATGGCACGTTTGACGACCGTCGGTCCAGACGAGGGGCGCGCCGGTAGAAAGATGAGAGGCGCCAAATTCTGCCAATGCTTCTTCTGCCGACGCCACCTGACCGCCGACGACATTGTGGCCGAAGATCTGGGCGAGCGCCGCCTTCGCTTCGGACGAATAGCCCTGGGGAAACATGCGCCCTTCATCTTCCGTGAGGCACCCGGCAAGCTCCCAATAGCCGACGAGAGAGTCGACGCCTTTGCTCTTGAATCCCAACCGGCCGAAGCAGCCGACGGGCTGGGCCATGGACCGCACGCCTCGAATGGCCGTCACATGGCCGAGGCCGAGCGATTCCAACGTCGGCAGACTCAGTCCCCCCGCCGACTCCGCCAGATGGGCGAGCGTGTGCGAAGTTGCATCGGCATAGTCCGACGCATCCTCGGTCGCGCCGACCCCCAGGCCGTCGACGACAAGCAAAATGACGCGCTTGATCATGGGCGCACTATAGCAGACATGGGATCACGGCGTGAGATCCCGTGAGAGTGAGATGCTGCACGGTCTTCCGAAGATTGCTTCACTCGCTGCGGCCGGTTAGGAGGTCAACTTGTCCTTTGCCACCTCAAGCAGGAAATCATCGAGCCGGCGTTTGGAAGGCCCTTCCACCACCATAAACTCAACTCCGAATTCCCGTCGGGTCGACCATCGCACTTTGCCGAGCTCAATGGTAATCGGCGTGGACTGGGTCGAGACGGTGATCTGGAGGCTGACGGGATCATCCACCGCAGCGTACGTTTCCGTTTCTATGGCGCATCCGCCACGGGACAGGTTAAACGTCGATCCGTCTCCGGGCTTCCCGTCCACGACGAACGCCACTGGACACCGCACCTCATACCGGACGTCTCTACGCAACTCCGTGGCTCCTCAGAGTGTGACGCGCTGCCGACCATTCCTCCAGGATCTTGAGACTCGCACTTGTTCCGATCCGGTCGGCCCCGGCTTCAAGCATTTCGCGGGCCGTTTTCCAATCGCGGATGCCACCGGAAGCTTTGACCTTGGCCCGGCCTGACACCGCCGCCGTGAGCAGCCTCACGTCAGCCACCGTTGCTCCTCCAGCCGCGAAGCCCGTCGATGTTTTGACGTAGTCCGCGCCGGCCTCAACGACGAGCCTGCAGGCGGTAATTTTTTCCTGCTCGCTCAAGTAGCAGGTTTCGAGGATGACCTTGTGCTCCGCCGACGGCGTGGCGCGCACGACTTCGGCGATATCCTGGCGCACGGCGTCGAGATCGCCGGATTTCAACCGGCTGACGTTGATCACCATGTCCAGGACCGCCGCGCCCTGCTTCACACCGTCCAGTGCTTCCGCGACTTTTACGCTGGTGCCGTGGCCGCCCAGCGGAAACCCAACGGGGATCCCCACTCGAACGGCTGATCCTGCTACCGCTTCCACGGCCTCGGCCGCGTAGCAGGGCGGAACAAAGATCACGCGGAATTGGTTGTCCTTGGCTTCCTTGCAGAGGCGGAGGACATCGGCCCTCGTGGCCTCAGGGCGCAAGATCGTGTGATCGATCAACGCCGGCAGATTCCAGTCCCGCGGATTCATGGCATCGCTCTCATGGTTGAGGTCATGGACGAAGTCCGCGTAGACATCGACCGCCGGAAGGGGCGTTTCTGATATTTTTCGACGGCTTCATTATGCTCGGCAAGCGTCGCCGAGAACTGATGGGTCCCGTCGTTTTTCGAGACAAAGTACAGCGCACGCGAGCTCGAAGGATACAGCGTCGCACGAATCGCCTGGATGCCGGGGTTGGCAATCGGCCCGGGAGGCAAGCCCGCGATGCGATACGTATTATAAGGACTTGGGCTCAACAGATCCTTCTTGTGAATGTTCCCGTCATAATTCGGCAGACCATAAATCACCGTGGGATCGCTCTGCAAGGGAATATGCCGCTTGAGCCGGTTATGAAAGACGGCAGAAATCTCTTCGCGTTCGCCGCTTGAGCCTGACTCCTTTTCGATCACCGAGGCCAAAGTCAGCACTTCATGTTGCGTCATCTTCAGCTCTTGCGCCCGCGCCTCGAGCTCCGGGCCGTAGACCTGCCGGAGGTGTTCGACCATGGTCGTGATCACCTCTTTTGGCCGCACACCCTTAGGGAATTTATAGGTGTCGGGATACAAATATCCTTCGAGTGTGTCCGCTTTGATGCCCAGCGAGGAGATCAAGGCCGGATCTTTCATCAAACGCAACGCCTCTTGTCGCTCCATCAAGCCCTGCTGCCCGAAGATGTCGGCAATTTGTACCATCGTTAATCCCTCTGGGATCAGGATAGGATGGAGCACCACCTGGCCTACGGTGAGTCGTGAGAGAATTTCGGCGGGTGTCATGCTGGGATTCAGTTCATACTCGCCGGCCTGGACTTTTCGGTCCGCGGATTGATACCGGGCCAGCCACACGAAGGCGAGCCGGCTTCTGATGATCTCTTCCCGTTCGAGCAGCGCCGCGACCTGCTGAAAGCTGGTTCGGTCAGGGATGTTCACGACTCTGGAAGGCGGATGCAGGCGTGCAGAGACGGCGGGCTCCTGGGCCCACTTAATGACCTGATGCGCGGCGATGCCGACCACGGCGGCCGCGATCAGAAGAATGAGGAGAAGGCTGCGGAGCTTCATCAGGTCTGTCTATCGTCCACTCCGGCTCCGTGACCGGCCCTGACGCTTCATCACGGCTCGCCAGGTAGGACTGTAATAAAATGGCAGCCGCCACGCGGTCCACGGCGCCCTTGCGCTTTTTCCGGCTGACGTCGGCGGCAATCAGCAAATCCTCGGCCGCCTTGGTCGTCAATCGCTCATCCCAGAGAACCAGCGGAACCGGCAACCCTTGTTCCAAGTGCTCGGCAAAATTCCGCATCGCCTGGATCGCCGGACCCTCCCGCCCGTCCAGTTGGAGAGGAAAGCCTAACACGACTTCTCTCACCGCATGGGCTTGGACGAGGGAGGCCACATGAGCCACGTCCCGGTCGAGTGTCCGGCGCTCGAACGTCTCGAGCGGCTGCGCGGTCCATCCCAGCTCATCGCTGAGTGCGACCCCGATCCGCTTGGTCCCGTAATCCAACGCCAGTACCCGCGATCCGGACATGATTCTACCGCTGAAGCGCTTGTTCGACCAAGCCAAAGACTTTTTCCAACGCCGCGTCGAGTTTTGCGGGATCCTTGCCGCCCGCCTGCGCCATTTCGGGCCGGCCTCCACCGGTGCCGCCGACTTCGGCGGCCAGCGGCTTGATCACGTCGCCTGCCTTGATTTTGCCTGTCAGGTCTTTCGTCACCACGACAAGCAGCGAGACCTTGCCGTCATCCGTTGCCGCGCCGAGCGCGACGACGCCGCTTCTTAATTTATCCCGGAGCTGGTCCGCGAGCGCGCGCATGGCGTTCATGTCCAAACCGTCGGTCCGCTGCACGTGCACGGAGATACCGGCGACAGTCTTGGCTGTAGACGCCACCGACGACCCGCTCGCCATTTTGAGTTTCAGCTCCTCGAGTTCGCGCTCCTTGTCTTTGAGCTGCGCCATCACCTTGCGGGCCTTCGCCACCAATTCCGACGGCCCGACTTTCAGGAGATCCGAGAGCTCTCTCACCTCGGCCTCGAGTTTTTTCATCATCGCCATGGCACCGTGACCGGTCTGCGCTTCGATGCGCCGCACACCGGCCGCCACGCCGGTTTCCGACATCACGCGGAAGAGTCCGATTTCTCCCGTGTGACCGCAATGAGTGCCGCCGCAGAGCTCCTTGCTGAACGACTCGACCGTCACCACCCGGACGTGTTCCCCGTACTTGTCCCCGAAGAACGCCAGCGCACCCTTCGCCACCGCCTCATGAATGCTCATGACCTCGGATTGGACGCGCTCGTTCCGGCGGATTTCGCCGTTCACCACCGTTTCGATTTCATCGATGTCCCGAGA
>DATELB010000009.1:0-8414 GCA_035277085.1 Nitrospira sp. | reverse complement strand
GCTGCCAAATACGGCGGCTTTAAGGATTTGAACACTGACAACGCCGTCGAATTGCCGGGCACTCAACCTTGTACCTACCCGGCGGGTTCGAACCTAGGTAGTGGCAGCAGCTACAGTAGCCCTGAATGGGATCAGAAGCCCCTCGGACAACCTGATTGCGTTCCCGATACATTCTTCGACACGTCAGGCGGCGAAAATTTGGCAGAACAGATCCAAAATGCCATCAATGACATCCTACAGCAGGCGGCATCGGGAACGTCGATCTCAGTCCTCGCGTCATCGTCATCCGGTGACGGCACGATTTACCAAGCGTTTTTTTATCCCAGCACGCCGGGACAGAACAATAACAACGTGACATGGCTAGGCTATTTGCAGGGTCTGTGGGTCGACAGCTTTGGAAATCTGCGCGAAGACCGGAGTCCTGGCGGTGTTGGCGGTCCTGACGGTCGACACGTGTACAAAGATGACGATATCATCCAAACCCGCTTGGACACTTTCACCAACACGGTTCTAGTGGACTGTTTCAAGGATGCTAATGAGGATGGCGTGCCGGATACCACAGCACCCTATCAGACGGTGCAACTTAACCAAGTGCAGGGGCTTTGGGAAGCCGGTAAGCAGCTCACGTTGCGAAACCTCTCGAGCGATCCAAGAAACATTATTACATGGGTCGACAAAAACAATGATGGCATCGTCACGTCCGATGAACAAATGGCGTTCAGCTCGGCCAATGCGACGACGTTGGCCCCCTATCTTCGGGCCAGCGCCAGCGGCGATTACACCGCGGCCAACATCATTTCATTCCTCCACGGCAATGCAGTGACGAACATGCGAGACCGGAAAGTTTCCGTCGATGGAACCTTCCAGACGTGGCGACTGGGCGACATCGTCCATTCGACGCCCACGATCGTCGGCGCGCCTCAGGAACGTTTTGACGTCCTGTACGGTGATCAAGGCTACCAACAATTCCTTCAGCGCTGGGCCAACCGGCGCCGAGTGGCTTATGTGGGGGCCAACGATGGAATGCTCCATGCCTTCAATGCCGGCTACTTCCACCGTGGAGATGATCCTGGCACATCCTACACAGAGCATAGTTGGTACACGACCGCTCCGAACGACAATAGCAGCGGGCCTCCGCTGGGAAAGGAATTGTGGGCGTTTGTGCCTCATTACCTTCTTCCGCAGCTGATTTGGTTGACGCAGCCGGACTATACGCACGTTTCGTATGTGGATTTGAAACCGAAAGTCACCGACGTCAATATCTTTACGCCTGAAAGCGCCTGCGGCACCACGGCCAGTCCGACGCCGACGGCATCCGGGTGCATCCATCCCAATGGTTGGGGGACGATCCTCATCATCGGTCTCCGGTTTGGCGGCAGTTGCGGCGCGTGCGTTGCGGTCTCGGGAACGAACGGTGGTGGGCCTCCCTTAAGCGTGACGGCAAAATTCGACGGGGTAACGACGCAAACCCGCACATTTTACAGCGGGTACATCGTCCTCGACATTACGAATCCTGAGGCAGATCCTACGGTCCTGACTGCCTACTCTTCTTCCACGCTAGGGCTGACGACGAGCTATCCGACGGTGACGCGGATGAGCCCGGTCAACCCCCCAGGAAATCTGAAAACCGACCATTCGAACGCAATCTTTTCTATGGTGCTGGGATCGGGAGTGCAAAGCTACGACGGAAGAGCATCCGCGCAGGCAAGTATGTTCGCCGTCAAGCTGGTCAATCAAGGGACCGCTCCAACGGTTACCACGATGCCGATTGGATTGACCGGATTCGGCAGCTTCATGGGCGATCCGATCACCTTCGACCGTGATCTGGATTTCAGATCGGACGCCGTCTACGTCGGCCGGAGCATCGATCCGAGCGCCGGCACTCCCAATTATTGGTGGGGAAAGTACTATCGCCTCACGATGGGAACGTGTTCGAGTGCCCCCTGCACTACCTCAACATGGGGCGTGGCGAATGGAGCCAACCGTGCACCCACGGAAATGATTGCTCAGCTCACGATCGGAGGTTCAACGGCGTATCTTGGACCGATCACGGTTTCCTCTTCGGTGACTCTGGATGATGCTGGACAAACGTGGGTCTTCTTTGGCACGGGACGGTTCTTTGCCCAATCCGACAAAATCGATCAGCACGTCCAGTACCTGGTCGGCGTTAAAGATAAAGTGATGAACGGAGGTTGCACTCAATCCACGACGACCGACTGCCAGGATCAGAACCTGTTAGATGTGACGAACACGCAAATTTGCGTCTCGTGTGCATCGGGCAATCAGGTGCAGGGTGTGACAGGAGTGACGACATTTGCAGACCTGGTCACGAAAATCCAGGGCACTAGCCCAACCACCGCGATGGATGGCTGGTTTATCCAGTTGCCCACGAATTCCGGGTCCACCACGCTCGGAGCGGAGCGCAGCATCGTCAATCCGTCGTTGCTTTCAGGTGCGGTGTTCTTCCCGACGTTTACGCCGACCTACGACATTTGCGTTGCGACAGGGACCAGTAACCTGTATGGCCTCTATTACAAGACAGGAACGGGGTACACGGAGCCCATTTTTGGCGTGGACGCAGCAGGGAAGGCCGTTGCGAAGGTGGGCCTGGGTGAGGGATTGGCCTCGTCCGTCGCTATACAAATAGGATCGCAACCGACGGGCATGGCAGGCTTCGTTCAATCAAGCAATTCCTCGATCCTCAAAGTGACGCCGAAGCCGCCATCATCGCTCTGGAGTCAATACATCTCGTGGATGAATCATCGAGACTGAACGTCCCCCGTGTATTAGGCCGTCCCGCTTCGGGAGCGCCCCGCAGAGCTCAAGATCACTGGTCTTGCGCTTTGCCGGGGCTGGCGGCCGCAATGGGGGCGCTCCTCCTCTCGGCTTGTCTAGGCGACAACGGGACAGCTAACTCACCTGCAGAATCTGCCAATCATCCGCCCACGATCAAAGCCGTCTCGATTCTGCCTACTCCCGCTGTGCTTGCCGGTCCGCTCACGGTAAGAGTGGAGGCACAAGACCTCGATTTGGACACCATCAAATTCAAGTACCGGTGGTCGGTCAACGGGAAGGTTATCGTCGAACAAACGCAGGATTCTTTTTCACCGGACTTGCTGAGGCGAGGAGATCAGGTCGTCGTGGAGGTCACGCCATTTGATGGAGTGGTCGAAGGCGCCCCGTTTCGTTCAATTCCCGCGTCCGTCGTGAACACTGCGCCGATCATCTCAAACATAGACGTTGAATTCGATCATCAAGGACAGGGTCGACGCATGATGGCGAAAGTCGATGTTATCGACCCGGATCACGATTCTGTTTCCCTCAAGTATCGATGGCGGAAGAATGAGACGGTCGTCAAGGAAGGCGAAGACAATACGTTCGACCTTGCGAGCGTCACGGCTGCCGACACGATGCATGTTGACGTGACGGCCTCGGACGGTAACCCGGATGGAAGCAGCACTGTCACCCAGCGCTTTGCATTGTCGAATTCCGCACCGACGATCATCTCGACGCCTTCGAGGTCGGCCACGGGCGGAGCATACGAATATCAGGTTAAGGCGAGCGATCCCGACGGCGACCCGATTACCTATAAGTTGGAAGAAGGCCCGCCCGGCATGTCTATCGTAGAACAGACCGGTCAGATCCGCTGGATTGTGACGCCGGATGCGCACGGCACCTATCGCATCAAGGTGGTCGCACAGGACAATCGGGGCGGCTTTGCCAGTCAGGATTTTGATTTGTCCCTCGCGGCGCCCCCCAGGACTTAGGCTCGGAGAGCCATGACGGGCTCCGTTCCGAGCGTCTCTCTTGTCCCTGACCTACGGCTTTGCTAGAATCAACTTAAAGAGCAGGGAGGAACGGGCTTCGGCCCCCGTGCGTAAACTCAAGCTTCGCGAAGGCACCAACACCGCCGTTTTATTCGGTCACCACGACCGGCACCTCAAGCTGATCGAAGAAGATCTTGGCGTGCGCCTCTCGGCGCGCGGCGAGGAACTCACCCTCGACGGAAATCCTGATGCGACACGGTATGCCGAGCGGGTGCTCACGGAACTTGCGGGCCTCGCGAACGACGGCATGCTGATTCAGCCCGACGACGTCGCCCACGCTTTGACCGCCTTGCGGCAAAGTCCCGAGACGCCGCTGAAGGAGCTGCTGTCGAACGCCACGACGATCGTCACGAAAAAGCGGTTCGTCGCGCCGAAGACGCCCACGCAGAAGACCTATATCGAGGCAATCGAAACCCATGACATCGTAATCGGAATCGGTCCGGCCGGCACGGGCAAGACCTATCTGGCCATGGCGATGGCAGTCAGCGCGTTGATGAAACGGGAAGTCAGCCGAATCATCCTCGCAAGGCCGGCGGTCGAAGCCGGAGAGAAATTGGGCTTCCTGCCCGGCGACATGATTGCGAAGGTCAATCCATATCTGCGTCCCCTGTATGACGCGCTGTTCGACATGATGGACATGGAACGCGCCACGCGGGCAATAGAGCGCGGTGACATTGAAATCGCGCCGCTGGCCTTCATGCGCGGCCGCACGCTGAATGATTCGTTCGTCATTCTCGACGAGGCCCAGAATGCGACGGCCGAGCAGATGAAGATGTTCCTGACGCGGCTCGGATTCAACTCGAAGGCCGTCGTCACCGGCGACATCACGCAGGTTGATCTTCCGCCGGATCGCGTGTCAGGGTTGATCGAGGTGCGCGACATCCTTCGACATGTGGAAGGCATTCGTTTCGTGTACTTCGACGAGCGTGACGTCGTGCGCCACAAACTGGTCCAGGACATCATCAAGGCGTATGACCAGCACGAGAACGCAGCGCAGCCCCATCCCCAGGCCGTTCAGGCAGGCCGCCGAGCGTCGGCAGGCCCCCACCGTCCACCCGCTTCTTTGCCCACTCAGTCGAAAGGTTCCTGGGGCCAGCCGCATTAATGCCGGTTTCCATTCAGGTATCCGTCCGTTCGGTCACGGTCGGTCGAAAGCGGCTCCTCGACTTGGCCCAGGCCGTGCTCAACTGTATCGGCGAATCGTCCGCCGACATGGGCGTCTCCTTCGTGGGCGACCGTCGGATGCGACGGCTGAACCGGCAGTATCGGCATCAAGACCGCAGCACCGACGTGCTGGCCTTTGCGGTCCGGGAGGCCCGAGCGCCTCACCGTTTCAATCGGAGCGCCTCCCACCTCGGGGATGTCGTGATTGCGCTGCCGACCGCCCGGCGACAAGCCATGGCGGCGCAACGGTCAGTGGAGGAAGAGATCGTGACGCTATTGATCCATGGCGTCCTGCATCTCTGCGGGTATGATCATGAGCGCGGCCGACACGAAGCGCTGCGCATGCATCGGAAGGAACGACAAGTTCGGCGGCGCCTTGGAGCGATTGCCCGGTTCGTGCGCGCTTCCCGTGACGGGATGTAGACAGGAGAGAAGGATTGACCGATGGGCTGGATGCAGCGACTCAGCGAAGGGCTCAACAAGACCCGGTCGGCAGTCCGTGGATCGCTGGACAGGCTGCTGGGACGGGCGGTGGACCCGGTCTTGCTCGAGGAATTCGAAGCGGCGCTCATCTCATCGGATCTCGGGGTTCCCGTCGCTGAACGCGTCATCAGCCGGCTGAAAGAGGCGTTGAAAGGCACCGATGCGTCCGAGCTGGCGCATGTTCAGAACACGCTACGCCAGACCCTGCTCGAAGTCCTCGAGCCCGCGTCCGGTCCAACCTTCGAAGCGCTGATCTCCCAAGGTCCGAAGCCCTTCGTCGTGCTGGTCGTCGGCGTGAACGGTGTCGGAAAAACCACGAGCATGGCGAAGCTTGCCCAGCGTCTACGGCACGGGAACCGCGTTCCGCTGCTCGTCGCCGCCGATACATTCAGGGCCGCGGCCATTGATCAGCTACAAGTATGGGCGGACCGCATCGGCGTTGAAGTGGTCCGCCACCGGCATGGGGCCGATCCTGCGGCGGTGGCCTTTGACGGTATTGCAGCGGCCAAGGCCCGGCAGGCTGATGTCGTATTGATCGATACCGCCGGGCGCCTTCATACGAAATCCAATTTGATGGAAGAACTGCGTAAAGTGACGCGGGTGATCGGACAGGCCTTGCCCGGCGCGCCGCATGAGGTGCTGCTCGTCCTCGATGCCACGCTCGGACAGAATGCCCTCGCTCAGGCCCGCCAATTCCGCGAAACCGTAGGAGTGACGGGCCTCGCCCTCACAAAATTGGACGGGACCGCCAAAGGAGGCATTGTCGTCGCCATCGCGGAGGAATTGAAATTACCGGTGCGGTTGATCGGAATCGGCGAAGGCGTGGATGATTTACAGGACTTCCAGCCGAGGGCCTTCGTGGATGCGCTCCTGGGCCTGCCGTCCGAATAAATTCGCGTATTCCCCGCTTTTGCTTCTCACGGTCGAGACCCCATGATAGGCTCGCCTCTGTGCGGGTTCCTTCCTCGGCGAGACGGTTCAACGGAAGCCTGTATGGTCAAAATCCTTGTCATCGACGACGATCGAATGAATTGCGACCTGCTGCAAGCCGTGTTGACGCGTCACGGGTATGACGTCCATTCGGCGACCAGCGGTCGCGAGGGACTCAATCTGTTCCGTCAGCACAATCCCCGCGTGACGATTCTTGATCTCCGCATGCCGGAAATGGACGGCTTGACGGTTCTGAAGGAAATTCGGGCCGTCGACCCTCACGCGCCCGTGATCATCCTTGGAGGGGGAGCCACCGAAGTTCAGGAGAATCAGGCCCGCGGGCTCCGCGTCACTGACTTTGTCCGCAAGGGTTTATCGCTCGATGTGCTGGTCGAGGGCGTCAACCGCGTCGTGCAGCAGCCCGCTAGAAAACAGGAAGGAGTCGTCGCGTCCTCCGGACCGGCCACGGATACCGGAGAAACGGTCCTGATCGTCGATGACGAGCAATTGGTGCGCGACCTGCTGGTGCAATTCCTTCGTCTTCGAGGTTATCGCGCTGTGGGCGTGAACGATGGCGCTCAAGCGCTGTCCATGGTCGAGCAGGATCCGCCGGACTTGATCTTGCTGGACCTCATGCTGCCCGACGTGAGCGGTGTCGACGTCCTACGTCGGTTGCGCGACAAAAATTTCGCCGGAGCCATTATTATCGTGACAGGCACCTACGATGAAGAACTGCTCGAAGACGCCTGGTCACTGCGTCCTCAAGAGGTCGTCAGTAAGCCCATCGATCTCGAGAAGCTGCTCGCCATCATCCAGCTTGTGCTCGTGTGCCGCGAGTGTTAAAACCGGCTGATGGGTTATGCCTACAGGGAGTTGGCCGTCGCCTGCGCGCTGCCGCTCGTGTTCTTCCTGGCTCAACCGCTGACGCCGCCGGCTATCGCTTCCGACGCTCCGGCCTCCATTCTCCGCCACGATCTGTTCGTCCAGATAGATCCCGAGCGGCATGCGCTGCTGGCGACTGATCGCCTCACCGTCGAACTGCCGCAGGCACGCCCCATCCAATTCTCGCTAGCGCCGACCCTGCAATTGGACCGGTTGGTGCTTGTCGCTTCGCCGGCTTCGCCGGACGAATCCGCCAGGGACCTCCCGTTTGAAATCGACCGCCACACTGCTCGGGACTCGCGTCAGCGCGTGACGGTCCCTGCGGCGTTGCTGAGTGCCGGCACGATCAGCCTGACGGCGTATTATCATGGCACGATCAACGATCCGCCGAAGGAACCCCGTCATTTGCGGTTTGTGACCCCGAGTGAAACCGCAGGACATATCGGCCCCGAAGGGGTGTATCTCAGCAGCGAGAGCCAGTGGTATCTCGATGTCGGCGAGTCGCTCACCGAGTACCGCCTGCGCGTGGCCGTGCCCGCCGGATGGACGGCCGTCAGCCAAGGAAAGGTTCGACGATCCGGCGCCTGTCCTCCCGATCTCTGCTCACAACCAGGCATGATGCTGGCCGAATGGGAACCGATCCCACCGACCGAGGCCCTGACGCTCGTCGCCAACCGGTTCGTGGCCAAAAGCCGGGAGTGGTCTTCGCAGGGAGGGCAGCGCGTCGAATTGGGCGCCTATCTCTTCCCGGAGGATGCGCAGTTGGCCGACGAATATCTTGACGCGACGGCTCGCTATCTCGAGACATACATCGGCTTGCTCGGTCCGTATCCGTTCGACACGTTCGCGGTCGTTGAAAACTTCTTCGCCAGCGGTCTCGGCATGCCTTCATTTACCCTGTTAGGAAGCGGGGTGATCAAGCGTCACTACATTCAGCCCTATGCCCTGGCCCATGAGATCGTGCATTCGTGGATCGGCAACTCGGTATTGAACCGGACGGAGAAAGGGAATTGGGTCGAAGGACTGACGACGTACCTCGCCAATTATTACTGGCACGAGTGGGCCGGCGAATCCGATCAGGAACGGGATCAACGGCGACTGATGCTACGCGGATACAACCTGCATGTG
>DATELB010000008.1:0-2661 GCA_035277085.1 Nitrospira sp. | reverse complement strand
GACGCCAACGTCGTCACGCGTGTTAGCTCACTGGAATCGACATTCTTGACGAAGGCAATGCCTTGCATCGCCGACATGGCAAGGAGGCCGGTTCCCAAGATTACCGCAGCCAACATCCCCTCCAAGAGGGTGAAACCGCGGTTATCTCGTGCCTTGGCGCTGAACGCGACAGACCTCGAAGATTCGATCCATGTCTTCATGGACATGCCGTTCCTGAGGAATTGACAGACCAGTTGACTTTTCCGGATGGAATCACCGCGACAGAATATTGACGCTTGTACACGTCGCAGACACCAATTGATTGGGTTCCCGTCCCGCCACTCGTTCGAATGCCGAGAGAGCTAAAGCTGACCGTAATTGGGCTCCCGACAATCGATGACACTTGTGGCGGGAACGTCGTGTCTTTGATGACGGAGGCGCCTGAAGCGGAAGTGATCGCGGACAGATGGACTAACCCTCCGGTGGTTTGAAGAGTCACATCTACATTTTTGTTGCGATTCATCGCGGCCATCCGAGCAAGGACCAGCTGCGTCGCAATCTCTGATGTCGCCTGCCGCAAGCGAGATTGCGCATGCCATCGGAGGAATTCGGGAATCGCAAGACTGGCGGCTATGGTCAAAATGGCGACGGCAATCATCAATTCGATCAGCGTAAAGCCGCCGTTTCGATCTTGCGTCGACACGGGATCCTCCAGTAAGGCTACACTCGTCCCTGAGGGTGAGAGCAAAGGACATGCCTTCGAGGGCTATGCGCCCGCATGTGCAAGCTATTGATTTATCTATGGGAATCTATCTTTTAGAGGGGCGGAGTTCGCTTTTTTGAGCAGTGGGCGACAATTTTTGGTTGAGGAACTAGTTTTGGTAAATCGCGCGACAAGACCATTCACGAAGTTCGAATGCCGAACCGTGTCTAGATTCCGCGAGCATGAGAAAAGGGGGCGTCGTACACACGACGCCCCCTTTGTTTGTGCAAACTCCCGATGCTACGCGCCTGGAGGCGGCGAGAGTTCAGGGCAGCCGCCGTTTGTTGCCGGTCCACCCTGTGTCGGACATTGGTCCTGGGCATCAGGAACACCGTCCGCATCCGTATCGAGCGGTGGCGTAGGCAGCGGTGTCGGGACGATGCCTTGCTTCGCTCGGGCATTGGCGCGTCCTTGCTCGCCATGGTCACCGGCGACCGCATCCGCGCGGTCCAAACCTCGCACTGCGCCACCCTGATTCGAATGCGGAGAACAGAGCGGGTCGCAAACTGCCTGCACTGGCCCCGCCATTAAGACAGAAGCCGAAAATGCACCGGCGATCGCAAGAGCTAGTCGACGTGACATCATATGATGCCTCCTTTGCAGTCTTTCAGTTCCACGATTGCTGAAAGATCGACAAGCCGACGTAGTGAGCATGACTCGTGCCGCAGGCTAATTGCAGGGATACAAGCGACTTAGAGTATCGAATAAAGACGGAGGACTGTTACGCAGGGCATTATTTGTCTGTGGCGGCAAAGTTCGTAATGGCGCAAATGCTGAACTTTATACCACTGATGTCGCCAATCTTCTGCGGTGTTTCAGTCGATGCTGAGTCGAGGCGCCTCTAGTCTTATTACTTTGCCGCCACGGCGCGGACCTGCCGGTAGGTCGTCACCCCTTGTAGGACTTTTCGAATCCCGTCCCCGAGCAGCGTCTGCATGCCGTTGCAGATCGCGGCGCCGAGCACATCGGCGGTCCGCGCCCTGCTTTGAATCAGCTGCTTGATGGGGTCCGTCCCGACGAGCAGTTCGTGGACGGGAACGCGGCCGTGAAAGCCCGACCGGTGGCACTGATCGCAGCCGACACCCCGGAAGAGCTGAACTGCGTGGAGCTCGGGCAAACAGGGCGTACCGTGAGCCGTTCCCTGGCCTTCGAGCAGGTCATCGTATTCTTCCCGGGACGGATGATACCCTTCCTTGCAAGCCGTGCAGATCCGTTTGCAGAGCCTGGTCGCGAGGACGCCGAGCATGGCATCGGCGAAGTTGAATGGGTCGCAGCCGAGATCCAGGAGCCGGATGACGGTTTCGACGGCACTATTGGTATGGAGCGTGCTGAAGACGAGGTGGCCGGTCAACGACGCTTCGATGGCTATGTCGGCCGTTTCCTTGTCCCGCATTTCGCCGATCATGATGACGTCCGGGTCCGCCGCGCAAAAACGCGCGCATGGCCGTCGCAAAGGTCAGTCCGATTTTGGGGTGGATCTGCAGCTGGCGCAAGCCTTCCTGGGTGATTTCAATCGGGTCTTCGGCCGTCCAGATCTTCCGTTCCTCCGTGTTGATATGCTTCAAAATCGCATGCAGAAGGGTCGTTTTACCCGACCCGGTCGGCCCGACGCAGAGAAAAATGCCGTGCGGCTTCTCTGCCAGCATCTTGATCGTCTGCAAGGTATCAGGCCTGAAATCCATGCCGTCCAGCGGCATGGGCTCCTTCGCCGTTAACAAACGCAGAACGGCGTCTTCGTTGCCGCCCGCCGTTGGAAGCGTGGCGACGCGCAGCTCGATGCTGCGTTGAGCGTTGAGCTTGAAGCGGATCTTTCCGTCCTGCGGCTTGCGCCGTTCGGCGATATCAAGGTTGGCCATGATCTTGATGCGCGAGACGAGGGCGCGGCGATAGGCGGCGGGAAGTCTCGTATACGTGAAGCA
>DATELB010000007.1:0-15468 GCA_035277085.1 Nitrospira sp. | reverse complement strand
CGAGACCGTCGCTGAACGCTATCAGGCGCTGCTCGAGGTGGCCGAAGCGATCGCCGCCCATCGCGATCTCCATGAGTTATTTCGTGATCTCGCCCGGCGTCTGCCGCGCGTCGTGCAGGTAAATTTTGTTTCCCTGTCGCTGCACGACGCCGCGGGCAATCGAATGAAACTCCAGACCATCCAAGCCAACGTGCCGGCCGATCTGGTCGGCGGCCATGAAGAACCTTTGGATGAAACACCAGCCGGCGTCGTGTGGCAATCCCAGCAGCCTGTGCTCGTGCCTGACTTGAGCATGGAGGCTCGCTGGCCCAAAGTGCGCGAACGCATGGACGAGGACGGCATCAACTCCTTCTGCGTGGTGCCCCTCACGACGGCGGTCCGCAAATTGGGCGCGATGGGGTTTGCCAGCCTGCACAAGCAGGCCTACGGCACGGGCGACCTCGAGTTTCTGCAGGAGGTGGGCAAACAAGTGGCGGTTGCCGTCGACAACGTTCTCCATCATCAGGACCTTTTGCACGATCGCGATCGGCTGCGCCTGCTTCTCGAAGTGACGGAGTCCATTGCGTCCCATCGTGATCCCGGCGAGTTGCTCAGCGATCTTGCCCAGCGTCTGCCTTCAATCGTGCCGTTCGACTACATCAATGTGGTTCTGCACGAGCCCGCGCGCAACGTCATGCGTCTATGGTTGCTGGCAGCGTCGATCCCGAGCACGATCACTCCGGGTTATGAGATGCCGGTCGAGGAGTCGCCGGGCGGATGGGTGTGGACGCATCAACAGCCGCTGACGGTCAACGATCTCGCCCAGGAACCCCGCTTCCCGAAGTTGCTGTCGATGCTGCGCGAGAACGGCGTCAAGTCTTTTTGTGCAGTGCCCCTGACGACCGCGCAGCGGCGGCTGGGCGCAATGGGGTTCGGCAGTCAGCAGCAACGGAACTACCACGAGGCGGACCTTCGCTTCATGCAGCAGGTGGCCAAGCAGGTTGCCGTCGCAGTGGATAACGCCTTCAATTCTGAAGCGGCGATCGCCTATCAGCGACAACTTACGCGCGAGCGCGACAGGCAACGGCTCTTGCTCGAGGTGAACAACGCCGTGATCGCTCATCTGGAGTTGCGAGAGTTACTCAAGGCCATTTCCGCCAGTTTGAGCCGGGTAGTGCCTCATGACCTCGCCGGCTTCGCGCTGTACGATCAGGAGAAGCACCGGCTTTTCGCGCATGCGCTCGACTTTCCCAGCAACCAGGACTTTGTCGAGAGTGGAGAAGTGATCCCGCTCGAGGGAACGCCTGAAGGCCGGGCGTTTACCTCACGCCAGACCGTCCTCATCCGCAAGCTGGACATTGACGAGTTTCCGGCTGAGATCGTAAAGCGGGCACAGGGTGCCGGCTTGAGGTCGGGATGTGCCGTTCCGCTGATCTCTTACGGGAGGGTACTCGGCACGCTCAGCGTGGTCAGTATGCAAGAGGACGCGTTCAGCCAGGACGATGCAGACTTGCTCACTCAGGTCGGCGCGCAGGTTGCGATCGCCGTGGAAAACGCACTGGCCTTCAAGCAAATCGCTCAGCTCAAGGACAAACTGACGGAAGAGAAGCTCTATCTGCAGGAAGAGATTCAGACGGAATACAACTTCCAAGAAATCGTCGGTGAAAGCCAAACGCTCAGGCGCGTGCTCAAGGAAGTGCAGACGGTGGCGGCCACCGCGTCGACGGTGCTGATTCTTGGCGAGACGGGTAGCGGAAAGGAGCTGATCGCCCGCGCATTGCACAATCTGAGCGATCGGCGCGAGAGGACGTTCGTGAAGCTCAATTGCGCAGCAATTCCGACGGGCTTACTGGAAAGCGAACTGTTCGGGCACGAAAAGGGCGCCTTTACGGGAGCGATCGCCACAAAGATCGGGAGGTTTGAGACCGCCGATCGAGGCACGATCTTCCTTGACGAAGTCGGTGAAATTCCGCTGGAGCTTCAAGTGAAGCTGCTTCGGGTCTTGCAGGAACAGGAATTCGAACGACTGGGAAGCACGAGGACGATCCGCGTAGACGTGCGGGTCGTGGCGGCCACCAATCGCGATCTCGAACACATGGTCGAGGAACAAAAATTTCGAAGCGACCTCTATTACCGCCTCAAAGTCTTTCCTATTCTGCTGCCTCCCTTGCGCGAGCGGGCCGAAGACATTCCTGCGTTGGTTCGACACTTTGCCCAGAAGTTTGCGCTCAGGATGAAAAAACGCATTGAAACGGTCCCGGCGGAGGCCATGAAGGCGCTTCAGGCGTATTCGTGGCCGGGCAACGTGCGCGAATTGGAAAACTTTATTGAGCGCGCGGTGATTCTGACCTCCGGATCGGATCTGCGAGTGCCGCTGTCCGAGCTGAAGGCGTTGTCTGCGCCGCCGAACGGATCCCTCAAAACGCTTGAAGATGCGGAACGCGAACACATCCTCAAAGCTCTTCGCGAGGCCAAGTGGATCATTGGCGGCTCCGGGGGGGCAGCGGCCAAACTCGGGATGAAGCGTACAACGCTCCAGTCAAAAATGCAGAAGCTTGGTATTGTCCGTCCTCAGTAACGCCGACCATTCGGCAGGGCGCCGAGATATCGGCACGAAAACCGATTCGACCTCCTTCCTTCTCCCTTCCTGAGCAGAGCTAGCACATCGTCTTCATCTGAAAGATCATGGCTTTGCGCGTTTCCAGAGTCCTCGCGGCGGGATGGAACGTGACTTGCTGAAGGCCCTGTCACCGGCAATGAAATGCCGCGAGAGACGGAGGCTGTATGAACCGCACATCACCCACGACCGATGTAGTGACGCTGATCGGCATGATGGCCACGATCGCCGGAATCCTCGTGTGCCTGTTCTTCCTGTTTACACCTGCCACATTCGGCGCCGTGGAGACTGATACCCGGACCGACGGGTCGCCTGACTTGCAGATCGCGATGCGCTGGATCCAACCGATCCTGGGACAGGCCATTGTGGAAGATACACTGATTAGATATCGATCGAACGTCGTCCGCATCGCGCCGGTTGTCGACGGGCTAGCAACGCCGGCTTCGGTCAGTGCCCAATGGGTGATGGGACGTATCATTGTGGACTTGAATCGATCACGCGTGGTTGGCGGCGTCGCTGACGATCAGCGGATCACGACCATTGCCCGACATGCGGGCGAAGCATTGCTTTAAGCCATCTCACGGAGCTCATGATGCAGGAGACACTGAACTTTTTGTCACAGCACGGGTTGGCGGTCGTCACGGCGGCCGTGTTTGCGGAACAGATTGGGCTTCCCCTGCCCGCCATGCCGTTTTTGATCGCTGCGGGCGCTCTGGTCGGTACGGGCCAGATGACGCTCGGTCTTACGGTGCTGGCCGCCGTCATGGCCGCGATGGCAGGCGATCAATTGTGGTTCGAACTCGGGCGCCGGCGAGGACGGACGGTGCTCAATTGGCTGTGCCGGATTTCACTGGAGCCGACGAGTTGCGTTCGCCGGACGGAAGACTTCTTCGCCCGTCACGGCATCCGCGCCCTGATCGTCGCCAAATTTGTCCCGGGCTTGAGTACGATCGCTCCGCCACTCGCCGGCATCGTGGGTCTCTCGGTGCTGCAGTACCTCCTGTTCAATGGCGTGGGGACGCTGCTGTGGGTCGCCACCGGGATCGGTCTGGGCATCGCCTTTAGTGACCAACTCGAAGAGGCGTTGTCCATGAGCCTTCAGATCGGTCCTGCCGTCGGCCTGACCGTGGTCGCGGCCATCATCGGCTATGTCATCTATAAAGCGGTGCATCGCTATCAAGCGGACGACCGTGTGCCCCGCATTACCGCAGGCCAAGTAATGGATAAGCTCGCGGCAGGAGAGGAGCCACTCATCATTGATCTGCGTTCGCTTGGGGCGCGGGAGGAGCGGTCGGCGATTCCCGGCGCTCTGGCGATCGCGCTCAACGACCTCGCCGGCCGGCAGCACGAGTTGCCACGGGACCGGGATGTGGTGTTGTATTGCGACTGTCCGCGCGACGCTTCGAGTGTCGAGGGCGCGAGAAGGCTGCGCAAGCTTGGCTTTAGGAGGGTATGGCCGCTTCATGGCGGTGTTGAAGCATGGCATGCCGCAGCCGCGACGTCTAACGCGCCCAGGCTGGTGTCCAACCATGAGATCGCTGCCGTCACGGTGTAAGAAGGTGCGGCCAGGCCGGTCACTATTGAAGGAGAGATAAGATGGAATTGAAGATGCCGACCTCGGAACAAGCCTATTGGGGACTCCGCGCCATGAAGACCGTCGCTCTGGCGGATGGTGAACTTCACGATGCGGAATTGCGCATGCTCGCGTCGGTACAGGCGATCCTAAGGACGAATCATCCCGTTGAAAGCCTCGCACCCGTCACGCCCGAGGAGCTGGCTGCAGCGCTCACCGACCGGCAGATCAGGCATCAACTCGTGCAAGGGTTGATCGTCGTCTCCCTGATCGATGGAACAGCTAATGGGCGAGAGACCGAAGCGGTGGAACGGTTTGCGCAGGCCCTCGAGGTGGACGCTCCTGAAGTGCGGGACCTTCGCTACCTGCTTAACGGGGAGATGCTGCGCCTGCGTCTCGATCTGGCCCGCCGATTCTGGCTCAGGGAGAAGGTGAAAGAGATCTGGCAAACCGAGCGCTTCCGCGGCCTGTACAAGTTCGTGCGCGGCATGGTGGGACGGTACGAGGATCCCGCATTGGCCAGCCGCTATCAAGCGTTGGAGCAGTATCCTCCGGGATCGCTGGGCCGTGCCTATTGGGAATATTGCCGGGAGAACGGTTTCCCGCTGCCCGGTGAGAAGGGCGGAGCGGCAGAACAGATTCTCTTTCATGATTGTGCGCATGTTCTGTCGGGATACGGAACGACGCCGGAAGAAGAAGTGCAGGTCGCCTGTTTTAGCGCCGGCTTTCAACGGCGCGATCCCTGGGCATTCGTCTTCTTTGTGCTTCTGCAATTCCACGTGGGCGTTCGAGTGACGCCCATCACCGGCGCGAGGACGGGTTTTTTCGACCCGGCCAAGGCGTTGATCGCGATCCGGCGGGGAGCCGCCATGACCGTCGACCTGAATAACGGATGGGACTATTGGCCGGTCATGGCCGAGCAGCTCGACGATCTCAGGAGGCGATACAACATCCTGCCCATCGAAGCCTTCCTGCCTGGCGGTCGCCAGATGGCGGTCGCAGTGACTTGACCGGCCATACCCCGCGTGCCGACCCGTCGGCACATTGCCGATTAGACGGCGACGGAGCCGAAATGCTGGGCCGCACCTCGTGGCTCCAAGGCAAAATAGCTCTAAGTGTTCAATTAGTTATATAGTGCTCAAGATGGTCTGGCGCAGGAACAAATGTTGCTGGTTCTAGTAGTCATCGGGCGCTGATGAACCTAGTCAGGCGGCGAACGGCTGTAGCACGGAGGGAGTAAGGATCGAACCATGCTGAAGATCACCACCAATGTGTCTGACGACGCGACGAAAATCACGATCGAGGGACGCCTGGCGGGTCCGTGGATCGGGGAACTTGAACGCTGCTGGCGGGAAGCGGAGCAATCCGCCGGTGGACGGCAGCTCATTGTCGATTTGACCGGCGTCACCTTTGTCGAGCAAGAGGGCAAAGCGCTCCTCACCCGCATGTGCCAGGCAGGGGCCGACCTCCTTGCCACCGGATGCTGCATGAGGTCGATCGTCGAGGACGCGAAGACCCAAGTCCGACAAACCGCATCGTGAAAAGCCGAGAACGCTTGGAGTCAGACAGTCCACGGCCACCTAAGAACGCGGATAATGAAATGATGATCCAAAGAAAACTTTCTCTGTTGCGACCGCTCACTTCGATCCTGGTCGGCGCGCTGGCGGCGACGACTTTTGCCGCTTGCAAGCAGGACGCGGGCTCGGCGCCGGCGCCGCAACTGCCTCAAGTCGAAGTCATTTCCGTGACAACCCAGACCGTACCCGATGAGCCGGAATTTATCGGAGAGGCGGAGGCCTCGCGACCGGTGGAAATCCGTTCACAGGTGACGGGTATTTTGAAGGCGGTCTTGTACCAGGAAGGCCGTGACGTCAAGAAAGGCGACCGGCTCTATCAGATCGATCCGGTCCCGTTTCAGGCTGCAGTTGCGAGCGCGAAAGCGAAGATTGCCCAGGCTGAAGCCAAAGTCGTGCAAGCGAAACAGGACCTCGCGCGGGTCAAGCCGCTGCTGGCTGACCAAGCCGTGAGCCAAAAGGACGTGGACGATGCCGTGGCGGAGGATCTTTCCTCGAAAGCGGCCCTTCAGGGCGCGAAGGCAGATCTGATCAAGGCGCAGTTCGATATGGACAATACACTCATCACCGCGCCGATCGACGGTCTGATCGAGCGCAGCCGGTACTATGAGGGGCGGCTCGTGTCGGCGCAGACCGATCTGTTGACGACCATACATCGCGTTGACCCCATGTATGTCGTCGCGAGTGTGCCGGAAAGCTTTCTGCTCAAACGTCGCCGCGACATCGAATCGAATAAGATTTCGCATCCCGGTCCGTACCAACTGAGGGGTGCGTTGACCCTTCTCGATGGCACGACCTATCCGGAAGAAGGGACGCTCGACCTTATGGAACCGGGATTACGCACGGAAACGGGGTCTCGTGTAGTCCGTATGACATTTCCGAACCCCAAACGGGTACTGCTCCCAGGGCAGTTCGTCAAAGTGGTGGTCAAGGGTGATGCGAAACCGAATGCGGTCTTGATTCCGCAACGCTCGGTGTTGCAAGGCCCCCAGGGGCCGTTCGTGTATGTGGTGAATCCTGAGGAAAAAATCGAGATCCGGCCAGTCGAGGCGTCGATATGGCACGGGGATCAATGGCTCATCGACTCGGGCTTGAAAGCCGGCGAACGCGTCGTCGTGAACGGATTGATGAAGATCGGGCCGGGCGCCCCGGTCAAGGCGGTGCCTTGGAACCCGCCGAATGCTCCGGACACATCTCCTCCGGCTGAACCGAAGCAGGGCTAGCCGTGAGATCGCACGTCTTCATCGACCGGCCGATCCTCGCATCGGTCGTATCCATCGTGATCGTGGTCATGGGGCTGCTGTCCGTGCAGTTCCTTCCCATCGCCCAGTTTCCGGAGATAACCCCCCCGGTTGTTCAAATCGATGCCGATTATCCGGGCGCGAGCGCGGAGGTCGTCGCGGAATCGGTGGCGCGCGCCATCGAAGTCCAGCTGCCCGGCATCGATAACCTCGTCTACTTCGACAGCACGAGCAGCAACGATGGGCATGTCACGATCAAGCTGACCTTTGAAATCGGCACCGACCCGGATATTGCCCAGGTCCAAACGCAGAACCGAGAAAAACTCGCCGAGCCGCAACTGCCCCCCGAAGTGATCCGGCAAGGCGTGAGCGTCAAGAAGATGTCCCCCGATCTCGTCGGGGTCATAGCGCTCAAATCCTCCGATCCAAACCACGATGCCGTCTTCCTTTCGAACTACGCCATCTTGCGGCTGGTCGATAACGTCCGCCGCGTGAAAGGCGTCGGCGATGCGATGGTCTTCGGCCAGCAGAACTACAGCATGCGGATTATTCTCAATCCCTTGCTGATGGCGAGGCTTGCGCTCACACCGACGGACATCGCGGCGATCATTCGTGAGCAGAACCGGGACTATCCCGCCGGCTTGATCGGCAGAGAACCGGCCGCCAAAGGCACCGAGTTAACCATTCCCGTCATTACCAAGGGCCGCCTCACCGATGTGAAGGATTTTGAGGAGCTGATCGTTCGCGCATTACCCGATGGGTCCCTGGTGCGCTTGAAAGACGTGGCACGTATTGAACTCGGCGCCCAATCGTATGCGCTCGAAGGACGATGGAACAGCAGTCCGACGACCTTTATCGTGACGTTTCTGGCGCCTGGCGCAAACGCCTTGGACACCGTCCGCGGGACCCGTGCGATCATGGACAAGCTCGCCAAAGATTTTCCGCCCGGCGTGTCCTACGACATTCCTTACGACACGACGCGATTTATCGAAGTGTCCATCAAGGAAGTCGTCAAAACGCTCATGGAGGCGATGGTCCTCGTCATCCTCGTCGTTTACCTGTTTCTCCAGAGCTGGCGCACGACGATTATTCCCACGGTCGCGGTGCCGGTGTCCTTGATCGGCACCTTCGCAGGTCTGTATGCGTTGGGCTTTTCCATCAACACGATTACCTTGTTTGGCATGGTGCTCGCGATCGGCATCGTCGTGGACGACGCGATCGTGGTCGTCGAAAACGTCGAACGGCACATGCGGGAGGATCGTGTGTCGGCGAAAGAGGCCTCCAAGCGCGCGATGGCGGAAGTCACGGCTCCCGTCATTGCGATCGTGCTGGTGTTGGTCTCGGTCTTCGTTCCGGTCGGATTCATCGGCGGCATCACGGGAGCCCTCTACAAACAATTCGCCGCGACGATCGCAATTTCCGTCACCGTGTCGGGTTTCGTTGCGCTGACCCTGAGCCCTGCCCTCTGCAGCATGTTTCTCGTCCCCCACGAGGGGCAGCGTGGTGCATTCTGGAAGTGGTTTGACCGGATTTTCGCCAGCACTCAGCATGGGTACACGAGCATCGTCGGCAAGCTCGTGGTGAGGCCTGTTCGCGTGATGCTGGCGTTTGGGCTGGTCGTCCTCTTATCGGCCGGCATGTTCGTCACCCTCCCCCGCAGTTTTCTTCCCGAAGAGGATCAGGGTTACTTTATTGTGGTCGCGCAGCTTCCGGACGGCGCCTCGAAGCAGCGCACGGACGCCGTGTTGGAACGGATTGAGCGGGTGTTCCAAGCCAATCCGGCCGTGCACTCCACCGATGCCATGTCCGGGCAGAACTTTGTCTTCGGCACACGAGGTCCGAATGCCGCGACCATGTTCGTGCCTCTGCACCTGTGGGACCAACGCAAAGAGCCGCAATACCATGTGCAATCGCTGATCGGGATGGCCTACGCCGAGTTTGCCAAGATACCCGAGGCGCTGCTGCTCGCCTTCAATGCGCCGTCCCTTCGGGGAGTCGGCACGGTCGGCGGTTTTTCCGCTCAACTGCAAGACCCGAGCGGGGGAGACTTCAAAAAATTCGCGGCGGTCACCCAGCAATTCATCGAGCGGGCCAGGAAGGAGCCGGCGATCGGCCAGGTCGGCACAAATTTTCGAGTGTCGGCGCCGCGTCTGTACGCGCATGTCAATCGAGAACGCGCCAAGGCCCTCGGAGTGCCGATCTCGGACGCCTTTGACACCTTGCAGGCATATTTCGGCACGTTTTACATCAATGACTTCCTCAAATTCGGCCGCATCTATCACGTGCAGACCGAGGCCGATGCGGAATACCGGTCGAAGCCGCAGGATATTTCCAAGATCTATATCCGTGCGCAGAACAGCCAGGGAACGACCATGATTCCCCTCAACACGGTCGTCACGACGGAATATCAAAGCGGACCCGACCCTGTGAACCACTTCAATGGGTATAACACCGCGCTGGTCCTCGGGTCGGCCGCGAGAGGGTTCAGTTCAGGACAGGCGCTCGAAGCCCTGGACCGTGCCGCCAACGAGGTGCTGATCCCGCAAGGCTACGACATCGATTGGAGCAACATCTCCTTTCAAGAACGACGCGTGGGAGGCCAATCCAACGTCGTGTTTGTGATCGGCCTGCTCATGGTCTTCCTCGTCCTCGCAGCGCAATTTGAAAGCTGGGCGGTGCCCTTCGCGGTGATTCTTGCCGTGCCGTTCGCGATTTTCGGCGCGCTGTCCGCGGTATGGCTGCGGGGCTTCTCGAATGACATCTACTTTCAGATCGGCATGGTGACGCTGATCGGCCTGTCGGCGAAAAACGCCATTCTGATCGTTGAATTTGCGAATACGAGGTATGAAGCGGGCATGCCCCTGCTTGACGCGGCGAAAGAAGCGGCCAGGCTCCGCTTTCGTCCAATCATCATGACGTCCATGGCGTTCATCTTCGGCATGTTTCCGCTGGTCATTGCGACCGGTGCCGGCGCCGCCAGCCGGCAGTCGATCGGCACCGGCGTTCTTGGCGGCATGCTGGCCGCCACGTTCTTGGCCATCTTCTTTGTGCCGCTGTTCTATGTCTTGATTCGGAAGGTGACAGGCCGGCCCGTGGTCGCATCCCACCAAGTCCCGCAAGCTTCGCCCGTCCCGAAAGGAGAGGTCTGATGCGGAAATTCGCCATCATCGTCTCGTCCGTGCTTCTGACGTCCTGCGCCATGGGGCCCGACTATGAGCGCCCTCCTGCCGAGTCCGATGACCGGTTCCGGATGGCGGAAACCGGAATGGATGCTCCGACGATGGCCAATCTCCCGTGGTGGGAGTTGTTGAAAGACGAGCAGCTGCAGAAACTGGTCCATATCGCCCTGGCGGAAAACAAGGATTTACAGAAGGCGGTGGCGACCGTCGAAGAGTTTCAGGCGCGCGCCTGGGTCGCAAAGTCCGATTTTCTTCCGAACGTGACCGCCTCAGGGAATGCGCCATCGTTCGGCCGTAAGACCGTCTTCCTTGTTCCTGGATTTCCCAATCCGTTCAACTATTACCTGCAGGGCAATTTGTCGTGGGAAATAGACGTCTGGGGACGGATCAGGCGAGCCAATGAAGCGGCGCGTGCCGATCTATTCGCGCGGGAAGAGAGCCGTCGGGCGGTCGTATTGGAGCTGGTGAGTGCGGTGGCGGAAGCTTATTTTAATATTTTACAGTTCGACACTCAGCTTGGTATCGCCAAGCGCACTCTGCAATCGTGGGAAGAATCCGTTCGCATTGCCCAGGCTCGCTTACGCCAGGGCATGACGTCGAAGCTTGATGCCGATCAATTCGAAGCAGAACGGGCCAATGCCGCGGCGAGGACGGCCGAGTTAGAGCGGCAGATGGTTCAAGCCGAAAACCAGTTGAGCGTGCTGCTCGGCAGGAAACCTTTCGAGATTCCGCGGGGAAAGACGCTGGTTGAACAGACGTTGCCTCCGACGATCCCTCCCGGACTGCCGTCTGAGCTGCTGCAGCGCCGGCCGGACATCCTGCAGGCCGATCGCGCGCTGAATGCGGCGACCGCGAGAATCGGTGCGGCAAAAGCCGACCGCTTTCCAAAAATTTCGCTCACCGGACTGCTCGGTGCCGCAGATCCTCATACCGGAACGATCTTCTCCGATGTGTCGTCGTTCGGAGCCGCCGGAGCCGGCTTTACCCTTCCGTTGTTCAACGCGCAGGCGCTCGGGTTTCAACAGGAAGCGGTCGAGGCGCAGGCAAAGCAGACTCTGGCGGACTATCAGCAAACGGTGCTCACGGCGTTCCGCGAAGTCGAGGACGCGTTGGTAGCCGCCAGAACCGCCCGCCAGCAGAACGATGCGCAGCAGCAGCAAGTCAACGCGCTGCAGTCGGCGCTGCGGCTGGCCGAACTGCGGTATAAGGGCGGTCTGGCCAATTACTTGGACGTGCTGGTGGCGCGGCGCAATCTGTTCGAAGCAGAATTGGCCATGACCGGTTCCCGGCGCCTGCATCTGGTGTCGGTGGTCCAGCTTTACAAGGCGCTCGGCGGCGGTTGGACTCCCGAGATGGATCAAAAACCGGAGAAGAGCGATAGCTAATCCATGGAAAAGCCTGCAGAAACCGCCTATGCCATCGAAGACGTCATCGCGCGCCGCTGGAGTCCGCGAGCCTTCGAAGAACGTCCAGTCGAACCCGAGAAACTGAAACGTTTGTTCGAGGCAGCACGCTGGGCCCCCTCCTCCAACAACGAACAGCCGTGGCGGTTTCTCGTTGCGACGCGAGATAACCAATCGGACTATGAGAAGTTGTTCGGCTGTCTTTCGGAGGGGAACTCGAAGTGGGTGTTTCGGGCGCCCGTACTGATGCTTTCCGTTGCGAGCTTGTTTTTCGAGGACGATGGCAAACCCAACCGACATGCGCTGCACGACACTGGCATGGCCGTCGAAAATCTGGTCCTTCAGGCCACCGCTCTCGGCTTACAGGCCCATCAAATGGCCGGATACGACGTGGACAAGGCGCGCAGAGAATGCCAGATTCCATCCGGCTTCGAGCCAGTGGCAATGATTGCCGTAGGATATCCCGGCGACCCCTCGGTCCTGCCTGACTATTTGCGCCAGCGCGAGGTCAAGCCGCGCGAGCGTCAACCCATCGGCGATTTCGTCTTTTCGGCCAGCTGGGCCAGGCCCTCGCCCCTGATACGCTAAGCCCCGGCGCTCGGTGACGACGCCCAAGCTGTGTTACGGTATGGGGGTGGAAGCTGTACAGTTTCGCAAATGACCGGGTAACCGATGGCCGATCCAAACAAGCGTCTTGATACCAACGTGGCGGGGAATTTTTTTGTCGATGCCACGTGCATTAATTGCGACACCTGCCGGCAGTTGGCGCCGCATAGTTTCGAAGAGGTCGGCGAATTTTCCGCGGTGACGAGGCAGCCGGAAGGTGATGAACGCCTGCAACAGGCCTACCAGGCCCTCCTTGCCTGTCCGGTGGGCTCCATCGGCACCGAGCACAGCAATAGCAGACAATTAAAAAGCGCTATGTCCAGCTTTCCTCTACTCCTGGAGGAAGGTGTGTTCTACTGTGGTTTCAATTCAGAGAAGTCATTCGGCGCCAATAGTTATCTCGTCCAGCATTCTGATGGAAACTGGTTGATCGACTCCCCCCGGTACATCAATCACCTCGTGGATGCGATTGAGCGGAAGGGAGGCCTCCGGTACATTTTTCTCACGCATGAGGACGACGTCGCCGATGCCGCCCGGTACGCCGCGCGGTTCGGGGCCACGCGCATTATCCACCGCGCTGACGCCGATGCAATGCCGGATGCCGAGTGGATCGTCGATGGCGACGAAGCCGTCACGTTGTCTCCTCAATTCGAACTTATCCCAGTCCCGGGCCACACTCCCGGCAGCAGCGCGCTGCTGTACGCGAACCGGTTTCTTTTTACCGGGGACCATCTCTGGTGGGACCCGGAGACCCGATCGCTGGATGCGCCCAGGCGGCTCGTCTGGAGGTCAAGGGCGATGCTGCACTCCATAGAGAAGCTGCTCAACTACCGGTTCGAATGGGTGCTGGCCGGCCATGGAGATCGGATGAATCTTCCCGCCGAAGAAATGCAGACCCACCTTCGCTTTCTTGTCGATCAACGCCGTTCAGCGCTCGCATCGTGACCCGCTAGCTGCATGCTGATTTCCCTCTACCAGTGGATTGACCGCAACATTCTGTCCCTCGGACGTGAAATGCGGCTGTCGTATCTCCCGCCGCTGATGGTGTATGCGGCTTATGGCATTTCCGGCCTCACCAGCATCGTCGGCACCTTCTTCGTCAAAGATTATTTGGGGCTGTCGGCCTCGTTTCTGGCCGCTCTTGGATTCTGGGCCGGCATCCCCTGGGCTTTAAAGATGCCCATCGGCCACACAGTGGATCTCCTCTGGCGGTGGAAGAGCTGGCTGATCGGCGCAGGAGCGCTCCTGTTGGCAGTAAGTCTGGGCATCATGGCGGCGCTGATCGGGCATCGCGAGGCCATGACCGCAATAATGGGGGCGGAGGTCTGGTTTGTCCTGAGCGTGATTCTTGCGCCCGTCGGCTATGTCCTCCAGGACGCCGTGGCCGATGCCATGACCGTGGAGGCAGTGCCGCGGGTGGATGATCAGGGGCGGCCGTTCAACGAGCCGACCCGCAAACTGATGCATGCCACCATGCAGACGCTGGGACGAGTGGCCATCATTGCCGGAGGGATCCTCGTGGCGTTGGTGAATGTCTACGCGTTCGCCGGCGTGGAAGGCCGTCCGGAGGCGGAGGTCGTCCGCATCTACGAAGACATTTATCTCATGGCCTTGACGATCCCGGTGGTGTCGCTCCTCGGGGTGGTCCTCGCTTGGTGGCTTCAGCGGCGTCATCTGTTACGGCTGGTGCGGCAGGGATTTTCGCCCGAACAGGCCAGGCGCTTGGTTGTCGTCAAAGATGAAGCGGGCGAATCAACGCATCCCAACTGGTGGATTTTGGGCGGAAGCTTCGCCTTCGTGCTGTTTACCTTGATCGTAGGACTCGGCGGATTGCCTTACAGCGAAGAGATCGTCTTCGTCGGCTCGATGGCCATCGTACTGTTTCTCATGGCGAAGCTCGTACAAGAGCTGGAACCGGATAAGCGGTTCACATTGGTGGGCACGGCGGTCGTAATCTTTATTTTCCGGGCGATTCCCGGCACAGGGCCCGGCGCCGACTGGTGGATGATCGACGAACTGAAGTTCGACCAGCAGTTCCTATCCGTCCTGTCCTTGATCGGCAGCACGCTAACCCTCGCCGGCATGTTTGTGTTCAGGCGCTTCATGGCCGAGCGGTCCATCGCCTATGTCGTGGGGTTTCTCACGCTCGTGGGAACGATTCTTTCGTTGCCCGTCGTCAGTATGTATTACGGGTTTCACGAATGGACCGCGCGCATGACAGGCGGGATTGTGGATGCACGATTTATCGCCCTGATCGATACCGCCCTCGAATCCCCGCTCGGCCAGATCTCCATGATTCCGATGCTGGTGTGGATTGCCAACTCGGCGCCGGCGCACTTAAAAGCGACCTTTTTTGCGGTGATGGCGTCGTTTACGAACCTTGCGCTTTCGTTAAGCCAACTTGGAACCAAATATCTCAATGATATTTACGTCGTGACTCGAGAGGTGAGAGACCCCGCCACTGGGGCGGTTCAAACGGCGGCCGATTACAGTCAGCTTGGTCATCTCCTGATCGCCCAGTTGGCGTTGGGTTTGGCGTTGCCGTTTGCGGCGATTGTGTTTGCCAAGATTACTCGCTTCAAGAGTGCCTGACGGTTCTGCTGCAATCGCAGATCCGCTGCTGCGACAAGCTTGGCCGCATCAAGTTGCGCCCAAGCCGACGGGCACGTCGCTTAGTCCCTCAACGTACTTCCTCAAGTACGCCTCGGTCCCTCGCGCCTCCGCGCGGCGGTCTCGCGACGCGGATTTGCGCTTTCGCCACGAACCGTCTACCACACGAAGAAAGAGCCATTTGGGCTGAAGCAGATACGAACTGAGGCTGGCATCCCCTTGACCCCTGCGGTATCATGAACATCTAGAGATGAGCTGGACTGGCATGAGAAAGCCTGCTTTATCCCGGCAGGTTGTTCAAACGGCCGTTCAGCAAGGCCGATGTCGGAAATCTTTAAGGCTGTTCAAAAAGTTTTCGGGCAAGGCAGAAGCGTTTAAGGAGTTAGACAGGATGTTCAAAATGGCTTGTGACGAGGGCCGCAGTGAACGAAAGCCCGAGGCGTACTATTTACCGTACGTCGAGGGTTTGAGTGAAACGAGAACGAAGTCACAGGGCATTTTCAACATCCTGAAGAAAGGGGGCGACCGGTTTCGACGGGGATACCGATACCACCGTGGCATGTCGAGCTCTCGGGGACTCGTTAACTCCGGGAAAATGCAACTGCCAATCAAGAACTGGCACTCGCAGCTTAATTAAGCTGTGACGTTCTTCCATCTGAGGCCCGCGGGGGTGGAAGGGCGCGATG
>DATELB010000006.1:0-9585 GCA_035277085.1 Nitrospira sp. | reverse complement strand
CCAGCGACGGTACATGTAGTCAGGCACGCAAACCGACGTCGTTCCAGGTCGCCGAATAATAAACACGGGGAACCCGCATCGTCCCGCCGATTCTTCGAAATCAGTAACTGATCCGTCCGGCCTTGTGTACAGTAGATGCATGCAAGGCCAATTGGATACAGAGGCGCCGCGGCCGTCAATGCTCAATCGCTTCAGGCGCCATCCGCGGGTCCGGATTGAGACGCCCTTCGCCTGCGCGCTCTCACCGGTCAGGCCAAGGCGATGGCTGAGAAGACGGCACAGAGACTGGGGGCTCGTATACGATCTCTCGCTGCGCGGCGCACGGGTGAGCACTGAGGCTCCGTTCAAGCCCGGCGACGAAGTGACCGTCAGTCTCCGACTGCCGAAGCAAATCCGCCCGGCGGATATCGCCGTCGCGACCGTCCGGTGGACGAAGGATCAGTTCTACGGCCTCGCATTTCGTCGTCTGTCCTTCGATGCTCATGATCGGCTGAAAAAATTCGTGTCGATTGCGTCGAGAAGAGCCGGATAGCATGGCGCAAGTCGAGCCACAAAACCAGCCGGGCGTGGATCTGCGGCGGCATCCGCGGCATCGTGTGTCCGCTCCCTTTCCCTGCGCCTTTTCTCTCCTGGGACTCAAGCGCTGGACGGCGGCCGACCGCAATGGCCTTGGTGTCGTCCTCGATGTGTCCTTGAGAGGGGCCAAGATCATGAGCACCGCGGCCATGAATCCAGGAGATCATCTGGCCGTGAGTCTCCGAATGCCCGACCAGATGGCGGCCATGCAGCTTGATGCGACGGTGCGATGGATCAATGACCAGCTGATCGGACTGGAATTCCTCTCGATGCCGCTGTCGGTGGAGACTCGCCTCAAGAAGTTCCTTGCCCGCTTTTCCCACACCTCGATCTGACGCCCGTCAACTCGAGCTCGTATCTCATCAAGAAGGATGCCGACGTTCCTTCAAAATTTGTGATATGAGACCGCTCGTGGCGCTGGCGCAAAGAGGAAGGAAGGATCCCGGCAGAGCGCCGGGATCCCGTTACTTGATGGCGACCGCTTTCACTTCTTTGAACGTCGTGAGCCCCTGGAGACACTTCTGGATGCCGTCCTGCATGAGGGTGGTCATTCCGTCTTCGACCGCGGCTTTGACCATTTCTTCCGTCTTGGCTTTGGTCTGAATCAGCCGCTTGAGATTGTCCGTACCGAGCAGGAGTTCATGCAAGGCCACCCGGCCCTTGAATCCGCTCCGGTTACAGCTTTCACAGCCCTTGCCGCGGGCCAGGCGAAAGGTGTTGTCGAACGGAATGCCGAGTTTGTCCCAGCCTTCCGCGCCGTAGCCTTGCCGGATTTCGTCGTATTCTTCCTTCGTGCCGGGATATTGCTCCTTGCAATCCTTGCAGACCCGGCGCGATAGACGCTGAGCGAGCACGCCGAGCATGGCATCGGCAAAACTAAAGGAATCGCAGCCCATATCGAGTAGCCGGGTCACGGTTTCCACTGCGCTGTTCGTGTGCAGGGTGCTCAGGACCAGGTGGCCGGTGAGCGAGGCTTCGATGCCGATTTCGGCCGTTTCTTTATCCCGCATTTCGCCCACCATGATGACGTCCGGATCGGCGCGGAGGAACGCCCGCATGGCCTTGGCAAACGTGAAGTCGATCTTCGGCTGCACCTGTACCTGCCTGAGCCCGTATTGCGTGATTTCCACGGGATCTTCCGCCGTCCAAATCTTGATGTCCGGGGTGTTGATGAACCCGAGCACCGAGTGCAGGGTCGTCGTTTTTCCCGAACCGGTCGGACCGACGCAGAGAATGATGCCGTACGGCTTTTCGGCGATGTCTTTGATGCCCTTGAGGTTCCGGTCGGAGAAGCCCATTTTGTCGAGCGGCAATGGCTCGCTCGCGGCGAGAATACGCATCACGACGTCTTCGTTGTAGCCGGCGGTCGGAATCGTCGCGACGCGGAGCTCGATTTCACGGGTCTCGCTCAGTTTGAACTTGATCTTCCCGTCTTGCGGTTTCCGGCGCTCGGCAATGTCGAGGCTCGCCATGATCTTCAGCCGCGAGACGATCGCGCGTCGATAGCTCTGTGGAATCTTCATGTATTCGAAGCAGTCGCCGTCGACCCGGAAGCGCACCAGCGTTTCCCGTTTCTCGCCGTACGGCTCGATGTGAATATCCGAGGCGTTCTGCCGGTAGGCGTCGGCGATGATTTGATTGGCCAAGCGGACGATGGCGCTGTCATTTTCGTCCAGCCCGCCGCCGAGGCCTTGCTCTTCGGCCGCCTCGGATTGAGCCTCGGTCACGAGCTCGCCGAGAATGTCGGAGACGTTCTCGTCCAGCTTGCGGCCGGCGCCGGAATCGCCGCCGGTTGCGGAATTCAGGAACTGGGCGATGTCGCGTCTGAGGCTGACGGCAAATCGAATATTGAGGCCGGGGAAGGTCCGTTTGATGTCCGCGACCCGGTCCAGGTCGCCCGGATCGTCCGTCAGGATCTCGATGGCGGTCCGGTCCCGCTTGAGGGGCATCCAGTGGTTCTTCTTCAGATAATCGACGTTGAGGTTTCTCAGCAGTTCGATGTCGACGAGGGTGCGCTCGCTGTATTCGATGTATGGGCACTTGTGAAATTGCGCAATGGATTTGCCGATGTCCAATTTCGGTACTTTGTATTTTTCGATGAGGATGGTTTCGAGGTCGGATGAAATGCTCTTCCGGGCCTCTGCGATGGCGTTGTCCAGCTCATTTTGAGAGATTTTTCCGTTCGTCACGAGCAGGTCGAACTTGGTGGAGGCCTTCTTCGTGGTGACCTTTTTGAGATTGAAGAAGGCGATGCCGAGCGCCTTGGCCACTTCGGCGACCGACTCTTCGTCTTTCCGGGTGAACCGCAGTCCGCTCTTTTTGTTGAGCAGCTGGAGTACGCCCATGAGGTACTTGTTGTCGGCGACGATCGGGTAGGTCAACACCTGCTTGGTCTTGAAGCCGGTGCGTTTGTCATAAGAGGTGTCGTGGCTCAGCGACGGATGAATCCCCTGGAGTTCGAGCGTGTTATAGGCGTCCGCGATGTTCACCGGCCGCAAATATTTCGCGCAAAATCCGGCCAGGCTTTGCTCGGTGATCGGGATGCGGACCTCTTCGATCGTATCGATGTGGGGTACCTTGTAGAAGATTTCCTTCTTTTCCGCATCGAAGGCGAACAGCGTGAGGTCCTCGGCGTCGAAAAGGCCCAGAATTTCTTTGTGCAAATCGAGAAGGATCTGGTCGAGATTGCTCGCGGCATGGATTTGGCTGGTGATCCGCTTCACATGTTCCGCGAATTCGACCTTTTGTTGGAGTTCCTGCAAGTTTTGGGTCGGAGGTTTTGCCTGCATCTGAGCTCCTGTGGGGATATCCGACTCGCCATGCCGGCGGTGTGGCGGCCGGCGTCATCCCGTGCGTTCTTGAGTCGAGACTCAGTCTAGCCCAACAGGGCGGGAAGGCAAGGAAAAGGCACTTTCGGGAGCGCCTACGGAACGCCCGGTTGGAGAGAGGACGGGGAGGTCAGGAGGCTGCCGAACGCGATGATGCCATGGCGAGAATCGCGGCTGGGATTCCGGCTGGAGCGAGCCTCGTCTTTACGCCGGTTTTGCGCGTCTTCACTTCCAAGAGGCCTTCCGCGAGGCCTTTGTCGCCGACGATGACCTGGTAGGGGGCCCCGATCAGGTCGGCATCGTTGAACTTGACGCCCGCCCGCTCGTCGCGATCATCCCAGAGGACTTCGAGACCCGACGCCTCGAGCCCCGCGTACAGGGTGGTGACCGCCTCGGTCACTCCGGCAGATTGTCCCAACGAAATGAGATGGACATGAAACGGCGCGATCGGAAATGGCCACACGATGCCCTTCTCGTCATGATTCTGTTCGATCGCGGCGGCGGCCGTCCGGCCGACGCCGATGCCATAGCAGCCCATCACCGCCGGACATTCCTTGCCGTTGGGATCCAGAAACGACGCATTCATCGCCACACTGTATTTGGTGCCCAGCATGAACACATGCCCGACCTCGATGCCTTTGGCGGCCTTCAGCACGCCGTCCTTTCGAGGCGAAATATCGCCTGCCCTGGCGTTGCGCAAATCCGCGAATTGCCCTACCTGGAAGTCGCGCGGACAGTTGACATCGACCAGATGCGTATCGAGGCGATTCCCGCCGACCACCGCATTAGAGGCCGTCTTGACCGCATGATCGGCGACGATACGTAGGTTCAGCCCGACCGGCCCCGCAAAACCTACCGGAGCACCGGTGACTTTCTCGACGATTGCCGGGCCGGCCAGCTCCAAATCGTTCACGCCCAGCAGGCGCTTCAGCTTGATTTCGTTCGCATCATGGTCCCCGCGGATCAATACGGCGACGGTTTCCGAGCCGGTTGTATACAGCAGGGTCTTGACCAGCTGAGAGGGATCGACCTTGAGGAACTTCGTCACTTCTTCGACCGTCCGGCAGCCGGGTGTGCTCACGGTACGCATGGGACGGTGCTCTTCTTTGGCGTCGAAGTCCGGGGGCAGGACTTCGGCCCGTTCGACGTTCGCCGCATAGCTGCCGGCGTCGCTGTAGACGATCGTTTCTTCGCCGGTGTCGGCGAGGACCATGAACTCGTGGGACGAAGTGCCGCCGATCAACCCGGTATCGGCTTCCACGGCCCTGAAATTCAGCCCGCAGCGCGAAAACACGCGGTGATAGGCATCATACATTTTTTGATAGCTCGCGCGGGCGCCGGCTTCGTCTTTGTCAAAGCTGTACGCGTCCTTCATGATGAATTCCCGGCCGCGCATGAGTCCGAAGCGGGGCCGGATCTCGTCCCGGAATTTGGTCTGAATCTGATAGAAATTCAGCGGCAATTGCCGGTAAGACCGCACTTCCCGCCGGAACAAGTCTGTGATCACTTCTTCGTGGGTCGGGCCGAGGCAAAAGTCGCGTTCGTGCCGGTCCTTCAGGCGGAACATTTCCTTGCCGTAATAGTCCCACCGGCCCGTCTCCTTCCACAGTTCGGCCGGAGACACGATCGGCATCAATACCTCCTGCGCGCCGGCCCGGTTCATCTCTTCCCTTACGATCCGCTCCACCTTTCGGATGACCCGCAGACCGAGCGGGAGATATGTGTAGACGCCGGCGGCCACCTTGCGGATCAGACCCGCGCGCAGCATCAATCGATGACTGACGATTTCGGCTTCCCCGGGATCTTCCCGGAGAGTAGGGAGGAGAAGTTGAGAAGTCCGCATGAAAGATCAGTGGGAGAAGAAGATCCGTTCGAGGTCGTTCCAAAAGGCAAAGATCATGACGCCGACGAGCAGCACCAAGCCGACCTGCTGCGCCAGCTCACGCTGCCGCTCGCCCAAGGGTTTGCGCAGGATGCCCTCGATGAGGAAGAAAAGCAAGTGCCCGCCGTCGAGGATCGGGATGGGCAATAGATTCAAGACGCCCAGGTTGATGCTCAAGAGCGCGATCAGGAAAATCACGTTGGCCGGGCCTTGCGCAGCGGCTTCGCCGGAGATCTTGGCGATCGTCAACGGGCCGCCGATGTTCTTGCTCGAAATGTCGCCGATGATCATCTTGTACAAGCCGACGATCGTCAGTTCCGTCCATTTCCACGTCGCCTCCAGGCCGTTGTAGACGGCCGCCAGCGGCGAGGCTGATTTCATCAGCGAGCGATCGGGTCCGGCGATGCCGATCTTGCCCACTTGCACCGGCTGTCCGTTGACGGTCGTGCTTTCAGCCGCAGGAGTCACCGCCAACGAGACGCGGTGGCCATCCCGCAGGACGTCGACGCGAAGCGTTTTGCCGGGGCTGTCTTTGACCAGCGCCGTCATCTGCGTCCAGGTATGGATGGGCGCGCCGTCGATCGACAGCACCCGGTCCCCCTCCTTGAAGCCCGCCGCCGCGGCCGGCTTGCCCGGGACGACTTCGTTCACGACCGGCGGGATTTCCTCGATGCCGAGATAGTAGCCGGCTTCCTCGCCCTTCTGGCTTTGAATCGCAGCCGCGGTGGGCGTGACGGTGAGCGTCTGGATGCGGCCGTCCCGCAGTACCTCGAGCGTGAGGGGCGCGCCTTTGCCTTTGGCGGCGGCGTCCAGCAATTCGACACGGGTGGCGATGTCGCGGCCGTCGATTTTCTTGATTTGATCGCCGACCATCAGCCCGGCCTTGGCGGCCGGCGAGTCAGGCGCCACCGCTTCCAGCACCGGCGCAATGTCTTTGAATGAGGGGACGGGAAGCGTGTAGCCGGTCGAGAGCCACGCGGCAAAGATGAGGTACGCAAGAATGAAATTGAATCCAGGCCCTGCGGAGACAATCAACACCTTGCCCCACAGAGTCTGATGGACAAAGGATCGCTTGCGGTCCTCGGGCGTGATCGCTTCCGCCTCGTCTTCGCCGAACAGCTTGACGTAGCCGCCTAACGGAATCGCCGAGACGAGATATTCCGTCTCGCCCACCTGCCGGCCCAAGAGTTTAGGCCCGAACCCCAACGAAAACTTCAGTACCTTGACCCCGACCCAGCGAGCGGCCAAGAAATGGCCGAGTTCATGGAAGGCGACGAGGATTCCCAGGACGACGAGAAACCACCAGGTCTTCTGCATCAAGAGCCAGAGACTATCGGGAGACCAGGTCAAGGCAGCAAAGGTCATGATGTGTGCTCGGTGTTGAAGGTTGGCAATGACAGTCAATGTACCATAGGCTCAGCGGGCCAGGGCGTGGACCAGCGACTCCGCCTTTTCCCGCGCCCACCGGTCGGCGTCCAGCGCCGCTTCCACGGACCGCACCGGCTGAGCGGTGTGGGCCTGCATCGTGCTTTGAATGATATCAGAAATATCCGTGAAACGGATGCCGCCGTTGAGGAACGCGTCGACGGCGATCTCGTTGGCGGCGTTCATGGCCGCCGGCAGGGTGCCGCCGATCCGCAGCGAATCATAGCCGAGCCGCAAACAGGGAAACCGATCGTGATCAGGCTTGCAGAACGTCAGAGTGCCGATCTCCGTGAGATCCAAAGAGGGGAGATCGAGCGGCAGCCGGTCCGGGTAGCGCATGGCATACGAGATGGGCGTGCGCATGTCCGGCAGCCCCAACTGGGAAATCATGGAACGGTCTTCATATTCCACCAGAGAGTGGATGATGCTCTCCCGGTGGATCAAGACGTCAATTCGCGATTCAGGAATGTCGAAGAGCCATCGGGCTTCCACGACTTCCAGGCCCTTGTTCATCAACGTCGCCGAGTCGATCGTGATCTTCGCGCCCATTTTCCAATTGGGGTGCTGTAAGGCACGCTCGGGCGTCACGTCGTGGAGCGCCTCCTTGGGCACATTCCAGAGCGCCCCGCCGGACGCCGTGAGAATCAGGCGCCGCACATCCTTGATCCGGTGGCCCTCGAGAGATTGAAAGATCGCGCTGTGCTCGCTGTCGACAGGGAAGATCCTGACGCCCGCCCGGCGGGCTTCTTCCTGCATCAACTGGCCCGCCATGACCATCGGTTCCTTGTTCGCCAAGGCGATGTGTTTCTTGCTCCGGATCGCGGCCAGCGTCGGGACGAGGCCGGCGCCTCCGACGATTGCGGAGACGACCAACTCTGCGTCGGGGAGCGAGGCGACTGCGGCGAGGCCTTCCTGGCCGCTCACGATCTCGACGGGCAGGCCGGAGCATCGCCGCTTGAGTCTGAGCGCAGCCGCCTCGGTCGACATGGCCACTGCCTGCGGCCTGAAGCGGCGGATTTGATCAGCCAACATCTCATCGTTGTTCCCGGCCGTCAGGCCCACGATGCGGAATTCGTCGGGAAAGCGCTCCACGATATCCAGCGTGTTGGTGCCGATGGATCCGGTTGAGCCAAGAATGACGATGGATTTCATATGGGGTCCTCAGGGGTGAGAAGCCGCTCGTCCCATGAACGTCACATAGTAGTAGAAGGCGGGCGCGGTGAACAAGAGACTATCCAACCGATCGAGCATGCCGCCGTGCCCGGGCAACAAACCGCCGGAGTCCTTTACGCCGGCGCTCCGTTTGATCGCCGACTCTACGAGATCGCCCCAGAGGCCGGCCAAGGTCAGCAGCACCGCGAGCACCAGTGTATCCGCCAGTGAGAAGTCAGGCACGAAGGTCCAGCGAGCGGTGCAGGCGACAATTGTTGCGCCGGCAAGTCCGCCCGCCAAGCCTTCGACCGTTTTTTTTGGACTGATCCTCGGGGCAAGGCGGCGCCGTCCGTACAGCGTGCCGACATAGTACGCTCCGGTATCGGCCGCCCATGTGACCAATAAGAGAAAAAACAACAACGATTCTCCGTGGGGCAGCATCCGCACGAGAACGAGATAGCTCAGCGTGAGGCCGATGTAGAGCATGCCGGTCAGCACGATGGCGCTCTGCCTCAGGTTTTCAGAGAGCGGCACGTCCAACAATACCGGCAGCGACAGGACGGCCATCACGGCGATCAGCAGTGCGGCGGGAACGAGGGCCGGTTCATGAGGTCCGGCAATCAGCGCCACGCAGCCGAAAAGACCGATCAGGGCCGCCATCGGTCGGGAAGTCGGCGGAAAGCAGAGACGATACAATTCGTGGAGGGATAAGCAGCCGGCGATCGCCACGACGGCGGTGAACGCGACGGAAGGAAGATAGCGAATCACGCCGTACAGCAGCGGAACCACAAGCAGAACTGTATAGATGCGGCGGGAGTCGAAGCGCGTCCCGGCCTTGTGGACGGTCTGCGCCGGTTCCGGATTGGTCGTTCCGCACTCAAGCATGTGCTGGTTCCGAGACTACGAAGATAGGCTGGTGAAGACGCGGCCGAAGCGTCGTTCCCGCCGCTGAAATTCGAGCAGGGCCAGCAACAGCTCACGGCGACGGAAATCGGGCCAGAGCGTCGGCGTAAAGTAGAGCTCCGTGTAGGCCAGCTGCCAGAGGAGAAAGTTACTGATCCGCGTCTCGCCGCTCGTACGGATCAGAAGGTCGGGGTCGGGTAAATCGCGGGTGTACAGATATTGTTGCAGGTGGACTTCGTCGATGTCCTCGGCCTGGAATTTCCCGTCCTGAACCTCACGAATCAGCGCGCGGACCGTGTCGACGATTTCAGTACGCCCGCCATAGCTCAGCGCCACTGTCAGCTGCAGCTTGTCGAGATGCGCCGTCTCCTGCTCGGCCGCCCGGACCCACTGGAGGGCAGAGGTGGGAAGCGCATCCGTCCGTCCGATCGTGCGGAAGCGTACTCCCTGCTCGATCAACTTATTGCGCTCGGTGGACAGATAATGTTCGAGCAATCCCATTAACCCGTCGATTTCGGTGGTCGGCCGCTTCCAGTTTTCCTGTGAAAAGGCATAAATCGTCAGTGCTTGAATCCCGAGTTCCAGACATGATGAGATGGTATCGCGAACTGACTTGATGCCTTCCCGGTGACCGGCAATCCTGGGCAGACTCCTAGCCTCGGCCCAGCGCCCGTTCCCGTCCATAATAATTGCGAGATGCTTCGGGAGCAGATCCGGATCGAGTTTCGCCGTCAGTTCTGTGTCCGACAAATGGTCAATTCTGGAAGGAGGCGGCGTGTCCATGAGTGCTGGTTTGGCTTAGGTCCTTTCTACGAAGCG
>DATELB010000005.1:0-7500 GCA_035277085.1 Nitrospira sp. | reverse complement strand
GGCACCGAATTCACCTTCCAGCCGTCCGACCTCACGGCAAAAATCCTCAACTTCGGCGCCCCTGCTCCGATTGACATCCAGGTCAACGGACCCGATATGTACGCGAATTACGAATTTGCCCGCAAACTGGTGGGCAAGTTTCGCGACATCCCGGGCGCCGTCGACGTAGTCATCCAGCAAACGATGCGCACGCCGACGCTCATGGTCGAAGGCAACCGCACGTTTGGACTCGGGGTGAATCGGACGCTCAAAGACATGGCGGACAATCTGCTGATGACGACCGCGGGCAGCCAGCAGGTGGACCAGATTTATTGGCTCGATCCGTCGACCGGGATGTCCTATCTGATCAACGTCTATACGCCGCAGCCGCAGATCAACAGTCTGAACAGCCTCAAAACCGTCCCTGTGGACTCCTCGGAAAGCCCGTCGAAAGACGACATCCAGCTGCTCGGCAATCTGGTCGATCTCTCGGCGGAGGGTACGCCGGGCCAGATTACGCATGGAAACATCATGCCGCTGTTCAATATCTATGTGTCGGTCGAAGGCCGCGACCTCGGCGGAGTGCTTGGAGACGTTCAACAGATCGCCAAGAGCATGGAACACGAGAAGCCTCGCAGCGCCGACCTCGAAATCCATGGTCAGGCCTCGCTCATGCACGACGCCTATTTCGAACTGATTTTCGGATTGCTTGCCGCCGTCGCGCTCGTTTACCTATTGATCGTGGTCAACTTTCAGTCCTGGCTCGATCCGTTCATCATCATTACGGCGTTGCCCGGCGCGCTGGCCGGCATTGCCTGGTCGCTGTTCCTGACCCATACTCGGTTGTCGGAACCGGCCTTGACGGGCGCGATCATGACGATGGGAACGGCGACGGCGAACTCGATCCTGGTGGTCTCGTATGCGCGCGAACGGCTCGAAGAGCACGGCGACGCCCTGCGCGCCGCCATCGAAGCCGGAAAAACCCGCTTCCGTCCGGTGCTCATGACGGCATCGGCCATGATCATGGGGATGGTGCCGATGGCCACCGGCTATTCGACCAATGCACCGCTGGGCCGCGCCGTCATCGGCGGATTGCTCGTCGCCACCCTCTTTACGCTATTCTTCGTGCCCAGTGTCTATGCAATGATCTACAACCGGCGATCGACTCGCCAGAAGGAGCGTGCATCATGATGCAACGTCTCCGCGGAAAAGCACTCCTCCTCTCCGCGATTCTCTTGCTCATGCTTTACCTCGGTTATCGCATGTATGAGGCCAAGAGCGACGCGGCCGCCTTGCAGACGAAGACCGCGGAAAACGCCATCCCGACGGTGGCGATCGTCAATGCCAAGCCGGCAGACGCGAGCGAGACGATTACGCTCCCGGGTAATATCACGGCCTGGTTCGAGGCGCCGATCTACGCACAGGTCTCCGGCTACGTAAAGATGTGGTACAAGGACTACGGCGCATTAGTGAAGAAGGGCGACATCCTCGCGGAAATTAATGCGCCCGCCCTCGATGCCCAATACGCACAGGCCAAGGCGGACCTTGATTCGGAGCGTGCCAAGTATGCGCTGGCCGACATCACGGCAAAACGCTGGGTCGCCCTGCGTCCGAACCAGGCGGTGTCCGAGCAATCGATCTCCGTCAAAGTGGCCGAAGCGAAGGCGGAAGCCGCCAAGGTTAAAGCCGCCGAACAGAATGTCCGGAACTATGAGGCGCTGATTCGGTTCAAAACCATCGTCGCGCCCTACGACGGCGTCGTGACCGTCCGCAACATCAACGTCGGCGACTACGTCAACAAGGAAGGCACCATCAGCACGCCCGGCTCGATCAGCAATCTCTTCACGGTTGCCGACGTCAGCATGATGCGCCTTTTTGTCAACGTTCCCGAATCGTTCGGGCCGTTTCTGCATCCGGGGCTGACGGCGGATGTGACCGTTCCTCAGCTGCCCGATCGCCATTTCACCGGGAAGTTTTTGACCGTCGCCAAGGGATTCGATGTCAGCACCAGGACCGCCGTCACCGTCTTTACCATCGACAACGACGACAGAGCGTTGTGGCCGGGTTCCTACGGGAAAGTGGTCATCACGGCTCCGGTCGACAGAAAAGTGTTCCGGATTCCGTCGACCGCCCTGGTCTTCCAGGAGCACGGCACACAGGTGGCCGTCGTCACGGACGAGGACCGCGTCCACATGCAGCCGATCACCGTCAGCCGGCTTCTCGACAATGCCGTCGAAGTCTCCGAAGGCATTTCTGAAAACGACCGCATTGTGAACAATCCGAGCGCCGCCTTACTCGAAGGCGACAAGGTCCGCATCGTCACGCCGGCAGCGGGCTACGACCTCGAGCACATGTCCCCGGAAAGCCCATCGCAGAAGCCGCACCCCGAGAAGAAGAAGGAACAGGCCATGGCTACCTCCTTCGCCCGATGAGCATCTCGACCATGCATAGGAGCCTCGAATGATGCATCGCCTTCGTGGTCGTTCTCCTTTCTGGGCGCCGGTGCTTCTTCTGACTGTCACGGGCTGCGCGGATGGATTCCCGGCTGCGGATCTCGCGCCTGCGTATCAGCCGCCTGAATACGTTGTCCCCGCCTCCTGGCGCGGACAAAGCCCTTTTGTCGAGGCCAAGCCGTCCGACGAGGAACTGCGTCCCGATTGGTGGACGGTGTACGGCGATTCGGTCCTGAACATGCTGATCGAACAGGCCATGGCCGCCAATCCTGAGCTGGAAGCCACGGCCGAGCGGTTCATACAAGCCCGCGACATGATGATGAGGGCCCGGTCGCAATACCTTCCGCGGCTCGGCCTGGGTTTCGGCGCTTCCGACAATCGGGCTTCGGTGAATGCGCTGTTCTTTCCTCGTGACATTGGACAACAGGCCTCGACCGTTTCGCTCGGCGGGCTTGCCTCCTGGGAGCCCGACTTTTGGTCGGCACTGCGCAATGCCACCCGTATCGAGACCTACCGAGCCGAGGAGCGCGCAGCCGACTATGGGCTCGCGCGTCTGAGTCTGCAGGCGGAGATCGGGACGAACTATTTTCTGCTGCGAGGCTACGACGCGCAGGTCGCGATCTACACCCAGTCAATCGATCTTTACCGACGGTCGCTGGACATCGTCAAGGCGCAATTCGCCGGGGCAATCGCCTCCGCGCTCGACGTCGCCCGCGTGGAATCTCTGTTGTTTACCACCGAGACGCAGCTGGCCCGCGTCCAGGCGCAACGGCAGGTCACCGAGCAGGCCATCGCCATCCTCGTCAACATGGCGCCGGCCAGTTTTTCGATCAAACCGGCCAACGAGCTTCGCGTGGCGACGTTCACCGTTCCGCGGACGCTGCCCTCGACGTTGCTGGAACGGCGGCCCGACATTGCCAGAATGGAGCGGCAGATGGCGCAGGCCAACCGCGCGATCGGCATTGCCCGCGCCGCCTTTTACCCGAACGTCTCGTTTCGGGCGGGAGGAGGATTCGAGGATGTCGGCTTCAATCTGATCTCACTCGCGAACAGTTTCTGGTCCTACGGCGCCAGCGTCTCTCTGCCGCTGTTCCAAGGCGGCCTTCGGCGCGCGCAATTGCAGCAGTCCTGGTCGGTATACAGGGAAACCGAAGACCGCTACCGGTCGACCGTGCTCAACGCGTTTCGGGAAGTAGAAAATAACCTCAGCCTCACGAGCCAATTGACGCTCGCGGCGAACCGGCAAGATGCCGCCGTGGGCGCCACGTTCAAAGCGCAGAATCTCACGACGGAGCTGTATCAGGGCGGGCTGGCCTCGAGCCTCGAACTGATTTACGCGCAGGTCGCCACGCTGACGGCACGCATCGAGTCCGTCCAGATCAAGGCGGAGCTGCTCCAAAGCTCGGTAGGACTGATTCGAGCGCTCGGCGGCGGCTGGAATCGACAACAGCTCCCGACCGACGACCAGATCCAGCCGTTCGGGACGTTCCAATACGTCAATCTGAACAAGCCCGCGCCGGTGAAAGGGATCGACGTCAACGCCGACAACAACGCGATACACAACGATCTGACCAAACCCATCCTCCCGTGAGCGGTGACGACCGGTTCGGTTTGACTCGGCGTCAGTGCCGCCACTACGATGATCTCAGGAGGCTTTCATGCGGCGCCTTCTGAAACTGTTCAACGACCTTCCGATCGCCCGCAAGCTCCTGCTTGCCTCGGTGATTCCCGTCCTCACGGTCATCTCGCTGAGTATCGTCACGTACGGAAGCGTCGAAAACTTCTCCGAGGACGAAAGCGAGCTCAATACGCTCTATCTGTCGCAGCGGTTGGCGGCGGAATACCTGCGCCTGGTCGTCGACCTCGAGACAGGGTTCCGCGGGTTCGTCATTACCCAGCATGAGAAGTACCTGTATCCCTACCGGACCGCACAGGATCACATCCAGGCAGTCGGCCTCTCCCTTGACGAACAAGTCAGGCGATATGACGAGCAGCTTGCGATTCTCTCGAACGTCCGCACCCTGGTCAGGCAGTTCATCACTGAAAAAGAGGCGTTGATCGAAGCGATGAAAGCCGGCAGGAGGGAAGAGGCGAGAAGGTATGTCGAAGAAGGCCGCGGCCGGACGATCATGGTTCAAATCCGTGAGGAGATGGGCCGCTTCGACAAGGCGAGGCAACAAACGTTGAACACCCTGCTCTCGCGACTATCACAAGACCGGAGCACCATGCTGTCGGTCATCCTCGGGGGCGGCACTCTTGCCCTATGCCTCATGCTCCTCGGCCTTCACTTGATCGCCCGCTCCATCACCGGTCCGCTTGCCACGCTGGCAACCGTCGTCGGTTCATCCCCAGCCGGCATTGCGCCGACCGTGCCAGTCATGGACCGGGGAGACGAAATCGGGAATCTTACAAAGGTCATGCATACCATGAGCGGTCAACTGCGGGCTCATCTGGCGATGGTCGAGAAGTCCGAAGCAGAACTGCGCAGCGTCAACCGCGATCTGTCTGCGTCCGAAGCCAAGTACCGCAGCCTGGTGGATCTGGCCCCCTTCGGCATTTTTTCGACCAGAGGATTCGACATCACGTTCAGCAACCGGTACAACCGGATTCTGGCCGGTCTCGACCCTGACGGCGACGACAATCCCGACGCGTTCCGCCAGTGGATTCACCCGGAAGACCGCGAACGAGTGCTGACTGAATTCGCCCGGGCGGTGCAGGATCGGAAACCCTATGAAACGGTCTTCCGGTTTCTCCATCAGAACGGCACGATGCGAAAGGTGCTCAGCCGACGCATTCCGCTCGAACAGGAGGCTGGTCAGCCGATCGTCTATCAAGGATTCAACATCGACATTACGGCTCTCGATGACATGCAGCAGCAGCTCAGCCGCGCGGAACGCCTCGCCACGCTTGGCCAGGTCGCGGCGGGCATTGCCCATGAAATCAGGAACCCGTTGGTTGGGATCGGCTCCACGGCCGCGCTTTTGCGTGATGAGTTCGAGCCATCGGACGAGAAACGGGCGGACCTCGACATAATCTTAAACGAGACACGCCGGCTCGACCGCATTGTGAATCAAATTATCGACTACGCGCGGCCGCGGGATCTCGTACCGACGACGTGGCCGGCGGACGGCATCATCGAGGACGTGCTGAAGCTGTTGGACACGCGCTTGGAGAGCCAGCGGATTCGCGTCATACGCTCGTGTCCTGCCGGACTTGCCGCCGATGCCGACCGCGATCAAATCAAACAGGTTTTGTTGAACCTCTGCCATAACTCGCTCGATGCCATGCCCCAGGGGGGCGAACTGCGCCTCGCCGCCGGAGAGTCGGCGCGCGGCGGACATCCCGGGATCTTTATCGAAGTCGCCGATAGCGGCTCGGGCATCAGCCAGAAACACCTCGCGCAGGTCTTCCAGCCCTTTTTTACGACCGGTAAGCAGCATGGGACCGGCCTCGGACTGGCGATCTGCCGCAACATTGCGGAGGCGCACGGAGGCGACATTGCCTTGACGAGCGAGCCCGGGCATGGAACCACCGCGCGTTTGTGGCTCCCGCTGCGGCCGGGAGACCGCGTGGAGACTTCCGTATGACCGCCACCATCTTCGTCACCGACGATGAGCCGGCGATCCGATCCGCCCTCGTCAAGCGCCTGTCCCGACGCCACCATCGCGTCCTGGCGTTTGAATCCGGAGAGGCGCTCGTCGACGCCCTGGACCACGAAGTGCCGGACCTGATGTTGTTGGATGTCAAGATGCCGGGACTCTCCGGATTGGACGCGCTCAAAGCCTGTCGCGCGAAGGCCCCGTTCGCCCTCGTCATCATGCTTACCGCCTATGGCACCGTGCAGGACGCTGTCGAGGCTATGAAGCTTGGCGCATACGACTTTGTGATCAAAACCGTCGATCTCGACGGGATGGAACAGGTCCTCGACCGGGCTCTCGAGCTGTTTGCCCTCCGGCGCCGCCTTTCTTATCAAAGCGAGCAGGACCGGGACCAATACGCGATGGACCATCTCATCGCCGACAGCCCGGCAATGAAAAGCCTGCTCGAACAGATCCGGGAAGTCGCCCACAATCCGAAGAGTACGGTGCTCATGCTGGGCGAAACCGGTACCGGAAAGGAGTTCGTCGCCCGCGTGCTGCACCATAACGGCAGCCGGGGCGCCGGTCCGTTCGTCGGGGTCAATTGCACGGCGATCCCGCGCGACCTCTTCGAAAGCGAACTGTTCGGTTACGAGCGCGGAGCCTTCACCGGCGCGCATCAGCGGAAGCTCGGCTTGCTCGACCGCGCCGAAGGCGGCACCTTGTTCCTGGATGAGATCGGCGATTTGGATCTGTCCATGCAGGCCAAGCTCCTACGGGTGCTCCAAGAGCGGACCTTCCGGCGGCTGGGTGGAACGGCCGACATCGCGGCGGATTTCCGTCTGATCGCCGCGACCAACCGCGATCTCAAGAAGGATATTGCCGCCGGCGCATTCCGCGAGGACCTGTTTTTCCGGCTGAATGTCGTCGCTCTGGAATTGCCCCCGCTGAGACAGCGGAGCGAGGATATTTTCCCCTTGAGCATGAACGCGCTGCTGCATTACGGGAAGGAGTTCGGCAAGGAGGTGACGGAGATAGACGCGGAAGCCCGCGGGTTATTGGAGCGCTATCACTACCCCGGCAACATCCGCGAGCTTCAGAACATCATCGAACGGGCGACGATTTTTTGCACAGGCCGCACGTTGACCGCCAGTTCCTTGCCGCGGGAGTTGCGCGATCAGACCAAGCAGACCACGACGACGGTGACCCACGGTGACGGTCAAGTCATCCGTGTCGAGATGCAGGTGGGCAAGCACACGCTTGCCGATATCGAAGACAGCATTATCGAAGAAGCTCTGCGCCTCTCCGATTACAACAAGAGCCTCGCGGCCAAACAACTCGGCTTGACCAGGTTTGCGTTAGATCGGCGCTTAAAGAAAATTCACAAAGACGACTAGCGACGATGTCGCCAGGCTGTTCAAAATCTCTTTCCCACCCGCCCCACCCCTAGCGCGTAAAAAGCGCTCTACCCGGGCAGCAAGGCCGCAGCA
>DATELB010000004.1:0-8151 GCA_035277085.1 Nitrospira sp. | reverse complement strand
ATCTGGAGCAGGTGTCGGTCGCAAAGTGGAAGAACGGAAAGATTGTCCACGAGCGGTTTTATTACGACACCGGCAAAAAATAAGGCGAGAGGTGGGCGGTCGCTTTCCTGCTCAAGCGATGGATAAGCTGCAGAGCCATATACCGGCTTGCCTCCGCAAACTTGATCCATCCGGGGCTCCGCCCGAATGGATCTTCGGCCACTGCGTAGCCATCGCCCTGGAAAAAGCGCTCGTCCCGGCGGGCGCTAGGTCGGCGGCTGAGAATGGCGACCGCCGGCATAAGGCCCTGCACCCCTCGCAAATCGCAGAAAGCGCCCCATCCACCTACCTACGACACAGGGACGAGCAAGCTTGGATGGACTATCGTTTGCGTAGTGAAATGTGAGAATGCGCTTCGCGCTAACGGAGGATGGCGCGCAACGTGAAGCATGGTGCGCATCAAGCCTCGTGCGCTCGCAACTCCGCATGGCTGACCCAACGAGAAAAGGTGAGTAAACCAGCGACTGCGACAGTTACCGCTTCGACGTCTTTGACTGGTAGATATGGGTGGGTTGGCCATGGAACGCTTCCGCCGCTTCCATTACTGTCTCGCTCAAGGTCGGGTGCGGATGAATCGACGCGGCCACGTCTTCGGCCACCGCACCCATCTCGATCGCCAGCACGCCTTCGGCGATAAGTTCCCCCGCGCCCACGCCGCAGATGCCGACGCCAAGCACGCGGCCTGATTCCGCATCCAGCACCAGCTTCGTCAACCCGTCGTTGCGTCCCAACGTCGTGGCGCGGCCTGAGGCCGCCCAAGGGAAGCGGGCAATGGTGACGGCGCGTCCGGACGTCTTCGCGGCCTCTTCCGTGAGGCCGCACCAGGCAATCTCAGGGTCCGTGAAGATGACGGCAGGAATCGCCGCATCGAAGCCCGCCTGCCGGCCGGCGATGACGCGCGCGGCAACCAGTCCCTCGTGCGAGGCTTTGTGCGCGAGCATCGGCTCGCCGACCACGTCCCCGATCGCAAAGATCGTCGGTTCCGCGGTGCGCATCTGTTGATCCACCTGGACGAAGCCTTGCGGAGATACGACGATCTTGGTCCTCTCCAAGCCGAGCTGCTCGGAATTCGGCTTCCGTCCCACGGCAACGAGCACGCGGTCGAAGACGTCGGTGGTGCTGCCATCCGGACTCGTGCAGGTCACGGCGATCCCTTCTTTTCGCGCCTCGAGCTTTTCGACCTTCGTCTTCAACTTGATGGCCTTGAACCGCCGCTGCATGCGCAGCTGCAGCGGCCGAACGAGGTCTGGATCGGCGCCGTTGAGCAGATGCGGCAGGGCCTCGACCACCGTCACCTCGGCGCCTAATGCCTGATACACCGTGCCCAATTCCAACCCGATGTACCCGCCGCCGATGACCAGCAGGCGGCCGGATGCGTCCGGAAGTTGAAGCGCGCCGGTCGAATCCATCACGCGCGCATCGTCGAGTGTGAGCGAGCGTGGAATGGCCGGCCGCGAGCCGGTGGCGAGAATCGCATGGGCGAACGAAAGCTCGCGCGGTTGGTCACCTGAGAGGGCGAGCGTCGTGGCGTTTTTGAACATCGCCCGCGCGGTGATGACGTCGACTTTGCGAGCGGCGGCTAGCGTCTGCACACCCTTCGTCAGCTTCCCGATAATAGTCTGGGTCCGCCGGCGCAGGGCCTCGAGATCGAGCTTGGGCTTGTCGAAGTGGATGCCCCATGACTCCGCATCTTCGGCGTCGGTGATCAAGCGGGCCGCATGCAGCAGCGCCTTCGAGGGAATGCAACCGCGCAGGAGGCAGGTGCCTCCAAGCTGCGCGTCCTGGTCGATCAAGGCCGTGCGCAAGCCAAGATCCGCCGCCTGAAAGGCAGCCGCGTAGCCGCCGGGGCCTCCGCCGATGACTGCGACGTCGTAGCGCTGCTCCGCCATTGTGCCTTCCCCCATTTACAATCCGAGAAACATCGCCTGAAAGTCTTCGAGAACTTTGACGATCTCGTTGGTGAAGCGCGCGCCGTCGGCGCCGTCGATGAGCCTGTGGTCGTAGGCCACGCACAGGGGGAGCATCATACGGGGTTCGAGCTGCCCGTCGCGGTAGACCGGCTTCCGGACCCCCTTGCCGCATCCCAGAATCGCCACCTGCGGCGGATACACGATGGGCATGAAGGGGCCGGCGCCGATCCCGCCCATGTTGCTCACGGTGAACGTCGCCCCGCGCAGTTCTTCGAGCGTGACTTTGCGGGTTCGTGTGCGTTCGGCCAGATCGGCGAGCTCAATCGAAATCTGCAGCAGATCTTTCTGATCGACATGATGGATGACCGGCACGATCAACCCGTCGGGCGTTTCCACCGCCACGCCGATGTTGTAGTACTCCTTGTAAATCACTTCGCCGTTCGTCAGGTCGAGCGTCGCGTTGAATTGCGGGTAGAGTTTGAGCGCGTGCATCACGGCCTTGAGAAACAGGCTGGTCAAGGTCAGCGTCGCGCCTTTGTCTTTGAACTGCGGCGCATAGCGCTTGTGCAGCGCGAGCAGCTCCGTGATGTCGGCCTCCTGGAACTGATGGACGTGCGGAATGTTCGTCCAGGCCTGCGTGACCGTCGCCGCAATTTTCCGCCGCAGCGATGGAATCGCTTCCCGCCGTTCGTTGCCATAGACGGTGGAGAAGACGTTCCCGCCTTTGTCGCCGTTCTTGCCCGGCGCGCCCGTGCGCCGGCTCCGCTCGCGCACGAAGGCCTTCACGTCTTCCGCCGTAATCCGCCCGCCCGCCTCCGATCCCTTCACGTGACCGAGATCGACGCCGAGCTCTCGTGCGAGCCGGCGGACGGAGGGGGCGGCGGCGATGCCGGCACCGGATTCCACGGCCTTGAATGAAGACGAGGATTCTACTGGCGCAGCGTGAGCCGGCTCTGTCGACGTCTCTGCGTTATGCGGCGCAGCGGCCGCCGATGGAGCCGAAGATTGTCCCGGCGGCTTCTCGTGTTGCTCAACGGTTTTTGCATGTGCGGCTTGGGCGCCCGGCGACGGTTGGGCAGCCGGCGCCGCCTGCTCAGGCGAGGACTTCTTCTCGGGAGCTTTGGCGGCGGTTGGTTTCTTCTCCGCCGGGTCTTTCGCCTGCTGCGATTCGCCCTCGCCGTCCAGTTCGACCAACGCCTGCCCGACCTTGAGATGATCGCCCTGACGCACGAGCAGGCGAGTGATCGTGCCGGCAGCGGGGGTCGGCACCGGCACCGTCGCTTTCTCGGTCTCGAGTTCAATCAGCGACTGTCCTTCCGTCACCCGATCGCCCTCTTTGACCATGACTTGGACGACGTCACCGCCTTCGACGCCTTCTGCGAGAAACGGCAGTTCCACTCTCATGGCTTATGATGGTCCTTCCCAGCTCGCTCGTATTATTGCATTTAAGCGGGTGGCCTCGAATGATGGTTCGCCCGCAGCGGGGTCCCTACACCGGGCGGGGTGCGAGGACGAACGATCATCGAGGACAGGACCCGCGCCGACCCCTCCAAGCTCGCTCGTATCTTTTTTCTCCCAGCGGTGGTCGGCATAGCCATTCGTGTTTGTACATTAGCCTCGTCACTCGCCACGTGTACGCGTGCTGCTTCATCCACCGGGTGAACGATGGAACCACCTGCGACGTGCGAGGAGCAGTAGTCTTTGCCTCTCGAAAGATGTGAAGGCGGTGTCTTCCTGCGACTTGCTGAAGGTTCGGGCACCACACTTGTCGACGAGATGCGACCAGCCCCTCGCTGGCGATGTCGATGTTCGCTGTTCCGTTCCGCGAAGCGAAGAATGGAACGAGTTTCGGCATCGAGCAGATCGAGACTTAGTGTGGTCGAACCTGAGGCTGGAGCAGAAGGCACCGCCTCCAACATCTTTTAGCTACCCTCGGGTATCAACGAGCAGGCCATCATGTTCGAAGTTATCTATGCCAGGGCGCCTGCTCGTCCGCCGGCAACTTCAAGTCTTTAACGGCTTGCCCGACCACCCGCGCCTCAATCTTGCCATGCCGATGCAGAGCATACAACGCCGCTACCGCCAGGTGCTCTGCATCCACTTCGAAAAACCGGCGAAGCGCCTGGCGGGTATCGCTCCGGCCGAATCCGTCGGTGCCCAACGCAAGCAAGCCGGGAATCCAGGGGGCGATCTGCTGGCTGACCAGACGGACGTAATCGCTCACCGCCACTGACGGGCCGTCCAATTGCTTCACCGTCTTTTGAAGATAACTCAAGCGCGGCGGCTCGTCCGGATGCCACATGTTCCACCGCTCGGCCTCCAGCGTCCGGACCGCCAACGTCTTATAACTCGTGACGCTCCACACGTCGGCTGCCACCCCGTAGCGTTCATGCAGCAGTTCCTGCGCCCGCAACGCTTCGTTGACGAGCGGCCCGCCGGCTAACAGATGCGCGCGGTACTTGCCTTTCTGCGGCGCCTGACGGAAGCGGTACATGCCCTCGCGGATCCCTTCTTCGGCATTGGGCGGCATGGCAGGCATCGGATAATTCTCATTGTAGAGCGTGATGTAATAGGACAGCTCTTCCTGATCTTCATACATGCGCTTGAAGCCGTCCTGCAGAATTACCGCCAGCTCGAACATGAAGGCAGGGTCGTAGGCGGCAATCGTAGGAAAGGCACTGGCCAGCAGATGGCTGTGCCCGTCCTGGTGCTGGAGCCCTTCGCCGAGCAGCGTCGTCCGTCCGGCGGTGGCGCCGAGGAGGAAGCCGCGTGTCCGCATGTCGGAGGCGGCCCAAATCAAATCACCGACGCGCTGGAAGCCGAACATCGAGTAAAAAATAAAAAGCGGGATCGTATTGAGCGCGTGGGTCGCGTAGGCGGTTCCAGCGGCGATGAACGAGGAGACCGAGCCCGCCTCGGTGATGCCTTCCTCCAAGATCTGGCCGTTCTTCGCTTCGAAATAGTAGAGCAGCGAGCTCTTGTCGACCGGTTCATAGAGCTGACCGATGTGCGAATAGATGCCGTATTGGCGGAAGAGCGCTTCCAGGCCGAACGTCCGCGCTTCGTCGGGAATGATTGGCACGAGATGCTTGCCGAAGTCTTTCAGCCCAAGCAGGCGGCCCAGCATCCGCGCGAAGCCCATCGTCGTTGAGACGGCGCGGTCGCCCGAGCCTTCGAGAAATTCCTTGAACTGCTCGAGCGGAGGCGCAGGGAGGGACTCGACCTTGACGCGCCGTTCCGGGAGCGGTCCGCCGAGGGCCTTGCGGCGCTCGATGAGATAGGCGGCCTCGGGACTGCCGTCCGGCGGGCGGAAGAACGGCGTCGAGGCCAGTTGCTCATCGGACACCGGCACGCCGAAGCGGGTGCGGAATTCACGCAGCTCCTGCTCGTTCATCTTTTTCTGCGAGTGGGTCATGTTGCGGCCTTCGCCGGCTTCACCCAATCCATAGCCTTTGATCGTTTTGGCCAGAATCACGGTCGGCTGGCTCTTGTGCTCGACCGCCGCCTTGTACGCCGCATAGACCTTCCGCGGATCGTGGCCGCCGCGCATCATCTTGTGGATCTGCTCGTCCGAATAGGTCTCGACCATCTTGAGCAGGCGGGGATCGGCGCCGAAGAAGTGCTTGCGCGCGAACGCGCCGCCTTCCACCGTGTACTTCTGATACCAGCCGTCGACCACCTCGCCCATCCGCTTGACCAAGAGCCCTTCGTCGTCCTTCGCCAGCAAGGGATCCCAGTCGCTGCCCCAGATCACCTTGATCACATTCCAGCCGGCGCCGCGGAAGATCGCTTCGAGCTCCTGAATGATCTTGCCGTTGCCGCGCACCGGTCCGTCCAAGCGCTGCAGATTGCAATTGACGACCCAGATCAGATTGTCAAGCTGTTCGCGCGAGGCCAGCGTGATGGCGCCGAGACTTTCCGGCTCGTCGGTTTCGCCGTCCCCGACGAAGGCCCAGACCCGCTGCTGGCTCGTGTCTTTGAGGCCGCGGTCTTGGAGATAGCGGTTGAAGCGCGCCTGATAGATGGACATGATCGGGCTCAATCCCATCGAGACCGTGGGAAACTCCCAATAATCGGGGAGCAGCCAGGGATGCGGATAGGACGACAGGCCGCCTCCGCCGCTGAGCTCCCGGCGGAAACGATGCAGCGCCTCTTCCGGCAGACGGCCTTCGACGAAGCTGCGCGCATACATGCCCGGCGCCGCGTGGCCTTGAAAATACACTTGATCGCCTCCCTGCGGCGCGTCTTTGCCGCGCAAGAAGTGATTGAAGGCCACTTCGTACAGCGTGGCCGCCGAGGCAAACGTCGAAATATGCCCCCCGATGCTCGCATGCTGCTTGTTGCCCTTGACCACCATCGCCATGGCGTTCCAGCGGATGTGGCTTCGGATCCGGCGTTCGATCTCGAGGTTGCCGGGGTAGGGCGGCTCCTGATTGGCCGGGATGGTGTTGATGTACGGGCTATTGAGCGGCGCCGACACCTGGGCGCCCCGGCTGCTGAGCCGGTCACGCAATCGCTCGAAGAGATACCTTGCGCGCTCGGTGCCTTTGGCCTCGAGCACGTACTCGAGGGAATCCAGCCACTCGCGGGTTTCTTCCGGATCGGTATCGGGCTGCTCTCGAGGCGTGCGATCGTCGTGACTCATGGCGTCCTCGGGGTTCGGGTCATATTACAGAACGTGCAGAGGGCAATTGCAAGCTGTTGCCCGTCACTCTTCTTGTAAGCGGACGAAGGCGCGCGCCGAGATCAAGTCTTGTCTGGTCACCAATTGCTTCTCTCGAAGCAGATGCTCGAGCGCTGCGACACGCGCGGTGACTTCCGGCAGGACGAGATCGAATTTCTCGCACAGATCGTCCAATCTTTGAAGGACATCGGGAGAGACGTCCTTCGCCTTCGCTGCACGAGCGGGCTTCTTCTTTACCCGGCTGCGAGAACCAAGCTTCTTCATGAGCTTCCCCCTTCTTCTTCCGGGATGTGAGCTTCGAATCTGGCCCCCGCTCTTCACGCTTGTGAGTTTTTGAGAATGGCCCTGAGGGCCAGTTCGAGGGTCGGATACTTAAACATGTATCCACCGTGCAGCGCCTTCTCGGGGCTGACTCGTTGTCCGGTCGTCATGACCGTGCCCAACTCACCGAGTCCGAGGGAGAGCACGGGTTCGGGAACCGGAAGCCAGCTGGGACGATGCAGCACTCGCCCCAATGTCGCGCAAAACGCCTGCATTCTTTCAGGCTCGGGAGCCACCGCGTTGATCGGGCCGGAAACAGTCGGTGTTGCCAAGGCCCATTCGATCAGTCGGACGTGATCGTCCCGATGGATCCATGACACCCACTGCGTCCCCGGCATGATCGGGCCGCCGACGAACAGACGAAAGGGGAGGAGCATCTTGGGCAGCGCCCCGCCGTCCCGTTCGAGGACCATCCCCGTTCGCAAGAGCACGACCCGAGTGCCGAAGTCGGAAGCCCTTCCGGCTTCTCGTTCCCATTCGACGCAGAGCTCGGCAAGAAAGCCGTCGCCCCGGGGCGACGTTTCGGTTAAGAGGGCATCATCGTTTGGTCCGTAGAATCCGATGCCGGATGCACTAATGAGGACGCGTGGTTTTGCAGACCGCTGCGAGATCGCTTCGACCAGACACCGCGTGAGCTGCACTCTGCTCTCAGTGAGGAGCCGTTTTCGTGCATTCGTCCACCGGCCATCGGCAATCGGCGCCCCGGCCAGGTTGACCACGGCATCAGCACCTTCAAGGCTCTTTTCCCAGGCACCACCGTCGCGTCCATTCCATTGAACCGCCGTGACCGAAGGCCCAAACACCTGTGACGCTGTTCGTCCATGTGTGGTGAGGACAGTGATGCGATGGCCCTTTCCGGACAAGGCCCGGCACAACGCTCGTCCAATAAAACCTGAACCTCCGGTCAGGATGATATGCATGCGGCCATTGTACTCTCAGACGGCGCGCTGACGGAAAGGCTGTCTTTAGGCGCCAAACCCGGGTTGCGCCTCGTCACGGTTCCTCCGTACAATGACAACCGCGCGAGGCTCCTATGCGCCGCCTTCGCCCTCCCAACCCCGAGCGAACCTTTTCACCCGCCGCCCACCGTTTGCCTTGCAAACGTTTGCCCGCGACGCGCTCTTTTCCCGCGTCCCTCGTCCCGCTGGTTTTGATACTGACAATCCTGCCGGCGTGCAATCACCTCGTACTCGACCC
>DATELB010000003.1:0-4284 GCA_035277085.1 Nitrospira sp. | reverse complement strand
TTTTTAACGTTTTTGGCCGGAATCATGGTCACCGCATGGTACAGCGGGTTCCCGCTGGCATTGTTGGCGACGGTTCTGAGTGTCACCATAATCGACTTCTATTTCATCCCGCCACTGTACACCTTCAATATGAAGGCCGGTGATATCGGCGCCCTCATGTTTTTTGCCGGCGAGGGCGTCGTCATGGCGTATTGCATTGACTACCTTCAAAAAAGCCGTCTTCGGGCGCTTACCAGAGAGCGGCAACTTCAGCGCTTACATGAGCTCAGCGGTCGGCTCGTGGGAGAAACTACCCTCGATGCGATGTTGGAGGAGGTCCTCAAGGCTTCGATCGAACTCTTGGGAGCGGATAAGGGAGTCGTTCAATTGTACGAACGCCGGGAACATGTCCTGCGGCTCATTAAGCAGATTGGATTCAAAGAGGAATTTTTGACCCGATTCGACCGTGTGCCGGTTGGGACGTTCACCTGCGGAACCGCCTTTGAGCGAAAGCAACGGGTGATCATTGAAAATGTGGCGGACGATCGAGAGTTTGCCTCACTTACGCCCCAATTTCATGAATTTGGCGTGTTGGGAGCCCAATCAACGCCGCTCTTTCGTCCTAATGGCTCCGTGTTTGGCGTCCTGTCGACCTATTGGTCACGTCCGTATGTTCCATCAGCCAATGATTTCCAACTGCTGGATCTGTATGCGCATCAAGCCGAACGGATCCTTCTCTCGAAGCGCAATGAGGAGCGGTTGCTTGAAGTGGCTGAGACGCTCGGCCGGCGTGTGACGAGGAAACAGGTGCAGCTGATGGAGCGAGACGCTCGGTTGGAGAAGTTGATGTCTGAACTTCTTCTGACCGAGGAGCGGGAGCGGAAGGAGCTGGCTGGCGAACTGCACGATTCCCTCGCTCAACTGTTGACTATGGCCAAAATGAAGCTCCATCTGGTTAGAGCGTCGTTCGTAAGACCGGCCGAGAAGGCGGAGCGATATGTCCAAGAGACGGAAGAGGTTCTGAACCGGTCGATCGTGTTTACTCGAACACTGATGGCGGAGTTCGATCCACCACACTTCGATCGCTTGGGATTGTCAGGGGCTCTCGTGTGGCTGAAAGACCGGATGTTGCAACACCAACTCTCTGTAAGCCTCCAGTTAGAAAATGAGTCGGTCCTGATGCCTCACTATCAGGTTGCGTTGTTGTACAAGAGCATTCGTGAACTTTTGATGAACGTGGTGAAGCATGGAGGTGTGAAGACTGCGATGGTCACGATGAAAACACATGCAAACCAGAGGCTGGAAATTACGGTCAAAGATGAGGGAGTAGGATTTCGGATGCATGCGGAGCAGTCACCCACGGCTGGTTACCATTTTGGTCTTGCAAGCGTCCGGGAACGCATCCAAGACCTCGGAGGTGAGTTTCATATCGAAACGGATGTTGGAAAAGGCTGCATGGTCAGGCTCATGTTACCTCTCGGGCAGACGGAAGGAGTTCGAGCTGCGCAAGCGACGAGAAGAGATCGAGTGGCTGAGACGTATGAGTATGACCCTGATCAACAAACCTTGCCGTTACCGTAACGGCGCACAGGCCTAAGATCTTTCGATAGCAGCGAATTGCACATTCGCAGATCTGATCATAGTGCTGCTGCGCGCGGTCGGCGGCGGGGTGGAGGAGATTTTGGTCTGGCAAGCATCTCCCAATGGCCGTCGTCATGTACTCGATCATCGCCTCGGCGTCATTGGCGCATTAGTCTATAGCTATCAACGAGCCCGGCGCTGGACGATCGAACAGATTCCAGGCATTGCCGCCGCGGAGGAAGATTTCTACCCACCGCACGTTGCTTCCATCACGTAACCTCCAACCACTGCTCCCCGGTGCGAATGCCAGCTCGCCGTGAGGCACGGCGAACGCCCCATCGCTCACCGTGGCCTCATGCTGACTCTCGTTGATCCGCACGGTGATCCGCTTGCCGGGTCGCACGCGATTCGGATCGAAGGCAATGGTTGTCTTGAGGTTGCCATAACCATCGACATACGCTACCGCCGAGACTGGGGGGGAAGGAATGCTTTCCGGATCGAGGTCGTCCCCCAAAGCAGCGGGCAGGCCCAGCGCGATGGCCGCCGCCGCTTGAGGAAACACATCTCGTGATCGAAACTGGCTTCCTTCGGCCGAAGAGGCTGCCCAGCGGAGCTTCTCCGCCACATCCTTGATAAAGGAAAGTGCGTGGCCCGCGTTTACCCCGATTACGCGGACGCCAGTCGGCAGCCGGGCATAAGCCAGACGCTCGCCGGCGTTCTGGGCACGGGCAGCGGGATCGTCTTCCCGAGGCGCCACGTTGTGATAAATCAGCGTACCCGGAGGGGAAGGATGGAGGCCGATCTGTGCGATGCAAAAGCCGGCCGCGATCGTGGAGAAAGCCGGCACAGGCGTCAATACTGGTTCCATGTCGGGCAGGTGCACCTTGATCCGTTGCACGACCTCGGCGAAGGCTAGATCTCCTATTCCGTAATCGGCGATGATGTGCACCAACACAGTGGCCTTCTCTGAGCCGGATGCCCGGCGTCGCATCAACTCACGTAGCGATTGTCGCAAATTCTGATGCCATAGTGTCGAGCTTGAGATAGAAACGAGGACATTCTACGTCTTCATGTGGCCGGGGTCTACGGCGGTGGTTCCTCTGGCGTACCCACACATGGGAAAGAGGTTTATGATATCCGCATGAGGGAAATAACCATGTTCATAGGTGCGCTCGTGTATGGCACCGTGTGCATTGGCCTTGCTCACGGCGAGGAGAGTCAGTTTGGCACACCCAAAGGTTCAGAGGGAACGCGGATCTTTAAAGGTACTGAGCATTCTCACTACACCGGACAATTCCGCATCAGCGGGCAACGAGCCACACTGGTAGGGAGCATGAACGATGCGTCACCGTGGGATCACCTTGATTATGCCGGCAAACATTTGTCGGCCGTGCCGGGCACGATCGAAATCAACGTCAATGAACTGACGAACACGGGCGTTGTAACTGCGGAGTTTGTGGAGGGTGACGACCGATTCAGAATTATCTTTGATCGGTTCTCCGCCAAGGCGGCGTTCCAGGATGGCGGACTCGCAACGCGAATCTACGAACATGGAGACTCTGGCAACGGCGATCCCTTATACCCCAAGACGTGGCTCTATCTCGCTGGATGGGGCACGGCGACACTTTGGAAGAATGAGGCTGTGCTCTACAAGGACTATGATGCACATTTCATGGTAATGGAACGTTCCCGTGATCCCAATACGCGTGAGGTGCACTATCCAGCGAAACGTGTCCTTCCAGGAGGAGAAACCGATCCAGCCGGGATAGAAATCGATCTATGGGTTCGATCAAAAGACCAAAATACAAAGAACTTTCCACCCTATGAGACCTTCGTCCACTTGTATTGGGAGGAAGTTACCTGGCGGTAGTACAAAATAAGGACGGGGAGATCGTGGGAATGTGGCGAGGCAATACCAAGGTAGATTCAACAGGGAACGAAGTGTTTGTCATGGTCGTTCTCGTCCTTGTTGCGATTGTTGGGGTGGGCTGGTTTAGCCTTTGGGATGCAGGGTATCTCGGCTCCTATTGGGAGCGGTGGGACCGTGGGGGCGATATTAAATGCTTCGATACCCAAGGACAGTTCACGACCAGCGGACAACAAACATGCTTTGTGCTCACACAACGCGGTCTCAACGCCAGGGAAAGACTGACAGAGGAGTGCAAGGAAAAGGGCAAAGACTCTGAGACCTGCCTTGAACAGGCCTTGAAGCAGCTTACCTCATCTCTACCATCAACAAGTCATTAACTCGTAGGAGTTCCACATTGGAACGGACTGCACGCCACAGCGGTCGTCGGCGGCGGCGTTAAGGAGAGCTTCGGTCTGTCGAGCATTGTCCCTGGGCGTCTGCATGTGCTGACTCATGGCGTCGGCGTCCGGGCGCGGGTAGGGCATTCAAGCACTTAGCAAAGTAGCCTATCCCCTTTCCGTGTCGTTCTCCAGCATAAGCGAGGCCGTCAAAGTCTCGGCGTTTCCCTGGTTGTTGATCTCGAGGTATTGCGACTAGGATAACTCTATCGTATGGATCAATGGATATCGAAAGACACGCTGCTTTGGGTTTCGACCATCTCAGGCGTTGCGCTATTGGTCCTTGCCATCGTCATCCCGTGGCTCATCGTCAAAATGCCGGAAGACTACTTTTCCAATCCGCAGCGTTATAACTGGCTCGCTCGAAAGCCCGCCATGATCCGTATACCGATTCGTATTCTGAAAAATGTGCTTGCC
>DATELB010000002.1:0-4780 GCA_035277085.1 Nitrospira sp. | reverse complement strand
TGCCGGCTTGATGATCTATCTGTTCCTGCGCAGCCTCAAGGCGGCCCTCGTTGTCGGCCTGGCCATTCCGCTCTCGTTGACGGCGGCATTGGTCGCGCTCTTTCTCAGCGGTCAAAGCGTCAACATCATGACCCTGGGCGGTCTCGCGCTCGTGATCGGCACGCTCCTCGACAACAACATCGTCGTCCAGGAAAACATGCATCGACATCTGGAGATGGGTAAAGACGGTCGATCGGCTGCGGAAGACAGCGCGACCGAGCTGACCCTCCCTATTTTCGTCGCCACGATCTGTATCTTGATCGTCTATCTGCCAATCATCTTTTTCGCCGGGATCGTCAAGTATCTGTTCGTGCCATTGGCCCTCACGGTCGCCTTCGCCATGCTGGCGGACTATGCCGTCTCCATGACCGTGACACCGGTCGTCCTGGCACGCCTCTATAGCCGCGGCCATAGCCATGGCAATGTCAACGATGGTCAGGAGGAGGCAGGATCGGCAGCCGAGGGATGGTTCCGCTTTGTCTTGACTGCCTATGAGCGAGTGCTTCGTCTCGGTCTCCGCTTTAAACCTCTCGTACTGATTGCAGCCCTGCTCGCCCTGCTCATCACCGGCGTTCTGCTGCTGCCTCGCTTGCATACCGAATTCTTTCCGAAGGTGGATGCAGGCAATTTTACGATGTTGATCAGCGCGCCCGAGGGATCTCGAATCGAGAAAACAACCGCCATCGTGGCCGATGTCGAACGGTTGGTGCAGGACACGATTCCGAAGGATGAATTGGAAGAGGTCGTCTCCAACACCGGCCTCTATTTCGGCGATGCGGCCCGCTTCGCACCCAACACGGGTAATCATACGGCCTTCATTTTGGTCAACCTGGTCACCGGTCACAGGGGTCATACGGATGATTACATCGAAACCTTACGAGAGAAGATCGGCAAGTCCCTCCCCGGCGTCGAAATCAGTTTTCAGACCGGTGGGATCATCAGCGACGTGTTGAATTTCGGATTGCGGGCACCGATCGACATCCAGGTCAAAGGACCGAGCCTTGACCTCGTCCGGCCGGTGGCCGAACGCATCCGGCAGCAGGTAGCGCAAGTCGCCAATACGACCGATGTGCGCATCAAGCAAGGCAAGAGCTACCCCGAGCTCCATGTGAACGTCGATCGGACGAAGGCCGCCTACTATGGCCTGACACAAGACCGCGTCATCGTGGACGTCATCACCGGCATCAGCTCGAATCTTGCCCTGTCGCCCAATTACTGGCTGGATCCCAAAACGGCCAACGGCTATTTTCTGCTGGCGCAATACCCGGAACAGTCGCTCACCAAGACGGAGGACCTGCTGAACATCCCCGTGATCGGCGCACGTACGCCGCTCAACCCTACGTCGGCACTCACAACGGCCGGATCCAGCGGTTCGACGATCGCGCTGCAAAACACGCCGTTTGCCGGACGCAATCTGGACCTCTCGGCGGGATTTTTCGCCGCCGACGATCGGCGAGGGCCGCCGGTCCTGCTTCGCGACGTCGCGTCGCTCGAGATCAAGACAGGGCCGGACAGCGTGGACCACTATGATTTGTCTCGGTTGATCGACGTGCTGGTCACGCCCGTCGGAAACGATCTGGGTCGGGTCGCTCGGGACATCGAGCAAGTGCTAAACGCCATTCAACTGCCGAAGGACGTCACGATCGACGTCAAGGGCGAAGTCGCCAACATGCGAGCGGCGTTCAGCAATTTCTCGCTCGCACTCCCGTTGGCAGTGCTGCTGATCTATCTCGTGATGGTCGGCTTGTTTCGCTCGATGATCGATCCTCTGATCATTCTCGTGGCGGTGCCGTTGGGGTGGATCGGTACCGTGTTGATGCTCCATATGACCGGTACCTCCGTGAACGTCGAGTCGATGATCGGCACGCTCATGATGATGGGCATCGTGGTCTCGAACAGCATCTTGCTCGTAGATTTCTCGAACAGAATGATGCGGGCAGGAGCCACCGCCGAGCGAGCGGTCTTGGAGGCGGGACGACGGCGAATCCGTCCGATCGTCATGACGGCGCTTGCCACGATTCTCGGGCTGTTGCCGCTGGCCCTGGGATTCGGTGAAGGCAACGAAACGATGGTGCCCCTCGCGCGTGCGGTCGTCGGCGGGCTCGCCGTCTCAACCGTCATGACATTGCTGGTCGTGCCCGTCATGCATGCACTCGTACTGTCGGGGCGGACACAACAGCAACTCTCCTCGACACCTTCGGCCTCCGCGGAGGAGATCTAGGCCATGGGCAAGCCGTTCATCGGGATCGCTCTGGCGCTGGCGATGATGCTGGGGGCCTGTCAACCGGAAGAGCCGCAACGGACGGCGAAGAAGGGTGAGCCGACGGCCAATGGGTCCTACGACGACGGCAAAGCGCTTCCCATTGAAAGCCAGCCGGTCGACGTGCAGGTGATGAAACCGTTGATGAAAGATCTGACGTACATGATTACGTTGCCGGCAAATATTGCACCGCTCTATCAAACAACGCTGTACGCGAAAGTATCAGGGTACTTGAAATGGATTGGTCCCGACAAAGGCGATCAGGTGAAGAAAGGGCAGGTGGTAGCGATCATCGACGCCCCTGAAGTTGAAGAGCAGTATCAGCAGGCGGCCGCCGATTACAAAATCAAGAAGATTACGTTTGACCGTCTGAGAAGCGTCTGGAAAGAATCGCCGGATGTCATTGCCAAGCAGGATGTCGATGTGGCGGAGGCCGCCTATGAAGGCGCCAGGACGGTGATGCAGCAACGCGCCGCCTTGCGTGATTACACCAAGGTGCGCGCGCCTTACGATGGTACGATCACAGCACGCTTTGCCGACCCTGGCGCTTTGATCCAAATCGCCACTTCCTCGGCGACGAACGCGATTCCACTCTTTACGATCATGGATCTCAACACCGTGCGCGTCTATGCCAACGTGCCACAGGACGACTCGCCCTTAGTGACCGCTGGACACACCAAGGCCAATGTCCGCGTGCAGGAATTACCCGAACGTTCGTTCAGCGGCTCCATCACCCGTTCGACCCTGGCGCTCGATCCCTCGACGCGGAGCCTATTGGTCGAAGTCGACCTTCCAAACCCCGACCACGCCTTGCGACCCGGCACGTTTGCGGAGATGAGCATCGGTTTGAGGGAGATTCCCCATGCCCTGGTGCTCCCCCCTCAGGCGGTCAACAGCACCACGAAGGGTAAATCCGTCTTCATCGTTGAGCAAAGCAAAGCCAAGGCGGTACCCATCCATACCGGCATTACGGATGGGCAGTGGATCGAAATTACCGACGGACTTCGGGGAGATGAGGATGTCGTGGTCGTCGGGAAACGGCAGCTCCTGGATCAAAGTCCCGTGCGCGCATCTCCGTTCCATTTGCCCGAGGCCAAACCGTCGCAACAGAAATTCGAGCGGCGATCGGCCGGACTCCCGCCACAACCTCCCAAGGTTGAGCCGCCGACAAGATAGACCCAAGAACCAACCTCTTAAGACACAGGAGGATCCATCATGTCCATCATCACGGGAACGCTTCTACTGGTGCTCATCACCGGCCTCACGCCTGCGTATGCACGAGCGCAACCTCCTGGGCGCACGTCCGAACCGCCGCCGCGCGGAAGCTTTCTGGGTTTGCAACAGGCGATTGAGCTTGGGCTGGATCATCACCCTCTCGTTCAGGAGGCCGACGCAACCTTAAAGGCCGCCACGGCCCGAACGGAGCAGGCACGAGCCATTTACTATCCCCACGTCGACGCGAACTTCGATACGACCGCCGGCGCCGGACGGCTCAATCCCCGTTTTCTGGTCGGCGGTTTTCTCGTTCAGCAAAATCTCAGTCAATATGTCGGTGGCGTGTCGGTCAACCAGCGCATTTTTGACTTCGGTTATTCCCAGAATACGGTGAACGCCGCGCACCTCGCCGAGCGGGCCCAGGAGCAGGGCATCAGTGCTAGGCAAGCCATCGTGGTCCTCAATGTGCAGACGGCGTATCTCGTTAGCCTCAAACATCAGCGACTGGTGCAGATTGCAGAAGAAACCGTCCGGGAGCGCGGAATCATTAAGGGTCAAATCGAGGCCCTTTATCGACAACAGCTCAAATCGAAGCTGGATCTCGATCTCGTACAGGTGGAATTAACCAACGCCGCATCCCAGCTCGTGCGAGCCCGCAACGGACTCAAATCCGGCTTTGCCAACCTGAATCGTGCAATGGGCGTCACGGGAGCGGAGGACTACGTCCTCGAGGACCTCCCGATCGAAGTGCGCCCGCAGCGTCCGCTCGAATCGCTGATCAGCGACAGCCTCTCGCATCCGGAATTCCGCAAGAGCAAGGAACTGACCGCATCAGCCGACGCCAAAATCACCGCCACCAAGCGCCAATATTTGCCGACCGTGTCAGCCTATGCGAGCGGCGGTGACTTTCAGGTGTTCGACCAGAGCCGCGCACAGGCCAGTAACACAGGCGGATGGTGGGCGGCGGGTGGGTTCGTCTCGATGCCGCTCTTTACGGGCTTCATGATCGAAAACCAGTTGACGGAGGCGAAAGCCCAGAAGGCGGCGGCGGAGGCGGCCAGTCTCAACATCGAGCAGGCCTTGACGCAACAAGTGACGAATTCCTATCTCGATACCGTTTCGTTCGCCCAGCAGATCAAGCTCGGCGAGGAGCAGGTGAAAACCGCCCAGGAGGCCCTGGGCCTCGCCAAGCAACGCTATAAATTGGGTCTCGGCTCCGTGGTGGAAGTGACCCAGGCTGAAGTCGCGCTGACGGGCGCCCAGACA
>DATELB010000001.1:0-9861 GCA_035277085.1 Nitrospira sp. | reverse complement strand
GCCACCAGCGCAATGACCGGAGCCCGGCGTGCCTTGACCTCCATCAGGTTGCTCACGGTCTTTTCATAGAGCCGGTCCCTGGGAGCGAGCACGACGACGGGCATGTCGCGGTCGATCAACGCGATCGGGCCGTGTTTCATTTCGCCTGCCGCATAGCCCTCGGCGTGGATGTAGGACACTTCTTTCAGTTTTAAAGAGCCTTCGAGCGCAATCGGGTAATTGATGCCGCGCCCAAGGAACAGAAAATTACGTTTCTTGTAGTATCGCTTGGCAATGGCCACGATCTCCGCCTCGCGGCCCAACACGGCCTTCACCAACGTCGGTAGCCTGACCAACCGGTCGAGCCAGGCCTTTCCGTCGGCCTCGTTCATGACGTTACGGACCCTGGCGAGATGCAGCGCTAAGAGATAGAGGGCGGTCAGTTGGGCGGTAAACGCCTTCGTCGAAGCCACACCGATCTCCGGTCCGCAATGGGTGTAGAGCACCCCGTCGGATTCCCGGGCGAGTGTGCTGCCGACTACATTTACGATCGACAAGACGCGTGCGCCTTTTTCCTTGGCTTCACGGGCGGCAGCGAGGGTATCGGCCGTTTCGCCGGATTGTGAAATCGTAATGAAGAGATCGTTTTTGCCGACCAACGGATCGCGGTAGCGGAATTCGCTTCCGATGTCGACCTGAACCGGAGTGCGGACCATCTCCTCCAAGAGATACTTGCCGACCTGGCCCGCATGCCACGACGTACCGCAGGCCACGATCCAGATCCGGTCGACGGCCTGCAACTCGGGGGGCGTGAGACCGATATCCGCGAGATCCGCTTCACCGGTATCGTATGAATAGCGGCCGCGCATCGTGTCGAGAATCGTCTGCGGCTGCTCGTTGATCTCTTTCAACATGAAATGGGGATAGCCGCTTTTTTCCACTGCGGACGCATCCCAGGTGACCCGCGTCGTCTTTCGCGACACCTCGCGTCCATCCGCATCCATGACTTGGACGTCGTCTTGGGTCACGACCGCCACGTCGCCTTCCTCGAGATACAAGACATCGCGGGTATGCGCCAGCATGGCCATGACATCGGAGGCGACATAGGAGGCCTGCTTGGTTCGTCCGACCACGAGCGGGCAGCCGGACCGGGCGGCGATCAGACGATGCGGCTCTTTCTCGCAAATTACCGCAAGCGCATAACTGCCCCGCACTTCCTTCGCAGCCGCGCACACCGCCTCGGCCAGGGTCAGCCCGCGTTGCAGGTGCTTGTCGATAAGATGCGCCACCACCTCCGTGTCGGTTTCCGACTGAAAGGCGTAGCCCTCTTTCTGCAGCTGCTGTTTGAGCGGCTGATAATTTTCGATGATGCCGTTGTGGACGAGCACGCATCCGTTCGATCGATGAGGATGCGCATTCTGCTCGGACGGTTTGCCGTGAGTCGCCCAGCGCGTGTGGCCGATGCCGATCGAGCCGCTGATGGCTTTTTCGGAGAGCGACTTCTGCAGATTGGCGAGTTTCCCGACGCTGCGGCGAACTTCGATTTTCTCGCCCTGCATTACGGCGACACCGGCGGAGTCATAGCCGCGGTATTCAAGTTTGGCCAGGCCCGCGATCAGAATCGGCACTGCTTCCTGATTTCCGACGTATCCGACGATTCCGCACATTGCATCAACTCCCAGGTGGTGAGGGTGTCACCGCGGCCGTCTTTTCGACCGCTTCGCCTTGCGGCGGGGCGACGCCCGCTTGCCCGTCTTGGCCTTCGACGATGTTCTGGTGGACGCGGCCTGAGCGCTATCGGCCAGGAGGACCCGCCGCTTCGCCGCCCAGCCCGGCCGTGTGACCTGCATGACGCGGGAGATGACGAGCGAGTCAAGTGGGACATTCTGAGTTACCGTCGTGCCGGCCGCAATGACCGAGCCCGCGCCGACAGTAACCGGCGCCACCAATTGGGTGTCGCTGCCGATGAAGACGCGGTCCTCGATCACCGTTTCCGCTTTGCGTACGCCGTCATAGTTGCACGTAATTGTTCCGGCGCCGATGTTGACGCCTTTACCGATTTTCGCATCCCCGAGGTAGCTCAGGTGATTGGCTTTCGACCCCTCACCTAATTCGGTTTTCTTTGCTTCGACGAAATTGCCGATCTTGGCGCCTTTTCGCACAAGCACATGCGGGCGAAGATGCGCGAACGGGCCTACTGTCGCATCGTCTTCGATCTGCGAATCGCGACACACGCAATGGTCGAGGATCTCGACCCGATTGCCGATGATGCAGTCCGTGATCCGCGTCCCCGACCGCACAATGGCGTCTTCTCCGAGGACCGTGGAGCCTTCCAGCATCACGTTGGGATAAAGCACGCAATCCCGTCCGATCGTGACGCCAGCGTCGATCCAGGTGGAAGCGGGATCGATCAGCCGCACGCCGGCATCAAGCCAGCGGTCGCGTATCTGCCGCCGAACCACGACTTCGGCCTCCGCGAGCTGCCGGCGTGTGTTCACGCCGAGCCCTTCATTCGAATCGTCCAGGGTGACAGCCGCAACACGTCGTCCCCCTTCCACCGCCGTTTGCACGATGTCCGTCAGGTAAAACTCGCCTTGGGCATTGGTGGGTTGCAGCCCCTCAAGCGCAGAAAACAAAAAATCGCCCTCGACGACATAGGTGCCGACATTGATCTCACGAATGGCTTTGACCGCCGCATCGGCATCGCGATCTTCGACGATGCGCGAGACGGCGTCGCCCGATGAAGATCGCACGACCCGGCCATAGCCGCTGGGATCCTCCAGCACGGTCGTGAGGATGGTTACCGCGGCTTCCTGCCGTCGATGCACTTCGAGCAGTTCACGAAGCGTCGCTTCGCGCAACAACGGAGTGTCGCCGTTGAGAATGATGAATTGTGCGGGCATCGATCGTCCGGACTCCATGAAGGCCGGTCTCGTCTGGAGCACCGCATGGCCCGTTCCCAAGAGCTCCCGCTGTTCGGCGATCGAGACAGCGACGTGCCCGTTGGAGCCGCCCGTCGCCTCCTTGACCACTTGACTGACCTGATCGGCCTGGTATCCGACGACGACTGCAACCTGATGACCGGCAATCCGCAGCGCGAGTTCGAGCGAGTACAGGACCATTGGCCGTCCTGCGACCGGATGGAGAACTTTGGCATGCTTGGATTGCATCCGTTTGCCCAAGCCGGCCGCCATGATCACCGCCGCGACTCCTGCCACGGGACGGTCCCCGCGGTTCTGCGGCGATGGCTTGATTGCCGGTTCTTGAGCGGGCGAGCGGCTCATCCGATCGGTACTCCCGCTTCCGGTTGCTTGACGGAACGGCCCAGCCTGGCCTCCGGATCGGAATCTCCGAGGGATGGCGAAGGCGAATAGAGTCCGCCGGATACAATCAACTTCATGGCTTCTTCCACCGTGATGTTGATCGCGGTGACTTCGCGTTCTGGAACGAGCAGAAAATACCCCGACGTTGGATTCGGCGACGTCGGCACGTACACATGTACGAGCGGCTCCTGGGCCAGATCCTGCATGTCCCCTTTGGTCACTCCGGTCACGAAGGCAAAGCAGTAATGCCCGTTTTTGGGAAACTGGATGAGGACCACCCGATGGTAGGACCCGCGCTCGGAAAACGACAGAATGTCCATCATGGATTTCAAGGTGGAATAGATCCCCCTGACTAACGGCACCCGGTTGAGCCAACCTTCCCAGAGTCTCACAATTTGTCTGCCGATGAAATTGGCCGCAAAAAGGCCGGTCGCAAATACCAGGATGATCAGCGTCACAATCCCCAACCCCGGCACGTAATGGTTGGGAACCAGTTGGGCCAGGAGATCCCCGAGGATGCCGTCGACGGTGAGGAAAAGGGTCTTCAAAATCAGGAAGGTGCCCCAGATGGGGGTAATGACGAGTAGGCCCGTCAGAAAGTAGCGTTTTAACGAGGCTTTCAACATAAATGGCACCAGACAGCGGTAGCTGTCCATCATACAGAGGTTGAGGGGGCGCTCGCAAGGGTTTTATTGCTATTTTCAATAACTTGGACTACCATCCCGCGCGTTTTACCCCTACTCTGGAGCGTAATGAACCCATGAAAAAACGGGGGCATCGGATCGGGCTGTTTGTCACCTTTGAGGGCCCCGAAGGAAGCGGAAAAAGTACGCAGCTACACCACCTCGATGCCGCGCTTCGCAAAGCCGGGTATTCTGTGACTGCGACCCGTGAGCCAGGTGGGACCAAGGTCGCCGAAGCGATCAGAAAAACGCTGCTCTCGTCTGCCGGCGAAAAGATTACGCCCCAGACCGAAGCGCTTCTCGTCCTGGCAGCCCGTAACCAACATGTGGCTCACTTGATTCAACCCGCGCTTGATCGAGGTACGATTGTGCTCTGTGATCGCTTCGCGGATTCCACTTTCGCCTACCAGGGGTTCGGACGCGGACTCCCACTCTCCTGGCTGCGGACCGTCAACCGCGCGGCCACCGGCGGATTGGCACCTCATCTGACGTTGCTCCTGGATCTTCCTCCATCCATAGGATTGACGAGACGAGGCCGCGCGCGCGGTATTCTCAACCGCCTGGATAGAGAATCCATGAAATTTCATCTACGCGTCCGGCAGGGATTTCTGACGCTCGCGTCACGAGCACCGCAGCGCATTAAAGTCATCGATGCCGCGCGGCCGGCCGAGGTCGTTCGAGCGGAGATTGAGGCTCTTGTGTTAGGGTGGTTGCGCACCAAGGAGCGCCGGGCCGGCGCCGGATGACATGCCGTTTCACACGATCATTGCTCACCGTTCAACCATTGAATCACTTCAGAAAGCGGCGGCCAGAAAACGGCTCGCCCATGCGTACCTGTTTCATGGCGAGCAGGCCATCGGTAAACGAACGACGGCGCTCTGTTTTGCACAGGCGCTGCTCTGCGAACGCAGCTCATCGGAGGCCGAACTGGACTCGTGCGGCGGCTGCCGGTCCTGTCACCAAATCGAAGGCCGCACCCATCCCGACTATTTTGTCATCGAGGCCGACCCCGAACTCGCGACGCCACAGATCAAGATCGAGCAGATCCGAGAAATCGAGCAGCACATCATGTATCGGCCTCTGATCGGCGACCGTAAGATCTGCATCATCGATGACGCTGACCGGTTGACGATCGGTGCCGCCAACGCGTTGCTGAAAACGCTCGAAGAACCGCCAGATCACAGCCTGTTTCTACTCGTGAGCAGCCGGCCGGCCTCGCTTCCTTCGACCATCAGGTCACGCTGCCAGGCCCTCCGTTTCGCGACGCCGGCCCGCACGGATGTCGAAGCCGCCCTGATTCTCAAGCGCGAGATGCCCCCCGATGACGCCCGATTCCTCGCCACGATCACCGAAGGCCGCTTGGGAGAAGCGTTGTCGACGGACCTCAAGATTGCCCGGTCGCAGCAACTCGAGGTGATCAACCTCGTCAGTCCGAGTTTTTTGCGATCGGTGACCAACGTTCTGACGGCTGCGGAGTCCCTGGCCAAGGCCGACCGCGCCGCCGAGGTCCTGTCCTGGGTTGCCCGCTGGATCCGGGATCTCATCATCGTTCAGGTCGGCGGCGAGCGGGAACAGTTACTTCATGTCGATCACCTGCCGGCGTTGGAACGCGATGCCCGGCACGCACGGACGGATGCCCTCCTCGAACTGCTAGGCGACATCGAGGAGACGCAGCGGCAGGCGACGAGACATCTCAATCTTCATATGGCGCTTGAAAACATTCTGCTGCGGCTCCGTGACGCGCTTGTCACATCCACGCCTCAACCGGCCTAATCCCTTATGCGCGATCACCAGACGTTCTACATCACCACCCCGATTTATTACGTCAACGACGTCCCCCATATCGGGCATGCCTATACCACGATCGCGGCCGATGTCCTTGCACGCTTTTGGCGACTTCGTGGCCGGGATGTGTTTTTTCTGACGGGGCTTGATGAGCATGGGCAAAAAGTTCAACAGGCGGCCGCGAAGGCCGGAATTGACCCGCAAGTCCATTGCGACAGACTCGCGCCGCAGTTTCAGCAGCTCTGGACCCGGTTGAACATTTCGAACGATGCATTCATCAGAACGACGGATCCAGCGCATAAGAAAATCGTTCAACGATATCTTCAAAATTTATTTGATAAGAAATTGATCTATAAAGATTCCTACACGGGCTGGTACTGCACCTTCGACGAACGGTTCTGGACGGAAAAGGACGTCGCCGATGGATTGTGTCCGGACTGCAAACGCCCCGTGGAACGGCTGAGCGAACACAATTACTTCTTTAGGATGGGTCAATATCAGGACCGCCTGATCGAGCACATCAAAACACACCCCGATTTTGTGCGTCCTGAATCGCGCCGTAACGAAGTGTTGGGATTTTTGCAGACCCAAAAGCTGGGCGATCTCTCGATTTCCCGTCCCAAATCCAGGCTTTCGTGGGGTATCGAACTTCCGTTCGACAACGAGTACGTGACGTATGTCTGGTTCGATGCACTCGTCAACTATCTTTCCGCGCTCGAGTATAAATTGCCACGTCCTTCGGTCGACCGCTATTGGCCGGCCTCCGTGCATCTCGTCGGCAAAGATATTTTGACGACCCATGCCGTGTACTGGTCCACAATGTTGATGGCGTTGGATTTGCCTCTTCCGGAGACGGTGTTCGCCCACGGCTGGTGGACGGTCAACGGCGAAAAAATGTCCAAGAGCCGCGGCAACGTCGTCGATCCGAATCAGATGGTGGATCGATTCGGCGCTGATGCCTTTCGATACTTTCTGTTGCGCGAGGTGCCTTTCGGACAGGACGGGGATTTTTCGGAACAGGCGATGGTCACGGCGACCAACAACGATCTAGCCAACGGCATCGGGAATCTGTTGAGCCGGACGTTGACCATGGTCGAACGCTTTTCCGCGGGAATGATTCCTCCGGCTGGAGTTCCGGCAATAGAGGTCTTGGAAACACAGATCGAACAGACGGCCCGTGCGTTGCCCGACGATGCGGAGAGCCGTTTTTTACAGCTCCAATTTCGGGACAACGTACAACGGATACAAACGCTCGTGCGTCTCTGCGATGAATACATCGACAAGGCCGCTCCATGGCAGCTCGCCAAAAAACCGGAAGATTATCCCCGCTTGCAAACCGTCCTCAATACAACGGCCCGTGCGCTCCGGATCCTTTCCGTGCTGCTCTATCCGTACATCCCCCGCACGGCGGAGCAATTGGCGCAGCAGCTGGGGCTGTCGCTCGATTTCACGAAACCGCTGCCGCCGGAGGCCTATGCTTGGACGGCTCCGCTCGCGGACGTGAAAATCAACAAAGGAGCCGCCCTGTTCCCGCGCATCGAATCGAAGTCACAAGGAGTAAAACCCGTGAACGAAACGCCGTCCCCCTCCCAACCCGTGACGTCGGCCGCCGGGCAGCCTGCAGCGACACCGCCGATGTCGGCGCCGCCACAGATCACGATCGAAGACTTCATGAAAATTCAGCTCAAGACGGCCAAAGTGCTCAGTGCCGAGCGCGTGCCCAAATCCGAAAAGCTCTTAAAGCTTCAGGTCTCGGTCGGCGCCGAGCAACGCCAAATTGTGGCGGGCATCGGCAAACGGTATGAGCCTGATTCGCTCATCGGCAAAACGATCGTCATCGTCGCCAACCTCAAGCCCGCCAAATTAATGGGCATCGAGTCTCAAGGGATGGTGCTGGCCGCCGGCGACACGGAGGTTCGAGGCTTGGCTACCTTTATGGAAGACGTCGAGCCGGGCACGAAGGTCAAATGAGGTGGCTCGCTGCCATACTCCTCGTTTCACTGGCGGCTTTCCTGCCTGCCCTGCCCTGCCTCGCCGTCCCGGCCGAAGAGGAGCCGCCGCCGGACGCCCATCTCAACGATCCAACGCCGACGACGATCGTCGTGCGCGTCGTGGCGCACGGCGCTATGGTCTTGGGACGTGACGTCGGCGGCGCGCGCGTCACGATCACGGACGTCGAAACCCAGCAGGTTCTCGCCGCCGGCATTCAGCAGGGCGACGCGGGCGACCAGAATCAAATCATGCGGACGCCGCATCTCATGGAGGAACCCGTGTACAGCGCGCGTCCGGCAGCGGCGTTCACTACGACGGTGGCGCTGCGCAAACCGACTCTCGTGGACATTACCGCGGAGGGGCCATTGGGCCATCCGGCTGCCATGCAGCACGCATCGCAGACGGTGCTCCTCATTCCGGGGCACAATCTGACGAACGACGGCATCGTCTTGCACCTCTATGGATACATCGTGCAGATCGAGCATCCTGCAAGCGGGCAAGCGCTCATGGCGAAGGACGACGTCAAGCTGCGGGCGTCCGTGCGCACCCTCTCGGGCACGCTCGTCCGTCCGCATGGGGATTGGGATTCGCGGAAACTTCAGATTTACGGAGAGCTGCTGATCGGCAATCGCGTCATCGAACGTTTGCAGATGTTTTACTCCAATGAAACGGGCACGTTCGACGCGCCCTTCTTCGTGCCAAAGCCGGATGAGGCCCCCGAAGGCATCGTGTTGCGCGTCGTCGCAACCGATCTTGCGACGGGAAACTCAGGCGTAGGCCGAGCCGATTTCGCCGTCAGCCAGCAGGAATTCCGGTCGTCAAAGCGTCCTTGAGTGGTGCAGGCTCGTGGGGGACGCTTGCCGCTTCGCTTGACACGTGCGACACTAGACGCATGAGCGGAGACGCCACCTATACCCATCTCCGATCGCGGTTGCATCTTGCCCTGGGGTTGAATGCTGTCGTCATTGCCGCCGAATTCACCGGAGGGGTGGTCCTCAACAGCGTCGGATTGATCGGCGATGCCGGCCACAATCTGATCGATCAAGGCGCGCTGTTTGCTGCCCTCTACGCTCATATCCTGACCGCGCGGCCCGCCACTGAGGCCCGGACGTTCGGCTACCATCGGGCCGGCATCATCACGGCCCTTCTGAGTTCATTCGTTCTGCTCCTGACCGCGCTCGGCGTATCAGTCGTCGGCGTCAAACGTCTCATTCATCCCGTCGCGGTGGACGGCGGCTGGGTCATGGCGATCGCCGCCCTCAGCTTCGCCGCCAATCTCGGCATCGCGCTCCTGCTCCAGCACGGCGCGAAAGACGACCTCAATATCAGAAGCGCGTTTTGGCATATGCTGGCCGATGCCTGGGTCTCCCTGGGCGTCATTCTCAGCGGAGGGGCGATCCTATTGACCGGCTGGACCGTCCTCGATCCTCTCGTCAGCTTCCTCCTGGTCGGAGCCATCGTGCGCGGCGCCTGGCCGATTTTCCGGGAGTCGCTGGAGATTCTCCTTGAATCGACTCCGCCGGGTGTCAGCGCATCGAGCATCGCGGCCGCCATCGAGGCGCTGCACGGCGTGGACAACGTTCACGATCTACACGTGTGGGCCATCGAGCCGCGCCTCGTGATGCTGACCTGTCATGTTCTGATTGACGGGGAGAGCGGCGCCTTCACGGACGAACTGCTGAAGGAGATTCGCGCCCGTATCGCTTCCGATTTTGGGATCACCCACATCACGATCCAACTTGAAACGCACTGCGCGCACAAAGACACGGTGCATTGCGACCTGACCACGCTGGTGGGCCAGCACCGAACCGATCACCTCCACGCCCCTCGCTGACCGCGCCATGACCGAGGCTGCCGTTCCCTTCTATGTACTCTGCGGGTCGCTGGGCGCGGGAAAGACCACGCTGCTCATGCGATTGCTCGAATATTGGCGCGACCGCGGCCTGCGGGCGGGTGTTCTGATGAACGAGGCGGGAGAGATCAGCATCGACGGGCCTCGCGTCGGGACGGTTGCGGAACAGGTCATGAATCTGGCAGGAGGATGCGTCTGCTGCGACACGAAGGAAGATTTGTCATGGGGCATCGCGCAGCTGGTGCGC